>CAYSED010000011.1:7227-41157 GCA_964429935.1 uncultured Hyphomonadaceae bacterium
CAGTGCGCGAGAAGCCGCGCGCACGGGCCGCCGTCATGGTGATTCCAGAGCGGCTCGTGCCAGGGAGAATGGCGGCGATGCCCTGCGTCGCGCCGATCAGAACGGCATCGGCGAGGGTCATGTCGCCCGTGGTCCGTCGCGCCTCGGGATTGCGGTCCGCCCACCACAGGACGAGCGCAAAGGCGAGCGTTGTGCCGATGACGACCCACAGGCTGCGCATGGCGCTACCGACCGTGTCCGGCAGGAGCGTGAAGCCCGCCGCGAGGGCGAGCGCAATCGGCGTGGCGGCGATGATGTGCAGGGCAAGGCGGCGGTTCGCTGCGTCGGCATCGTCCCGGCTTCCGAGCCCGGCAAGTCCGGCCGCCCCGGCAAGCGCGCGCCAGACATCGCGCCAGAAATAGGCGAGCGCCGAGCCGAGCGTGCCGACATGCGCCATGGCATTGAGGAGAAGCTCGTCATCGCCGGCAAGCCCGAACCAGGTCGCGACCAGAAGGACATGTCCGGACGACGATACCGGCAACCATTCTGTCACGCCCTGGACAAGCGACAGGACAAGCAATTGCAGGAAGCTCATGGCCTGACCGGCTCCATACTCTGACTTGCCAAGCATGTTCCATAAGGCGGTTCGGACCGCTTGGCCATGACAGATCATACATATCAATCTAGTACTCATATAACAGGAAATACGACTTGCGCTTGCGGCCTCCACTCAACATTCGCGATAGCTACATATCATATATATATCTATAGGCATGTTTCGCCTTGCAAAGGCCCTGCGCGGCCCATAAAACGCAATCAGTTCCCTTCAGGAGGCCTTGGCGTGCCGCAATACATGCTCCAATTCACATCCGTGAACCGGCGCACGCCTGACAAGCGCGGCGTCGGCAAGCGGCGCGTCGACTTTCGCGAGATCTATGACGAATTCGACCCGGCGACCGCCGCTGCCCAGGCTTCGCGCTGTTCGCAATGCGGCGTGCCGTTCTGCCAGTCAGGCTGCCCGCTCTCGAACAATATTCCGGACTGGCTTCTGCTCGCCGCCAATGGCCGTCTCGAGGAAGCCTACCAGGCGTCTGCAGCAACAAACAACATGCCTGAAATCTGCGGCCGCATCTGCCCTCAGGATAGGCTCTGCGAAGGCATCTGTGTGATCGAACAGTCCGGCCACGGCACCGTGACGATAGGCGCGATCGAGAAATACCTGACCGACACCGCCTGGGAGGAAGGCTGGATTGAGCCGATCCGTCCGGCGCGCGAACGCGGCCAGTCGGCCGGCATCATTGGCGCAGGCCCTGCCGGGCTTGCTGCCGCCGAACAGCTTCGCCGCAAGGGCTATTCCGTGACGATTTACGACCGTTATGACCGGGCTGGCGGACTGCTCATCTACGGCATTCCCGGCTTCAAGCTCGAAAAGCATGTCGTCGCGCGTCGGATGAAGCATCTCGAGGAGGGCGGCATTGCCTTCCGGCTAAATCAAGGCATCGAAACGCCTGCCGATTTTGCAAAGCTTCGCGAGGCTCATGACACGGTCCTGATCGCGACGGGCGTTTATAAGCCCCGCACCATCGACGTGCCAGGCGCTGATCTTGCCGGTGTCGTCGAGGCGCTCGCCTTCCTCATCGCCTCGAACCGCAAAGGCCTTGGCGACACCGTGCCAGCTTTTGAGGAGGGCACGCTTTCGGCCGAAGGCAAGCGCGTTGTCGTGATAGGCGGCGGCGATACGGCGATGGACTGCGTGCGCACGGCTGTCCGCCAGGGCGCAAAGTCGGTCACCTGCCTCTATCGCCGTGACCGGTCGAACATGCCGGGCTCGGCCCGCGAGGTCGAGAATGCCGAGGAAGAAGGCGTCATCTTCGAATGGCTCGCCGCTCCGGAGGAAATCATCGCAGCGCGCACCGGCAAGCTGAAAGCCGTCCGGGCCCGCCGGATGCGCCTCGGGGCGGCCGACGCGTCCGGACGCCAGAGCCCTGTCGGCACGGACGAGACATTTGAAATCAAAGCCGACCTCGTCATCCGGGCGCTCGGTTTTGATCCGGAAGACCTGCCTTCACTCTGGGGCGAGCCAGACCTGACGGTCAATCGCTGGGGCGCTGTGCGGATCGACTTCGCGACCATGATGACCGCCCTGCCCGGCGTCTTCGCGGCCGGCGACATCGTGCGCGGCGGCTCGCTCGTCGTTTGGGCAATCAAGGACGGGCGCGACGCGGCCGACGCAATGCACCGGCACATGGCGGCCATGGCGCAAAGCATGAAAGTGGCGGCGGAATGACTGACTGGCTCTCCGACTACGAACGAGACCGCAACCGGCTTGTCGCCGCGCGCTGCGAACTAGGGAGTCTGGAAGTGTCGGGCCGAGCTCAATGACTGAGCGATTGAAGGGGACGTGCCTTTGCGGCGCTGTGACATTCGACGCGCTCGGCTCGCCGGACGGCGGTTACATCTGCCACTGCGAGATGTGCCGGCGGCAAGGTGGCCCTTTCATGTCGGCGCTCTTCGCAGGCGGTCTCGAGTTTCGCGAGTCAGCCATGCTGACCTGGTATGGAAGTTCCTCGATTGCCGAGCGGGGATTTTGTGCCGGTTGCGGATCTACCTTGTTCTGGCGGATCAAGGGCGACGCCAATGTCGCCGTCTCTGTTCACGCTTTTGACCGGAACGCCTTCAGCATGATCCGCGAGCACATCTTTTTTGACGACAAACTCCACTGGTATGATTTCGCCGATGATGCGCCGCGGCGCACGGGCGCCGAAATCATCGCCGAATTCAAGGCTTCGACACATGACTGACTGGCTCTCCGACTACGAACAAGACCGCGACCGGCTCGTCGCCGCGCATGCCTATGACCCGGCGGACGAACATGATGCCTGCGGGGTCGGTCTTGTTTCCGCGCTCGGCGGAACGCCGTGCGGCGCAGTCGATGCCGACGGCAAGACCGGTGACGGCGCAGGCATCCGCGTCGATGTCCCCCAGCCCTTCTTCCGCGACCAGGTCACCCGGACCGGCCACACGCCGACGGACGACCCGATCTGTGTCGGGCAGATTTTCCTGCCGCGCACCGACCTCGCCGCCCAGGAAGCCGCCCGGACCATAGTGGAGCGCGAGATCCTTGCGCGGGGCTTCTACATCTATGGCTGGCGCCAGCCGCCGGTCGATATTTCCGTCATCGGACAGAAAGCGGCCGATACGCGGCCGGAGATCGAACAGGTCATGTTCCGCGACGGGCTCGGCCGCAGTGCCGAAGACATGGAGCGCGCGCTCTACATCTGCCGCCGCCGCATCGAAAAATTCGCCCGCGAGGCCAGCATTCCGGCTTTCTACATCTGCTCGCTCAGCCACCGGTCGCTGATCTACAAGGGCATGTTCCTTGCCGCCGATATCGACAATTTCTATCTCGACCTGCGCGACGAGCGGTTCGTCTCTTCGGTAGCAATCTACCACCAGCGCTATTCGACCAACACGTTCCCGCAATGGTCCCTCGCCCAGCCATTCCGGATGCTCGCCCACAATGGCGAAATCAACACGCTGCGCGGCAACTTGAACTGGCTGAAGAGCCACGAGATCAAGATGGTCTCGGAAAGCTTTGGCGACTATCAGGACGACCTGAAGCCGGTTGTCCTGCCGGGCGGGTCTGACAGTGCCGCGCTCGACAATGTCTTCGAGATGCTCTGCAAGGCTGGACGGACCGCCCCGATGGCCAAGGCGCTGCTCATCCCGGAAGCCTGGTCAAAGCGCGCCTCGATCATGCCGGACACGCACGCGGCGCTTTATGCCTATTGCAATTCGGTGATGGAGCCGTGGGACGGCCCGGCAGGGATTGCCGCCTATGACGGGCGCTGGGCGATTGCCGGGCTCGACCGCAATGGCCTCAGACCGCTGCGCTATGCCCTGACGAGCGACAATATTCTCGCCGTCGGATCCGAAGCCGGCATGTGCCCGCTCAACGGCGACACAATAGTTCGCAAGGGTCGCGTACCGGCCGGCGGGATGATCGCGGCAGACCTGCGCACCGGGAGATTCTACGAGCACCGCGAGATTGTCGATCTTCTCGCGGCCGAGCACCCATATGAAAAGTGGCTGAAGAACGTTGTCGAACTCGAGCCGCAGATCGGCCCCGGACCGGAACCCGTCCGCTTTGCCATGCGCAGGGAACTCGTCCGCCGCCAGAGCGCCGCCGGGGTCACGATGGAAGACCTCGAACTGATCCTTGCGCCCATGGCCGAGACCGGCAAGGAAGCTGTCGGCTCCATGGGCGACGACACGGCCCCGGCCGTTCTTTCGGACACGTTCCGCCCGCTCTCGCATTTTTTCCGGCAGAACTTCAGCCAGGTTACCAATCCGCCGATCGATCCGTTGCGCGAAGACCGCGTGATGAGCCTCAAGACCCGGTTCAAGAACCTCGGCAACATCCTGACGACCGACGAGGCCCAGACCAATGTCTTCGTCCTCGAAAGCCCGATGCTGACCAATGGCATGTACGAGCGCCTGAAGGGCGTGATCGGCAAGGGACTGACCGAGATCGACTGCACGTTCGCCGAAGTCGGCGCGACGGGAAATGGCGAAGCTCTGAAAACCGCCATAGACCTCATCCGCTCGGAGGCCGAGGACGCCGTCAGGGCCGGGCGCGAACACATCGTCCTGACCGACGAGCACCAGGGCGAGGGCCGGGTCGCGATCCCGATGATCCTCGCCGCCGGGGCGGTGCACTCGCACCTCGTCGCCGAGGGCCTGCGCAGCTTCTGCTCGATCACGGTCCGCTCTGCCGAATGCATGGACACGCATTATTTTGCCGTGCTCGTCGGCGTCGGGGCAACTTGCGTGAATGCCTATCTCGCGCAGGACGCCATCGCAGACCGCCATGCCCGCGGGCTGTTCGGCGACATGTCGCTTGGCATGGCGGTGAAGAACTACAAGGACGCCGTCGAGGCCGGGCTCCTGAAAATCCTCTCCAAGATGGGCATCTCGGTCATCTCTTCCTATCGCGGCGGCTACAATTTCGAGGCTCTCGGCCTGTCACGCGCCCTCGTTGCCGACTATTTCCCCGGTATGACGAGCCGCATTTCGGGGCCTGGCCGGGCTCGAAGAAAATGCGCTCGTGCGCCACGCGGCTGCGTTCGGAACCGATGCTGTCGCGCTCCCCGTCGGCGGCTTCTACCGCCTTCGCGCCTCCGGCGAACTGCATGCGCTCGACGGACCTCTCATACACATGCTGCAGGCGGCCTGCGATACGGGCGACTATGCGGTTTTCCGCAAATATGTCTCCGCGCTCGGCAACCGGCCGCCCGTACAGTTACGCGACCTGCTCGACTTCAAGCCCGCCGGTCCGGCAAGGCCTGCCGACCAGGTCCAGTCCATCAACGAGATCCGCAAGCGCTTCGTGACGCCCGGCATGTCGCTCGGGGCGCTGTCTCCGGAAGCCCATGGCACGCTAAATATCGCCATGAACCGGATTGGCGCGAAGTCGGTTTCCGGCGAAGGCGGCGAGGTGCGCGAGCGCTACAAGCCGCTGCCGAACGGTGACAACATGAACTCCGCCGTCAAGCAGGTCGCGTCGGGGCGTTTCGGCGTGACGGCCGAATACCTGAACGAGTGTCGCGAGATCGAGATCAAGATGGCGCAAGGGGCAAAGCCTGGCGAGGGGGGGCAATTGCCGGGCTTCAAGGTGACCGAATTCATCGCGAAGAACCGCCATGCGACGCCGGGCGTGACGCTGATCTCGCCGCCGCCGCATCATGACATCTACTCGATCGAGGACCTTGCCCAGCTCATCTATGACCTGAAGCAGATCAATCCGGATGCCCGCGTCTGCGTGAAGCTCGTCGCCCGTTCCGGCGTTGGCACGATTGCGGCCGGCGTCGCCAAGGCGAAGGCGGATGTGATCCTCATTTCAGGCAATGTCGGCGGCACTGGTGCGAGCCCGCAAACCTCGATAAAATATGCAGGCCTGCCCTGGGAACTTGGCCTTGCCGAAGCCCACCAGGTCCTGTCGATGAACAATCTTCGCGACCATGTCACGCTGCGTACCGATGGCGGCCTGCGCACTGGCCGCGACATTGTCATGGCGGCGATGCTCGGCGCGGAGGAATACGGCATCGGCACGGCTTCCCTGGTTGCCATGGGCTGCATCATGGTGCGCCAGTGTCACTCGAACACCTGCCCGGTCGGGGTCTGCACACAGGACGAGGCCTTGCGGGCAAGGTTTACCGGCAATCCGGACAAGGTCGTCAACCTGATGAGCTTCATCGCCGAGGATGTCCGCGAGACGCTCGCCTCTCTCGGACTGTCGAGCCTCGACGAAGCCATCGGGCGCTCTGACCTGCTGACACAGGTGTCGCGCGGCGCAACCCATCTCGACGATCTCGACCTGAACCCGCTGCTTGTCCAGGTCGGTGTCCGCGATGGCGTGCGCTACCAGCCGAACCGGCGGAACGAGGTACCGGACACGCTCGACGCCCAGATCCTTCGGGATGCCGAGCCTTTCTTCACGCGCGGGGAAAAGATGCAGCTCGCCTATGGCGTGCGCAATGTGCAGCGCGCCATAGGCACGCGCGCATCGTCGGCTATCGTGCGCAAGTTCGGCCAGCATGCCCTGCCGGAAAATCGCCTGCATATCCGCCTAGAAGGTTCGGCCGGCCAGTCGCTCGGGGCTTTCGCCGTGCAAGGGCTGACCCTTGATGTCACGGGCGATGCCAATGATTATGTCGGCAAGGGCTTGTCCGGTGCAACGATCATTGCGAGGCCGCCGAGAGACGCCCGGTTCGTGGCAGCCGACAATGCCATTATCGGCAATACCTGCCTATACGGCGCGACGTCCGGACGCCTATTCGCGGCCGGCACGGCCGGTGTGCGCTTTGCAGTGAGAAATTCCGGCGCAAGCGCGGTCGTCGAGGGTGTCGGCGCAAACGGCTGCGAGTACATGACCGGCGGTGAGGTCGCGATCCTTGGTCCGGTCGGCGACAATTTCGGAGCGGGCATGACCGGGGGCGTCGCCTGGGTCTGGGACCCGGACGCCCGGTTCGAGGCCGTCGCCAATCCCGACGGGATCACCTGGCATGCCCTCGCAGGCATGGCTGGGCGCCATGTCGAGCGCTTCCGCCTGCTCCTCGAAATGCATCTCGCCAAGACCGGCAGTATCCGCGCAGGCGAGCTGCTGGACCGTTTCGAGGCGACCTGCGGGGAAACCTTGTTCATCGTCCCGAACGAGAGCGCGAAACTGATTCTGAGGGACATGCCGGAAAAGATCGCGGCGGAATAGCGCCCCTGCTCAAGTCACCTTCTGGCGGACCTTGAATTCCGGCCTCTCGTGCTCGCCGTTGGCGAGGACGCCGGCCAGAGCATCCATCGCTTCCCAGATGTCGGCGAATGACAGGAAGAGCGGCGAGAGGCCGAACCGGATCGTGTCCGGCTCGCGGAAATCGGCCAGCACGCCGCGCGCGGCAAGCGCCCGGACGAGCGGATAGCCGGAAGCGTGACGGAAGCTGACATGCCCGCCCCGGCGCGAGCGGTCGGCCGGTACGACGGCTTCAAGCCCAATCCTGTCCGCGCCTGCTAGACATACATCACCAAGCCGCCGCGACTTTTCGGCAAGGCTGGCAACCGATATGCCCTCCAACGCGTCGAGCGCCCCGTCGAGCGCGGCGAGCGACAGGATGCCGGGCGTCCCGGCAGCGAAGCGGGCGATCCCGGGGGCGGGCTCATAGCCGGGCTCGAAGGCGAAGGGCCTCGCATGGCCGAGCCAGCCGGGGAGCGGGGTCTGCAAGCGGTCCGCGAGGTCGCGCGCGACATGGACGAAGGCCGGCGCGCCCGGCCCGCCATTCAGATACTTGTAGGTGCATCCTGCTGCCAGGCGCGCGCCTGCGCCATTGAGGTCACCCGGAACGATGCCGGTTGCGTGGCTGAGGTCCCAGATGATGACCGTGCCATTCTCCCTTGCGCGCATCTCGAACCCGGCCATGTCGGCAATCTCGCCCGTCCGGTAGCTGGCGGCACTGCGGATCAGCACGCCGCCGCTTGCCAGGGATGCCGCAACTTCGTCGGCAGAAAATCGCGTGAAGTCCGCACCTGTCAAACCGGCCAGCCCCTCGGCGACGTACTGGTCGGTCGGAAACTCGTCCGCACCAACGAGGATACTCCGTGTTCTCGCGAGCGGCAGGGCCGCTGCAGCGAGCTTGAAAAGGTTTACCGACACCGAGTCGCAGACGAGTACCTCGTCCGCCTTGGCCCCGATGAGCCGAGCAATCCGCGCGCCGACGCGCGATGCAAGATCGATCCAGCCAGCCGCATTCCAGGACCCGACAAGACCGTTCGCCCATTCGGTCGCCGCCGCAGCGCGGACGCGTTCGAGCGAAGCGGCCGATGCCGGCCCAAGGGAATGGCCGACCAGATAGATGGTGCCGTCCGGCACGTGAAACATGGCACGGGCCGCGCCGAGTGGATCGGCCCGGTCGAGCGCGATTGCCTCGGCGCGCGATTTCGGCAAAGTGAAACCTGTCATTTCCTCGTTCTGGCACAGACATCAAGGCCGGGCGACGGAATTTGGAGGGAGAAGCGGATGGGTCGGCTCGGTTGGCTTCTCGCACTGGCAGGTTCGGCCCTTGCCGCTTGCGCGGCAGTCTCGCCTGAACAGGAAACGGCTGGCAATGCACCAGCCCTGATGACTTGGACGGATCTGACATCGCGCCCCTTGCCCATGCCGGACCGAACCTTTGCCTATGGCGAGCATCCGGCCCAGGTCGCCGATCTCTGGCTGCCGGACGGGGAAGGTCCTCACCCTGTCGTCCTGATGATCCATGGCGGGTGCTGGCAGAAGGCCATCGCCGACCGGACGCTGATGAACCATGCCGCGGCCGATCTCAGGTCGCGCGGCTATGCGGTCTGGAACGTGGAATATCGCGGCGTCGACGAGGACGGCGGCGGCTATCCGGGCACGTTTCTGGATGTCGCGGCAGCCGCGGACCTTCTCGGCGAGGCGGGTGCGGACCTCGGCCTCAAGACCGGGCGCATCGTCGCCTATGGCCATTCGGCCGGCGGGCACCTTGCCGCGTGGCTTGCGGCGCGCCCGAACCTGCCGGGGACAAGCCTGCTGCATGATCCCTCGCCGCTGCCCTTGCATGGCGTCCTGAATGTCGGCGGGCTGGCTGATCTCGAAGCCTCCGAACCCGTCACGCTTCAATCCTGCCTTTCCGATATTTCCGCGAGCCTGACCGGCCCGGCAAGCGAGACCCGCCCGGACGTGTTTGCCGATACATCTCCGGCCCGCCTGCAGCCTGCCCCGGCCATGCAGGTCAGCATCAACGGCGGGCAGGACCGGATCGCCCCGCCGGAACTCGGGCTTGCTTATACGGAGCTTGTGAAGGCTGCCGGCGGCACGGCCAGCTATGTCGGCATTGGCGCGACAGGACATGTCGAACTGATCGCACCGGGCACACCTGCCTTCGAGACGCAAGTCCGCGTCATCGGCGAGTTGCTCGAAGAATAGGAAAGGCCGGAACGATCACTCGCTCCGGCCTTTCTCGTTCTTGGCCCGGCCCCGACTATTCGCGCGAGGACAAGAGCATCAGGACAACACGAAACATGTTGACGAAGCTGATGAAGAAGTTCAGCGCGCCCCAGTTGGTCATCACGGCCATGCCGCGCTGGTCACCGGCGAGCTGGTAGTAACCTTCCTTAAGTTCCTGCGTCTGCCAGGCCACGATCGCGGCGGACAGAATGAACACGGCACCCATGATGATCCACTCGAACATGCCGGACGGCGGCAGGATGAGGTTCAGCAGCGACAGCGCGAGCACGCCCCACATCGCCATCACGGCAAAGCTGCCGATGCCGGTGAGGTTGCGCTTGGTCGTATAGCCAAACAGGGACAGGGCCCCGAAGGCCGAGGCGGTAATGAAGAAAGCCTTGGCAATCGTCACATAGGTGAGTGAGCCGCTGACCCCGCCGCGCGTGGCAAAGCCGGTCGCCTGTTCAGCCATGGCAACCCAGATGCCGAGGCCGAGGCCGATCATGGTCACGATTGCCCAGTAGAGGAGCGCTGTTCCGGTCGGCGACGGGTTCTTCATGAAGAACATCGAGCCGACGAGGAGCGCGATCGGCCCCCACTGCACGACATAGAAAACCGGCGTGCCGAACACGACGGCCGAGACCGCCGGAACCGTTCCGGCAACGAAAGCGAGAATGCCCGCCAGGGCAATCCCGAGCGCTAGCTTGTTGTAGACGCCGAGCATGAAGCCTCTCAGCCCGGCATCGGTCGACATGTCCATGGCCCGTCCGGCGGCGCGGTCGGAAGCGAGACCATATTGTCGGTTGAAATCGTTCATCTTGCAGACAATCCCTTCCTGTTGTCACTCCCGGAGGAGTGCTTGGGCCTAATATTGTGATCCTGCCGCAACTGTGCAAGCAAAACCGGAGGCCCGGCGCCCTGAGGGCCATTAAAACAAGGCAATTTCTCCCTGAAAGGATTAACAAACCATGGCAATCGACCTGCGTCCGCTCGGACGAAGCGATCTTCGCGTCACCTCCTGCTGCCTCGGCACAATGACATGGGGCACTCAGAACACCGAAGCGGAAGGCCATGCCCAGATGGATTATGCCCTGGAGCGCGGGGTGACCTTCTGGGACACGGCGGAAATGTACTCGATCCCGCCCGCCCCGGAGACGCAGGGCAATACGGAGCGGATCATCGGCACCTGGTTCAGGAGAACCGGCCGCCGCAAAGACGTGATTCTCGCCACCAAAATCGCAGGTCTCTCGAAGATGATCTGGACCCGGGACAGCAAGGTCGAGTGGACCCGGCATACGAAAGACCAGATCGACGAAGCCGTTCTGAAGAGCCTGAACCGCCTGCAGACCGACTATATCGATCTCTACCAGCTCCACTGGCCGGACCGGCCCGTCCCGCTGTTCGGCCAGAAGCTCGATGCGAAATCCTACAGCCATCCCTACGAACCGTTCGAGGACGTGCTTGCCCATCTCGACGCGCATGTGAAAGCCGGGCGCATCCGCCATGTCGGCGTCTCCAACGAGACCCCGTTCGGCGTCATGCGCTTCCTCGCTGAAAGCGATGCACGCGGCCTGCCGCGCATGCAGTCGATCCAGAATGCCTACAATCTCGTCAACCGGACCTTCGAGACGGGGCTCAGCGAGATTGCCATGCGAGAAGGGGTTGGCCTTCTCGCCTATTCCCCGCTCGGCCAGGGCTACCTGACCGGCAAGTACCGGGACGGCACGCTCCCGAAAGGCTCGCGCAAGCAATTGTTCGACCGGCTCCAGCGCTATGAAGGCCCGGGCGCAGAAACGGCCATCAATGCCTATGTGGACTTTGCTGCCGAACGCGGCATCGACCCCGCCCATCTCGCGATCAGGTTCTGCGACACTCGGCCGTTCACCACATCAACCATAATCGGCGCGACCAGTCTGGACCAGCTGAAAACCTGCATCGATGCGTTCGATCTTGACTGGACCGAAGAGCTCGAACAAGGCGTCAACGCGCTTGAGGCAGTCCACCGCTCGCCGTGCGCGTGACCCGGTGTACCGCCTGTTCGCCGCCCTGCCCGTGCCGCCCCATGTTGGGGCGCTCCTGGTGCCGCTCCAGAAAGGCGTGGCCGGTGCAAGCTGGCGGCCGCCGGAAAACTTTCATGTTACCTTGCGCTTCTTCGGCGAGACGGACCGGCACCTCGCCGAGGAACTCGACGCGGCGCTCGGGGAGATAAAGGCTCGGCAGATGAAACTCGCGATAGACGGCGGCGGCTGGTTCGGACGGCGGGAACCGACGACGCTCTGGGTAGGGCTCGGCCCGAACGAGGCGCTCGAAAGCCTCGCCGCCGCCTGCGAGCGTGCCGCACGGCGTCTCGGGTTTGCGCGCGAGCCACGCCCGTTCCGCCCGCATGTAACCCTCGCCTATTGCCACGCAACGCCGCTCGCCGCCGCCGAGGCCTTCACGGGCGGGCTAGCAGGCTTCCGCACGCCGGAGTTCTGGGTTGATCGTTTCCATCTTTATTCCAGCCATTTCGGACGCGGTCCGTCCCGTTATGTCGCGGAAGCGGACTACCCGCTCGCCTGAAGGCCGGGCCGTGCCGCTCACGGGCTTGTCGTTTGACTTGAACGGCAAGTCAGGGGCGCAATCCGTGCCGAGTGATCGAGGAGGATCGCGATGGCTAGGGGCTTGGCACTTTTGCGCCTGTGGCGGGCAGGCATATTGCTGGTGGCGGCAGGGGCCTGCGCGAGCACCCCGGCGAGCGACCTGAAGCTCATCTATCTCGAATCGGCGCAATATCACCTGCCGGATCGCAACCCGGTGATCGTCATCCCCGGAATTCTCGGCTCGCGGCTTGTCGACGAGGCGAGCGGCCGCGTCGTATGGGGCGCGTTTGGTGGCACCTATGCCGACCCGCAGGACGCGAGGGATGCCGTCCTCATTGCGCTTCCGATAGATGCTGCACACTCGTTTCGCGACACGGCGGACGAAGTCAGGCCGGACGGCGTTCTCGAAGCGGTCCAGATCAACCTGCTCGGCATTCCGCTTAGCGTGCGGGCCTATGCCGGCATTCTCGCGACGCTCGGCGCCGGCGGCTATCGCGACGAGGGTCTCGGGCTCAGTGCCGTCGATTATGGCGACGGGCATTTCACCTGTTTCCAGTTCGACTATGACTGGCGGCGGGACAATGTCGAGAACGCCGCCCGCCTCGCCGAGTTCATCGAGGCCCGCCGCGCCTATGTCCGGCGCGAATACAAGACGCGCTACGGGATCGACAAGGACGACATCAAGTTCGACATCGTCGCGCATTCCATGGGCGGACTTATCGCGCGGTACTACCTGCGCTATGGTGCAGCCGACCTCGGCGAGAACGGCGAGGCGCCGCCGCTCACCTGGGCGGGTGCGGAAACCATCGAGCGCCTCATTCTCGTGGGCACACCGAACGGCGGAGCCGCCGGCGCCTTCGAGCAACTGATTTCCGGCTACGAGCCCGGCCGCCCGCTTATCCCGCGATACCCCGCCGAGATACTCGGGACATTCCCCTCGATCTACCAGCTCCTGCCGCGCACCCGGCACCGGCCAGTGCGTTACGGCGACGACGGGACTGCCGTCGCGGACATCTACGACCCCTCCCTGTGGCAGCGTTATGGCTGGGGCCTGTCATCCGGGTCGCCCGATGTCCGGCGGTTCCTGCGGGCCGCCCTGCCCGACGCAGCCTCGGACGAAGACCGGCGGGCCATCGCCGCTGCCTACCAGGCCGCCGCGCTCAAGCGGGCCCGCCATTTCCATGCCGCGCTCGATCGCCCCGCGAGCCCGCCGCCGGGGGTTGAACTGTTTCTTGTCGCCGGCGATGCCGAGCCGACCCCCTCCGTCGTCGAAGTCAACCGGGATACCGGCAAGGTCAGGGTCGCGCAATATGCTCCCGGCGACGAGCAGGTGACGCGCGAGAGCGCCCTCCTCGACGAGCGGGTCGCAGGGGACTGGCAGCCTGTGCTCGTCTCCCCGGTCGAATGGACGGGCGTCACGTTCCTCGCCGCAAACCATATCGGCCTGACATCCGATCCCGAATTCACGAACAATGTTCTTTATCTCCTCCTCGAAGACCCAAGGAACAACCTGCGCAGCCCTGACATTCCGGGGGCGGACGCGCCTTGACGCAGGGGGCCTGTGCGCCGATCACCTGCAACACTTTCCGGCAAGGCTGACAGGAGGACGGGCGATGGCCACGCAACAGACATTTACCAGCCATCTCGAATGCGCATGGAGCGGGGAGCGCGCCAGCGCCGGCGTCCCCCACGGTCTCTCCCCGGCGGGCAAGCCGTACTGGGTGCGCTATGACCTCCCAGCCATTGCTAAGGCCCTCGACCGGGATGCGCTTGACCGGCGCGAACGGGACATGTGGCAGTTTGCCGAGCTTCTCCCCCTGGCCGACCACGCTGCCAACCGGGTCTCGCTTGGCGAGACCGAGACCCCGCTCGTGACCCTTCCGGGGACTGCAGCAGCCAGCGGCGCGACACCGGGCCGACTCCTCGTCAAGGATGAAGGCCGCCTGCCGACCGGATGCTTCAAGGCGCGCGGCATCGCCATGGCCGTCAGCATGGCCAGGGAGTTCGGCCTGAAAACGCTCGCCATGCCGACCAATGGCAATGCCGGGGCCGCGCTTGCTGCCTATGCCAGGCGGGCCGGGATGGAAGCGGTCATACTCTGCCCGGACGATACCGTGCCGGTCAATGTCGCCGAAATGTCCATGGCCGGGGCGCGGGTCTACCGCGTGAACGGGCTGATCGACGATTGCGGGAAGATTGTGGGCGAAGCGTGCCGACGCAACGGCTGGTTCGATGTCTCAACCCTGAAGGAGCCCTACCGGATCGAGGGCAAGAAGACGATGGGCCTCGAACTCGCCCGCCAGCTCGGCTGGAAACTGCCGGATGTCATTCTCTACCCGACCGGCGGCGGCACGGGCCTCATCGGCATGTGGAAGGGTTTCAGGGAATTGCGGGAGATCGGCTTTCTCGAGGGGAAATTGCCGCGCATGGTCGCCGTTCAGGCGAGCGGCTGCGCCCCGATTGTCCGGGCCTTCGAGGCAGGGCAGCGCCAGGCGCCTCGCTGGGAAAATGCGTCGACCTGGGCGTCGGGCATCCGTGTCCCGGCGGCGATCGGCGATTTCATGATCCTCGACAGTGTGCGGGAAAGCGGCGGGTTCGCCATGGCCGTCGATGACGCCGACAGTCTTGTCGCCCGCCGCCAGGCCCTTCTCGAAGACGGCTTCCTGCTTTGCCCGGAAGGCGCAGCAACGCTCGCCGCCTACAAGTCGGCCCTTGCTGCCGGGCTTATCGACAAGGACGAGCAGGCCATGCTGTTCAATTGTGCCTCGGGGCTGAAATACGAACTGGAAGACACGTCCCGGACGCTCGACCGGACCGGCGAGGTGGACTTTGCAGCCCTTTGATGCGGGCGACATGCAACCACGAAAAGGCGTGCCGGAAGAAAAATGAAGAACGATACAGCCCCCTGCCGGGGGCATTCGCCGCCTTGATTTGATCCACCGGATCAAATCATTCGCTGGCGCGAAGCGGCGTCGAATGGTGCGGATGAGAGGAGTCGAACCTCCACGCCTCGCGGCGCTGGAACCTAAATCCAGTGCGTCTACCAGTTCCGCCACATCCGCAAGGTCCGGGCTTGGCCTTAGACCAGCGCCGGGCGGGCTACAAGACCCGGGTCTCGCCCGCTTCGCCAAGGCGCAGGAGCGAGAGCCTGCCGCCGTCCCGGCCGAGCACCGTCACAGAACAATGGCCGGGACGGAAGACGAGCGTTCGCGGATCGCCGAGTACCCGGCTGACAATCGCGTTGATCGCGACGAAATGGCTGAATACGGCCGTCCCAGATGGCAGGGCATCGACCGCCGCAAAAGCATGCTCCCGCCAGGCGAGCAGGTGTTCCGGCCAGTCGCCCGACATGACGCCGCGAAGCCAGCCTCCGCGGTCACGGACCTCCGGCGGCGTCACGATCTCGGAGACCGCCGGATCGACCCGGGCAATCGTGCCTGTCAGATCCTCGAAGGCCCGCGCCGTTTCGCGGCACCTCAGCATCGGGCTGCACACCGCAGCCGTGGCACCAAGACCTGACAGTTCGCTCGCAACTGACCTGGCCTGGACCAGGCCGGTCCCGCTGAGCGCAGGATCGGGGTGGTCGCCCCAGCCAGCCGCCGCCTCGCCATGGCGCACAAGAAAGATCACGCCGCCACCGGGCGGATGTCCTTGCGGGGCACGCCGGCAGCCGCGCAGACCTGCAGCGCCCGCCGGTAGGCCGCCGGTTCGGCGATCCGCAGCCGGTCGCGCGCGCTCCCCAGAGGCTCTTCCAGAAGCGCGAAAATATCCTGTTCGGCAATCTTCGCCGCTGCCCGGCCGTTTCTCAGGCCCTCGCGGAAACAGGCCATGACGCCGGCTTCCTCCGGGACGGCCTTTGCAATCTGGCGGCTGCCGATGAAAGCGATGAAGATAACGCCGGGCCCGGGGTTCTGGCCGTGCGAAAAGGCAAGGAGGCTCGCCTCGCCGAGCGCGTCCCGGCCATAGCCCGAAAGGACATGAAAGAGGTCGTGCGTGTCGCGCAGCCGGTCGCCGAACCAGGCGAGGTCGTCGCGGTAATCCGGCAGGTGCCGCCGCATCTTGCGGCTCTCGTCGACAAGCCCCTGCGCGGTCAGGCCTTCCCGCTCCATGAAATCCACATAGGCCCGCCCGACGGTTCCTTCGGGCAGTGCGCGGATCCAGTCATGCTGGTCAAGCCGGGAGGGAAGGTCCGCCCGCGCCCGCAGGGCCGACTGCCCGCCCGGGGTTGCCGAGAAAGCCCGGAAGTTCCGCTCCAGCGAGCGCCCGTTGAGCGCCTCGATGATGTGGAAGACCTGTTCGGTGTCCTCCTTGTCGGCGAGCAGGCGCTGCATATGGTTCCAGGCCTTCAGCGGGCGGAAGGCCGGGCGGCTGCGCGCTGGGTCAATATGGATGTCTGAGACGGTCATGGCTGGAAAATCCCTGCTTAAGGCACTCTAGCAAAAAGTGACGCGCGCGTCATTGTTTTTGTCGACCGCCCGCTTGCACAGTACCAAGGCAACACCGCCTCAGGATTGGTCAGCAGGACCCGGTCCTTCCGGCATTTGCCAGCCGCCTCTCGACCCGGCGGGCCTCGTGCGGATAGGTGGGGTCCGGATCGTTCACCGGGGCAGGAAACCTGACATGAAGAAGATCGAGGCTATCATAAAGCCGTTCAAGCTTGACGATGTGAAGGAAGCCCTTCACGGCGTCGGCATGCAGGGCATGACGGTTCTGGAAGCCAAGGGCTTTGGCCGACAGCGCGGCCATACCGAGCTTTATCGCGGTGCAGAATATGTGGTCGACTTTCTCCCAAAGCTGAAGATCGAGGTGATTGTCTCGGACAGCGCGCTGGATTCGGCGATTGAAGCGATCAGCAAGGCCGCGCATACCGGCAAGATCGGTGACGGCAAGATTTTCGTTACCGACATTTCCGAAGCGGTCCGGATCAGGACAGGCGAGCGCGGCGAACAGGCGCTTTAGGCGATGAAAAGGACAAGATTGCGCCGGAGCGATTCTGCCCGGACAACTGACGAACAGATGGAGGGCAACCCATGTCAGATCTCTACAAGCTGATGAAGGAAAAGGACGTCGAGTATGTCGACCTGCGGTTCACCGATCCGCGCGGCAAGCTCCAGCACGTGTCCTTCCACAAGAACATGGTCGGGGAAGGCTTCTTCGAGGATGGCCAGATGTTCGACGGTTCGTCGATTTCCGGCTGGAAAGCGATCAACGAGTCCGACATGACGCTTATGCCGGATACAAAGACAGCCTTCATCGATCCTTTCTTCCAGCAGACGACCCTCGTCGTGTTCTGCGATATTCTCGACCCGGTCACCGGACAAGCCTATGGCCGCGACCCGCGCACGACCGCCAAGAAAGCGGAAAACTACCTGAAGGCTTCGGGCGTCGGCGACACGGCGTTCTTCGGCCCGGAAGCTGAGTTCTTTGTCTTTGACGATGTCCGCTGGACGACCGCGCCCCACAATACTGGCTACAGCTTCGATTCCACCGAACTGCCCGCCAATACCGGACGCGAGTATGAAATGGGCAATATGGGCCACCGGCCAGGGCCCAAGGGCGGCTATTTTCCGGTTCCGCCGATCGATTCGGAACAGGACATGCGCTCCGAAATGCTCACCATCATGGGAGAGATCGGCCTCGACCCGGAAAAGCACCATCACGAGGTTGCCCCGGCCCAGCATGAGCTTGGCCTGAAATTCTCGACCCTGACGGTCATGGCCGACCGGATGCAGCTCTACAAATACGTCATCCACAACGTCGCCGCGCAGTATGGCAAGACGGCGACCTTCATGCCGAAGCCCTATTTCAACGACAACGGCTCAGGGATGCATGTGCACCAGTCGATCTGGAAAGGCGGCAATCCCCTGTTCGCCGGGTCCGGCTATGCCGACCTCTCGGAGACATGCCTCTATTATATTGGCGGCATCATCAAGCATGCCAAGTCCCTGAACGCGATCACCAATCCGGCGACCAATTCCTACAAGCGCCTGGTTCCCGGCTTCGAGGCACCGGTCATGCTCGCTTATTCGTCGCGCAATCGGTCCGCTTCGATCCGCATCCCCTTTGCGACCGGCGCGAAGGCCAAGCGCATCGAGACCCGCTTCCCGGACCCGGCGGCGAACCCCTATCTTGCCTTTGCCGCACTCCTCATGGCCGGGCTCGACGGCATCGAGAACAAGATCCACCCCGGCGATCCGATGGACAAGGACCTCTACGACCTGCCTGCCGAGGAAGCCAAATCCATCCCGCAGGTGTGCGGTTCGCTTCGGGAAGCGCTCGAGGCCCTCGATGCCGACCGGGAGTTCCTGAAGAAGGGCGGCGTCTTCGACGACGACCAGATCGATTCCTATATCGAGCTCAAGATGCAGGACGTGCACCGGCTTCAATTGCACCCGCACCCCGTCGAGTTCGACATGTATTACAAGTGCTAGTCGTTTCCTCCCTGTACTAGCCTTGAGACTGGCCGGAGCCTCGCGCTCCGGCCTTTTTTTATCTGAGACGTAATCAGGCGGAACCGGATCGCGGTTGATTGATGCCGTGCCGGAGTGGCAAGGTCCGACATGGTTCGATTTCTTGCAGCGGCGTTCGCCGCAAGCCTTTTCCTCGCCGCTTGCGCCACGGCCCCGCCGACCGCGTCCGAGCAGGACAATGTCTGCGAGATCTTCGACGGGCGGAAAAGCTGGTACCGGGCGGCCGCCCGCGCCGAAGACCGCTGGGGCGCGCCGGTTGCCGTCCAGATGGCCATCATCAAGCAGGAATCCGGTTTTGACCGCGAAGCCCGCCCGGCGCGCGGCGACCGGCGATTCCTCGGCCTCGTCCGCGGCAGGCGCCCGTCATCGGCTTACGGTTATGCGCAGGCGCTCGACGGAACCTGGGACGAATATCGCGACGCGACCGGCAACCGCGACGCTGACCGCAAGGACTTTTCCGACTCGGTCGATTTTGTCGGCTGGTACATCGCCCGCTCGTCCCGCCTGACCGGTATTGCGCCCGGCAATGCGCGCGCCCAATACCTTGCCTATCATGAGGGTCCGGGAGGCTATTCGAGCGGCGGCTGGCAGTCTGACCGTGCCCTTATTGCTGTTGCCGACCGGGTCGCGGCCGATGCCGGGCGATTTGAGCGCCAGCTTGACGGCTGCGAGCGCCGGCTGAAGCGCCGCGGGCTGTTCGGCTAGAGGCCGAGAGTCTCCCGGTAGACCCTGGCCGCCTTGGCCCGCCGGGCCTGCGCGCCGATAAAGGCCGGGAAGACGCCGAGGGCCGTATCCGGATCCTTGCCATCAGCCAGCCGTTCGATCTGCGCCCCGAACCAGCCCATCATGCCAAAGCCGTTGATCGCCTTGACGAGACCGACCGGCGAGTTCGGGCCGAGCCAGCGCGTCGGCCCGAGCCGCAGCCGGTTCTCCCAGTCTGTCGTGCCGAGAATCTCGCCGGACATAAGCTTGCCGGCCGCACCCGGATCGGCGCAGAGCGGGCGCGCAAGCCCGATCAGGTCGCAGTCGCCGTCGGCAAGGACGGCATCCATGGCGACCCGGGTACGGAAACCGCCGGTAACCATGACCGGCATCTTCGCCCGTTTCCGGACGCTCGCGGCATAAGCGGCAAAATAGGCCTCGCGCGCCTTCGTGCTCTCGTGCAGTTCCTCGGTCGGCGCCGCTTTCAGCCCGTCTATGCCGGCCATTTTCGGTTGCTCGTAATTGCCTCCGGAGACCTCGAGGAAGTCGAGCCCTTCACTGTTCAGGAGATCGATAACCTCAAGGCATTCCTCATGCGTGAAGCCGCCCCTTTGGAAATCTGACGAATTGAGCTTCGCGGATACCGAGAAACCCTGTCCCGTCGCGGACTTGACAGCTCGTATGATGTCGAGGAGGAGCCGCGCCCGGTTCGCGAGTGAGCCGCCCCACTTGTCGGTGCGCCGGTTGGCGAGCGGCGAAAGGAACTGCGAGACGAGATAGCCGTGCGCGCCGTGTATCTGGACGCCGTGGAAGCCGGCATCGCGCACGACGCTCGCGGCATTCGCGAAGGCTCTCACCAGGGCCTCGATCTCGGCCCCGGTCATCGGGACGGGCTTGGCAAACTGGCCGCCCGGCATGTCGAGAATGATATCGCTGGCAGATTTCGGCGCATCGTTCACCGCCTTCGGCGTCTGCCGCCCGGCATGGGAAAGCTGGACGATGATCCTGCAACCGTCCGAAGAGCCTGCTTCGGCCCAGCGTGCGAGCAGGGCCATCTCCTCGTTCGAGAGCCGGCCGTCAATCACGACATTCTGGGGATCCTCGAGATGGCGCCGGTCGACCTGGACGTTGCCGGTGATTTGCAGGCCGACGCCGCCCCGTGCCCAGCGCCCGTAGAGCCGCACGTGGCCTTCATGCGCCCGGCCATCCGGCCCGGCAATGCATTCTGTCATCGCCGCCTTGACGAGACGGTTCTTCAGGACCAGTCCGCTCGGCAGAGTTAATTGATCGTTAATCGTAACGGCCATGAATCCCTCTCGAGGTTGGCGAGTCGGCTTAAGGGGGTACCATGGCGAGTTCAAACCAGGCAAAGCTCTTCGACGACATGACCCCTGACGCCTCAGGTTACACTGCCAAGGACATCGAGGTCCTTGAAGGCCTCGAACCTGTGCGCCGCCGCCCCGGCATGTATATCGGCGGAACCGACGAGCGGGCGATGCACCACCTGTTTGCCGAAGTGCTCGACAATTCCATGGATGAAGCGGTTGCCGGCCATGCGAACCGCATAGAGATACATGTCGGCGCTGACGGTTTCCTGTCGGTTGCAGACAACGGCCGGGGCATCCCGGTGGATCCGCATCCGCGCTTCCCTGACCGCTCTGCGCTCGAAGTCATCATGACGACGCTGCATGCCGGGGGCAAGTTCACGAACGCCGCCTATGAGACCGCAGGCGGGCTGCATGGTGTCGGCATCTCGGTCGTCAACGCCCTTTCCGAGCGCGTCGACGTCGAGGTGGCCCGCGACCGGAAGCTCTACCTGCAAAGCTTCGAGCGCGGCCTGGCGGTCGGCCCTGTCACCTCCGGCGGGCCGGTTCCGAACCGGCGCGGCACGACCGTGCGCTTCCGGCCGGACCCCGACATCTTCGGCGACAAGGCGCGCTGGAAGCCCTCCCGCCTCTTCCAGATGGCAAGGTCGAAGGCTTATCTCTATCGCGGCGTCGAGATCCGATGGGCCTGCGATGCCGAACTCCTGCCGGAAGAGTCGAAGATACCCGCCGAGGCGGTGCTGTCCTATCCGAACGGCCTCGCCGACCAGCTCGCCGAAGTCTTCGCCGGCAAGAACACGATCACAGCCGAGGCGTTTACCGGCCTCGTCGAGACCGGCGAAGGCAAGGTGGAATGGGCCGTGAGCTGGACGTCGGCCGGTTTCGGCGAGGCTGATGGCTTCTCCCGTTCCTATTGCAACACCATCCCGACCCCCGACGGCGGCACCCACGAGGCGGGCTTCCGCTCGGCGCTGACCAAGGGCATCCGCAATTATGGCGAACTGACCGGACAGAAGAAGGCTAGCCTCATCACCGCCGAAGATGTCATGGGACATGCCGGGCTCCTCCTCTCGGTGTTCATCCGCAATCCGGAATTTGTCGGCCAGACCAAGGACAAGCTGTCCACAACCACGGCCTTCCGCCTCGTCGAGAACGCCGTGCGCGACCGGTTCGACCACTGGCTCGCCGGATCGCCGAAGGAAGCGGACAAGCTGTTCAACTGGGCAATGGAGCGGGCCGACGAGCGGGCGACACGCCGCAAGCAGAAGGAAATCAAACGCCAGACCGCGACGACGCGCCTGCGCCTGCCCGGCAAGCTCGCTGACTGTTCCGATAAGGGCCCGGCCGGGACAGAGCTCTTCCTCGTCGAGGGCGATTCGGCCGGCGGCTCGGCCAAGCAGGCCAGGAACCGCGCAACGCAGGCGATCCTGCCATTGCGCGGCAAGATCCTGAATGTCGTCAGCGCAACGGACGACAAGCTCCACAAGAACCAGGAGATTTCCGATCTCGCCCTCGCGCTTGGCGTTCAGTTTGGCGCCCGCTTCGACCCGGACGACCTGCGCTACGAGAAGGTCATCATCATGACGGATGCGGACGTCGATGGCGCGCATATCGCTGCCCTCCTCATCACGTTCTTCTACCAGTTGACACCGGGCCTCATCGAGAACGGGCGACTCTTTCTCGCAAGGCCGCCGCTTTACCGCATCAGCCACAAGGGCAAGTCGGCCTATGCCATGGACGATGCGCACAAGGCCGAACTGATCGAGCGCGAGTTCAAAGGCGTCCAGACCGTCGAGATCGGCCGCTTCAAAGGGCTCGGCGAGATGAACCCGTCGCAGCTCAAGGAAACGACTATGGACCCGGCGAGCCGCACGCTCGCCCGCGTCACCCTGCCGGACAGTTTCGACGAGCTGACCGAGATGAAACCGGCAGAACTCATCGAGACCCTGATGGGCCGCAAGGCGGAGCTGCGCTTCAAGTTCATCCAGGACAACGCACAATTCGTCGACGATCTGGATGTCTGAACCAGGCACCAGCCCCTGTTCCGGGCTCTTTTGCCGAAATCTCGACCCAACCGCCTTGCTTCACCGGCAAAATTCGTCAGTATCCGGCTCAAGAAACCGGCTGGAGGCGACATGTACCAAAGACTTCTCATGGGAAGCGCGGCCTTGGCTTGCGCGGCGCTGCTTGCCGCTTGTGGCGGAGGCAGCGAGGCCGCTGACGAGGGCGAGCGGGTCTCCATCAATCCTGATCCCTACCCCTCGACCTATGTTCCCCGCCCGTCCGCGACCACGCTCATCACCAATGCCACCATCCTCGACGGCGTCGGCAACCGGATCGACAATGGCTCGGTCCTGATCGTCGAAGGCCGCATCAGCGCCATCGGCACCGAGCTTGAAACGCCGGAAGGGGCGGTCGTCATTGACGCAGCGGGCAAGTGGCTGACACCAGGCATCATCGACAATCACTCCCATCTCGGCGTCTATGCATCGCCCGGCGTACTTGCCCATTCCGACGGCAACGAGATTACCGGACCGGTCACAGCGGAAGTCTGGGCCGAGCATGCCGTGTGGCCGCAGGACCCCGGCTTCACGCGCGCGATCGCGGGCGGCATCACGGCCATGCAGGTCCTGCCCGGGTCGGCGAACCTTTTTGGCGGCCGCGGCGTCATCCTGAAAAACGTCCCCGCGCGGACGGCACAGGACATGAAATTTCCGAACGCGCCCTACACGGTTAAGATGGCCTGCGGGGAAAACCCCAAACGCCTCTATGGCGGACGGGGACAGGCCCCGGGCTCCCGCATGGGCAATTTCGCGGGCTATCGCCAGGCCTGGGCCAAGGCAGTCGAGTACAAGCGCTCCTGGGAGAAGTACGAGGCTGAAGGCGGCACGCCGCCCGCCCGCGACCTCGAGCTCGACACGCTCGCCGGTGTCCTCTCCGGCGACATCCTCGTGCACATGCACTGCTACCGGGCCGACGAGATGGTGCAGGTTCTCGATATGGCCGACGAGTTCGGCTACAAGGTTTCCTCTTTCCACCATGGCGTCGAAGCCTACAAGATCGCCGACTATCTTGCCGAGACCGGGACTTGCGCCTCGATCTGGGCAGACTGGTGGGGCTTCAAGATGGAAGCCTATGACGGCATCCCGGAAAACCTGCCCCTCGTCCACAATGCGGGGGCCTGCGCCATCGTGCATTCCGACAGTCCTGTCGGCATCCAGCGGCTGAACCAGGAAGCCGCGAAGGCCTGGTCGGACGGCCTACGGGCTGGCCTCGAGATAACGCAGGCCGAGGCCTGGTCATGGCTTTCGGCCAATCCGGCGCGCTCGCTCGGCATATTCGGGGAAACCGGGTCCATCGAACCCGGCAAGGCGGCCGACCTGGTGATCTGGACCGCCGATCCGTTCAGTGTCTATGCACGCGCCGAACAGGTCTTCATCGACGGCGCCAAGCTCTATGATCTTAACAATGACAGCCTATTGCCGGTCACCGATTTCGAGCTCGGCCAACCGGGCGAAGGAGACCGCAAATGATCCGCCCGCTTCTCATAGGCACGGCCCTGGCGGCCCTCGCCTGCGCCTTGCCCGTTGCCTCGGCCGAGACCATCGCCATTACCGGCGGCACGGTGTGGACAGGCACCGGCAATGCACCCCTGCGCAACGGCGTCGTCATCATTGTCGATGACGAGATTGCCGCCGTTGGCGGGGCAACGCTCGCCGTTCCGGAAGGGGCAACCGTCGTCTCGGCCAATGGCCGCTTCGTGACGCCGGGCATCTTCTCGCCCTTCTCCCGGACCGGCATCGTGGAAGTCAGCGCGGAGGTGCCCAGCAATGATGCCTTTGCCGAACTGTCGCGCTATTCGGCAGCGATCGACGCGAGCGACGGATTCAATCCGTCCGCCACCTCGATCCCCATCACCCGCATCGGAGGCGTGACGCGCATAGCCGTCGCTCCGAGCGCCAGCAACAGCCTGTTTGCCGGCCAGGGGCTTGTCGCAGACACGTCCGGCGGACCAGCGTCCGTCACCCTGCAGCGCGCCTTCCAGCATGTCGTGCTCGGCGAGGGCGGCTCGGGGCTATCGGGCGGCTCGCGCCCGGCGGCCTGGGCGACATTCCGCGCGGCCCTCGACGACGCGCGCCAGTTTACCCGCCGCTATATCACGTCTTCCGAGGGCGGCGCGCTAGGCCGCGTTGATGCCGAGGCGCTCGTTCCGGCCGCCCTTGGCCGGCAGCTCATCCTCATTCAGGTCCACAGGGCAGCCGACATCCTGAGGCTGATTTCCTTCCAGGCCGAGAACGAGGACCTCGACATTGCGCTGGTCGGCGTCACCGAAGGCTGGCTCGTAGCCGACGAACTCGCGGCCTCGGGCATGCCGGTCATCGTTGACCCGTTCGACAACCTGCCGGGAAGTTTCGAGAGCCTCGGATCGACATCCCGAAATGCCGGGCGGCTGATTGAGGCGGGGGTCCCGGTCGCCATCGCGCATCTCGGCTCTGACGCGCACCTCGCCCGGCTTGTCCTGCAAAGCGCCGGCAATGCCGTCGCCAATGGCATCTCGCAGGCCGACGCGATCAAGGCGATCACGTCGGTCCCCGCCGATATATTCGGTCTCGGCACGCTCGGGCGGCTGGAGACCGGCGCGGTGGCCGATGTCGTCATCTGGGATGGCGATCCGCTGGAAGTCACCTCCGCCCCGACCACGGTCTACATAGCGGGCGTCGAACAATCGATGGAAAGCCGCCAGACGAAGCTGCGCGACCGCTATCTCAGCCTCGAGGAGGGCGATCTGCCCTTCGCCTACCGCAAATAGGCCCCAGCCCCGGTGGCCTTGCCGTCACAGGGATAGGACGGGAGCCGTCAGGGTGCCGCCTCGAAGCCGGGCGGGCCCTCGACCGGCTTTCGTTCCTTGCGGAAGTTCGGAAGGACCAGAAGAAGCGAGGACGCGACGAAGATCGAGGAATACGTGCCGATGACGATGCCCCAGATGAGAGCAAAGGACATGCCGCGCAGCACGCTGCCGCCGAGGAAGAAGATGGCAAGGAGCGCGAGGAGCGTCGTGCCGGATGTCAGCAGGGTCCGCGAGAGCGTGCCGTTGAGCGAGAGATCGATCAGTTCGCGGGTCGGCATCTTCTTGTACTTGCGCGCTTCCTCGCGCACCCGGTCGAAGACGACCACCGTGTCGTTCATCGAATAGCCGATGATTGTCAGCAGGGCAGCGATGGTCGTCAGGTTGAAGTCGAGCTGGAGCCCGGCAAAGACGCCGACGGTAAGGACCACGTCATGGATGAGCGCGAGCACTGCGCCGAGCGAGAACTGCCACTCGAACCGGAACCAGATATAGATCATCATCAGGATGAGCGCGACGCCAAGCGCCGTCATGCCGGAGCGGAATAGCTCGCCGGAAACCTTCGGCCCGACCGTCTCCCGGCTCAGGACCTCGATCTCGGGAAAGGCCTCCCGCAGCGTGTTCTCGACAAGGTCGGTGGCCGCCTGCTGGGCCTGTTCGGCATTGCCGCCGTCCTCGACGACCTGGGTCGCGATGCGCACGACGATCACAGGCTCGGCTTCGACGCCGGTCCCAGCCGCGTCGTTGATGACGACCTCGCCAAGGTCAAGGCCGGAGAGCACTGTGCGCACGTTCTGAACCTCGACGCCGGCCGGTTTCGACGTCTCGATCACCGAGCCTCCGCGAAAGTCGATGCCGAAATTCAGCCCCTGCGTCACGATCAGGAATACGGACACGGCAATCCCGGCTGCCGAGAGGAGAAATGACGGCAGGCGCAGCTTCATGAAGCCGACCTTCGTATTGTCCGGGACCAGTTTCATCAGCATGGATTGCGAGGTCCTCTACAGCGCGAGTTTCTTGGGCTTGCTGGCCTTCAGCCAGATGGCCGTGATCCAGCGGGTGACCATGAAGGCCGTGAACACCGACGTGATGATCCCGATGGCAAGCGTTACCGCGAAGCCTTTCACAGGGCCTGAGCCGAGTACATAGAGCATCGCGGCGGCAATGAAGGTCGTGATATTGGCATCGAGAATGGTCGAGAGCGCCTGTTGGTATCCGGCCTGTACGGCCGAGATGGCGCCGCGCCCGTTGCGGGTCTCTTCCCGGATGCGCTCGAACACGAGCACGTTCGCGTCGACCGCCATGCCGATAGTCAGGATGATGCCGGCTATGCCCGGCAGGGTCAGCGTCGCGCCGAGGCCGGACAGCGCGCCGAGAATGAGCATGATGTTCGCCATGAGGGAGATGACGGCAAAGACGCCAAGCCGGCCATAGGCGAGGATCATGAACAGGGCGACGAGGACGAGGCCGATGATCGAAGCGGTTGTGCCCGCCCGGATCGAGTCCGCCCCAAGGGTTGCCGAGACGCTTCGTTCGTTGATGAACTGGATCTTTGCCGGAAGCTCGCCCGCCGCAATGATCGCGGCAAGGTCGATCGCCTCTTCCATGGCAAAGCCGCCGGAAATCTGCACGCTGCCGCCATAGATCGGCTCGTTGATGCGGGGGGCCGACATGACCCGGCCGTCGAGCACGATGGCGAATTGGCGGTTTACGTTGGCGGCTGTCGTGTCGCCGAACCGGCGCGCGCCGGCTCCGCTCAGGCGGAAATCAACCGCCGGGGAATTGTCGTCCGGGTCGAACCCCTGCGCGGCCGTGGCAATGTCGGACCCTGTCACGACCGGCGTGTCATTGATGAGAAAGGGAAAGCCTTGCTGGTCATAGAGAAGGCTGAAACCGGGCCGCACCCGGCCGGTCAGCGCCGCCTCAAGGTCGCCCTGGCTCGCATTGACGAGGTTGAAGGTCAGCCGCCCGGCCTGGCCGAGAATGTTCTTGATCCTTTGCGGGTCCGCCTCACCCGGCGCTTCGAGCACGATCCGGTTCTCGCCTTGCGGCTGGACGGAAATCTCGCTGACGCCGTCCGGATCGACCCGGCGCCGCACGATCGAGATCGTGTTGCCGAGCGCCCGGGTGAGGAGATCCTCACGCGCGGCAGGCGTCATGGTCACCGTGAAGCGGCCATTGCCATTGTCAGTGATGTCGAGCTGGCGCTGTCCGCCGATCGTGCCCTGGACGGCTGGATTGGCCGCCCGCATGCGGCGCATGGCTTCCCCTGACTGGGACGGATCGAGAAGGGTCACGTTCAGTGCCGTCCCATCGGCCGTTAGCGTGCGCCCGATCCGGCTCGTCGCCGGCCCGCGCACCGCCTCTCCCATGTCGCGCTGGACGATCTCCATCTGGTTGGCGACGATTTCGTCGGGATCGATCTCGAGAAGCAGGTAGACGCCGCCCTGCAGGTCCAGGCCGAGCTTGACCTTGTTCGACGGCAGAAAACCCGGCCACCAGGCCTCCGAGGCTTGCCGCGTCTGGCTCTCGAAGGCCTGCAGATCCTCCGGCGACTGGGATCGCGGCTGTCCGGGCGGAACGCCCATGAAGGTCGATGGCAGAGCGTTCGGCAAGGCGAGGAAGAAACCCGCCAGGAGCACGACGACAATGGTCGCGACCTTCCAGGGCGAAAAATTCAGCATTCGTCAAAGCGCTCCGGAACTATTCGGGCTTGGCGTCGTTCGCCGGAACAGGATTGCCCTTGCCGCGCACGTCCGCAACCATGTTCCGGACGAGCCTTGCCCGCACGCCGTCGGACAGTTCAACCGCGAGTTCGGTATCACTGACCTTGGTGACCTTGGCGATCAGGCCCCCGGTGGTCACGATCGTGTCGCCGCGGCGAATGTTCGCGACCATTTCGCGGTGCTGCTTGGCGCGCTGCTGCTGCGGGCGGATGAGCAGGAAATAGAAGATCGCGATCAGCGGCACGAACAGGAGAAGCTGGTTCAGGATGGCGGATGTCGTGCTCGGCGCTGCCGCCGCGAGGACGGGCGCTGCATAAGCTCCCGCGACTGCCATTGCGGACCCCGTAATGCTCATGGGCTGGTGCCTTTTCTTCAGAAATGCGTGCGTCTCGGCCCGCTATATCCCGGCCGGGCGCCTGATTGCAAACAATCCACATAAGCCTGCTACAGCGCTTTTGAAACCCCTGCCAGCAGCGGCGTGTGGTGCACGGTCGGGCGGGCGCTGATCCGCCGTCCGCCAGCCCCGAAAACGCACAAAAGGCTCTGCCCGTCTTCGGCGAGGGGAGCCACGCAGAGCCCCCGTTGTGTCAGTTGCCTCAGCAGGACCTCCGGCACGGCCGCGATCTCCCCAGTCAGCAGGATACGGTCGAACGGGGCATGTTCCGGCCAGCCGAGAAGCCCGTCGCCATGTCGCACGTCAATGGAATCGATTCCGATGGTCGCAAGATTGTGCAGCGCTCGGTCCTTGAGGCGGCGAAACCGCTCTACGGCGAAGACATCCCTGAACAGGAGATTGGCAAGCGCAGCGGTGTACCCCGATCCGGCTCCGACGATCAGTAGCCTGCCGTTTCGCAGGTCCTTCAGAGCGAGCGCCTGGAGCATAGCCCCGACGACGGACGGCGGCTCGAGCGTTTGCCCGCAGCCTATCGGCAGGACGCAGTCTTCATAGGCGAGGTCGCCGAGGTCCGGCTCGACAAAGGCCGTGCGGGGAACCGCCTCAACGGCGCGCAGGACGTCCGGGTCTGTCACGCCCTGCCGGCGCAGCGTCAGGATCAGGCGCGCGGCGAGGAACGGGTCGTTGCTCAGCTCCCCCATTGGCGATCAGCTCCCCGAGCGTGTCATGGCTCGTAAGGTCCGCATGCAGCGGGGTAATCGAGATGTAGCCGTCATAGATCGCCCTGAGATCTGTCCCGGGGGGAGGGTCCGACAATTTGCCATTGTAGGCAATCCACACATAGTCATTGCCGCGCAGGTCCGTCCGTGTATGCGTCTCTATGACCATGCGGTCGCGGCGCCCCTGCCGGGTGCGCTGGATGCCGGCGACATCGTCCGGTTCGCGGTCGGGAAAGTTCACGTTCATCGTGACATGTTCGGGCCAGCCTGCCCTGACGAGCGGCTCGATGACATGCCGGCCCCACACGCGCGGCGTCTCCCAGCTCATCGAGCCGGGTCCCCGAAAATTCTTCGACTGGCTGAGCGCGATGGACGGAATGCCCATTTCGGTGCCCATCAGCGCGGCGGCGACCGTGCCGGACATCGACGTGTCATGAGCCATGTTCTGGCCATTGTTCACGCCGGACAGGATGAGATCCGGCCGGTGTGACTTCAGGAGCTTCTGCAGGGCGATCAGGACGCAGTCGGTGGGCGTCCCCGTCACGCCCCAGCGCCGTTCGCCGGCCTGGCGCACGCGCACTGGCTCGGTCAGTGTCAGGGCCCGCGACTTGCCGGACTGCTCGACCTCCGGGGCAACCACCCAGATGTCGCCGCCGAGTTCGGCGGCAATATCCTCGAGCACCCGAAGTCCGGGCGCGTGGATGCCGTCATCATTGGTCAGCAGGATTCGCATGAGACGGCCTTCCGGACATGTCGCAGCAATCTGTTGAGCCGGAACCGCCCGCAAATACAAGACACGAGATGTTTATCCAGCCACGCGCGGCGAACAAAGGCTTTGATATCGCATCGCCGATCAGTTAAAGCCGCGAGGCCAGTTCAAGAGGCCGGCTTAGCTCAGCTGGTAGAGCATCTGATTTGTAATCAGAGGGTCGGGGGTTCGAGTCCCTCAGCCGGCACCATTGAAAGCTGTGTCCGGTCCGGACACATAGGTAACAGAACGTTCCGGAGAGATAGGTTACACTTTCGCCCCGAACGGGTTATCGACAGTTTGGAGTGTCCCCCCGCTCACGCGATGGGTCGCCTCCCGGCTTTGGCTGGGATCGCGGGCTCGTCGCTCCTCAATCCGCCGAAGACCCCGGCATTGCGAAAGATCAATCCGGTCCGGATCGCTTCTTGCGCTTGCGCAGCCTGCGCAGCGATGTGGCCCGGGTCGCCGGGGCACCATCGAAAGCCCGCCTGCGGGAAAGGCCGATGCCAAGCGCTTCAGACCCCGGTCCCTTGATGTGCAGGTCGCGCTGCGGATAGGGGATTTCGATCCCCGCTTCCTCGAAGGCCGCGAAAATGCCGAAGCGCACCTCGTTCTGGACGAGAAAGCGGTGATCGATATGGGAAATGTGAACGCGGAGCTCGAAATCGAGCGACGAGTCCCCAAAACCGTTGAAGAGAACGAAAGGCGGGGGATAGGTCGCAACAAAACGGGCCTTTCGGGCAACATCGAGCAGCACGTCGCGCACCTGCGACGGATCGGACTTGTAATGCACGCCGACATTGATGCTGATGCGCCGGCGCTTGTCCTTGAGCGTCCAGTTCTGGACCGAGGACGAGACGAGTTCCGAGTTTGGGACGATGATGGACGCGTTCTCGAACGTCTCGATCTCGGTCGAGCGGATATTGATCCGCTTGACGATGCCCTCGCCGGACGAGGCCACGATCCAGTCGCCGACCTTGATCGGGCGCTCGAACAGCAGGATCAGGCCCGAGACGAAATTGTTGACGATGGACTGCAGCCCGAAGCCGATGCCGACCGAGAGCGCCCCGGCGACGATGGCAAGGTTCGACAGGTCCAGGCCAATGATCGTGATGGTCGAGATGATAGCCAGCACGACGCCGATATAGCCGGTGAGGGTGCGAAGCGAATTCCGGAAGCCGAGATCGGCCCGGGCACCGGAAAAGAGCCGCCGGTCAAGAAGGACCTGAACGAAGCGCGTGAAGACAAGCACGCTTGCAAAGGCAAAACCGCCGCCGAAAATGTCCGACAGTGAAATGCGCAGGCCGCCGACATTGAAACCGTCGAACGCATCGCTCATGATGCCCCGGATTTCCGACGGACTCTGGCCGAAGATGAACAGTGCGACCGGAACCACGCCGAGCACCAGAAGCGCATCGGCCACGACGCCGCCCCAGAAGCCGAGCGTCGTGGCCTCGGTTTCATCCTTGCGGTCATCGTCCGGCTGGTTGAAGCGCCGGTCGATGTCCAGCAGGAGCGACTGGAACGTGTCGCGCGTGATCCAGACGACCGTAACCAGCATGCTCAGCATCACGATGCGCGTGAGGGTGAAGAAAGCGAGGTTCTGGTAACCGAGCAGCCAGACCGCGAGGCCGGCAATCGCGACAGGGCGGGTAAGGCGCAGCACGACCGAGAGGCCCCGGAGGGTCGTCTTCGACACTTCGCCCGCACGGGCCTCGAGTAGGGTCCAGCGCGACCGGTCGCCCGAAATGAAGACGATGGCGGCGAGGATGAACGTCGTCAGGTTCTGGCCGGCCTTAAGAAGGCTGCCGTCTGCGCCGGCCAGCCCGAAGGTCGCCGAGAGGACATAGTTCAGGGCGAACGCCGCCGCAGAAGCCGTCAGCAGCCTCTGGGCGAACAGGGCAGTGGCGTTTGAGACCGGAATGACGCGCCAGTCCTCAAGCCTCGGGGCGAACATGCTCGCGGCGAACGCTTCGACCACTACCACCCCGCCGAGGGCGAGAGCGATGGCCTGGGCAAAGCCGGCCGCCGTATCAGGGACAAGGCCGGTCGCGCGCATCGTGTAATAGACAAGCGCAATCGACACGACGCCCGAAATGAACCGCAAGACAGCCCGCAGCGTAAGGCCGATGGCGCGCGAGAGCGGCGTCGGCGTCCGCTTGCGCAGAAGTTCCCGGGCGTAGTCGTTGAGATAGCCCCGGATCGGCATGAGGAGGGCAAGGCTAAGGACGAGGCTCGCGAGGATCGCGAGGACGTTCCACCCTTGTCCGGGCAGGCCTGAACGGCCGGACAGGTAGGAGGCAAAGTCTCCCAACCTCTCGCCGACCTGGCGGAGGGCCTGCGGCCAGACATCAAGCGCCCGCGTGGGGTCGTCACGTCGGCTGATCTCGCTGATGAGGCGGTTACGGCGGATGACCGCTATATCTGAGAGAATGCCCTCGACCTCCGGCGCAAGCGAATCGGCGCGCCGCTTCAGGACGAGAAAGGCACCGAGGCGCGACTGGACGAGTTCCAGCGCCCCGGCATCGGGAACGACGCCGGCCTCGTTCGGGCCCAGAATTTCGATTTCCTGCCGGAGCTGGGCGATCAGGGCATCGAGGCTGGCGGACAGGTCGCGGGTTTCCGCGCGCAACTGGCGAACATCGTCCGACAGGCCGTCGAGATCGGAATCCGCTGCCGCAAGACTCGTGCGCAGGCTGACGGACCGGTCGGCAAGCTCGGAAGCCTGGGCGCTCAGTTCGACCTGCAGGCTATCGAGCCTGCGCGCCCTGACGTCGGCGAGCAGCGCATCAGCCCGGCTGCCAAGCTCGACGATGCGGACCTGGGCTTCAGCAATGTCGCTCGCCAGTTCCTCAAGCAGTTCCGCTGCCGCCGGGTCAGCAGGCTCGCCATCCGTGTCCGTAGCGGCGAGGCGCGCCGCCAGCGTTTCGGCCGTGGTCCTCGCCAGCACGGCCGCCTCGTCGGACCACGTCCGCAGGTCGAGCCTGAACAGACGCAGGTCCTCGGCGAGATCGTCATAGTCCGCTTCTTCGGAGGCGGCCTCGATCTGCCAGTTGGAGATCCGGGTCTCGCCTGCATCAAGCGACGCTTCGAGCGCCTCGATCGACCCTCTTGCCTCTTCGGCAGCGGACACCGGTTGTTCCCCGGCTGGAGCCGGTGCATCCGGCTGAGCCGCGGCGTGCATTGCAAAGGCAAGCAGCAGGCACAGAAGTGACGCTAAACGTAGCATGCTTCCTTAAATCAAGGAGTTTGCCTGTCCGGACAAGGCTGATTGTCGGTCAGGAACGCCTCGGGCGGTGCCTGCTTCTGCCTCGATACAGCCGAGGAATGACTGCGCGACCAGGGCGCGGAAACCGAGGCACATCTCAACATGGTGCCGAAGCTCGGGGCTGAAACGGCCCAGGGCTGCCTGATTTCCGCCGCCCGTCCCGGATCGGACATGATCGACTGGGTGTGGGACCTGCGCCAGCGCAGCCAGGCCGTCGCGGCGATCTGCCAAAGCGCCGCCTGATGCGGTGCAAGGCTTGACGAAACGAGCCGATGGGCGCATGGAGCCCCTCGTCATCGGATGGTTCGATGAACCGACAGAGGCCGACAGCGTGAACCGCGCCTGCAGGAATGTTCCGGCAGGCTAACGGGTCCCCCCTCTGGACAGACCCCCCATCTACGCCCTCATTCGCGCGGGGTCGTTCCACAGTCTCCATCCTCCGAAAGCGGATGGTGGCGACCCCGACTTTTGAAAGAACACGTCCTTGAAAGATTTTTCCACGCTCGGTCTGCACGACCGGATTCTCAAAGCTGTGGCCGCTGAAGGCTATGCCACGCCGACCCCGATCCAGCTTGAGGCGATACCGCACCTGCTCGCCGGCCGCGACCTGCTTGGCGTCGCCCAGACCGGCACCGGCAAGACCGCCGCATTCTCCCTGCCGAC
>CAYSED010000011.1:41167-46072 GCA_964429935.1 uncultured Hyphomonadaceae bacterium
TTTCAAATAATGGCTCGGCGGAATGCGTGGTGTCTGCTGACAGCAGAAAAACCGAAGCGAACGCGCTCGACACGCGTGCTCGTGCTGACCCCGACCCGCGAACTTGCAGGCCAGGTCGCAGCGAGCTTCACGACTTATTCGAAATACATGACCTGCCGGGTCCAGACGGTCTATGGCGGCGTCAAGATCGGCGGCCAGATCCGCGCCCTGCAGCAAGGAACCGACGTTCTCGTCGCAACCCCTGGCCGCCTGCTCGATCTTGTCAGCCAGCGCGCCCTCAGCCTTGCCGAGGTCGAAGTCCTTGTCCTCGACGAAGCTGACCAGATGCTCGATCTCGGCTTCATCCATGACCTGAAGAAGATCGTTGCCGCCGTCCCGCGCGACCGCCAGACGCTCCTGTTCTCGGCGACCATGCCGAAGCTCATCTCGGACCTCGCCCAGCAATTCCTGAAGGACCCTGTGCGCGTTTCCGTCACCCCGCAGGCGACCACCGCCGAGCGCGTCGAACAAGGCGTCATCCACGTCTCGACCGGCGAGAAACTGAAGCTTCTCGCTGCAGTACTAGAAACCGCCGACGCCGACAGGGCGCTCATCTTCACCCGCACCAAGCACGGCGCCGACGCCGTGGTGCGCAAGCTCCTTGCCAAGGGCCTCGATGCCAGGGCGATCCATGGCAACAAGTCGCAGCCGCAGCGCCTGAAAGCGCTCGAAGCCTTCAAGGACGGCTCCTGCCCGATCCTTGTCGCAACCGACATTGCCGCCCGCGGGATCGACATTGATGGCGTCTCCCATGTCATCAACTACGAAATGCCGAATGTGCCGGAACAATACGTCCACCGCATCGGCCGCACCGCACGCGCTGGAAAGACCGGGCTCGCTTTGTCCTTCGTGGCCGAGGACGAGCTTTATTTCCTCCGGGAAATCGAGAAGACGATCCGCATGGATATCGAAGTGGTTGCACCGCCAAGGGGTTGCGATGCCGACCTCCTGCCTGTCCCGGACCCGGATTTCCGCCCGAGAAAGCCGAAAGGCCCGGCACGCGGCGGCGGCGGTGGCGGAAACCGGCCTTCGGGTCGCTCCGCCCCCCGCTCGCGTCCGGCCCACAAGCCGGGCGGCAGCCAGGGCGGCAAGCCGAAATCCTCGCAAGGCCAGCGCCGCGGCGGCAGCAACCGCCAAAGACAGTCCTCCCGCCAGGGCGCGTGATTTTGGGGCTTGGCTGAACTGGCGGAGAGGAAGGGATTCGAACCCTCGATGGAGTTGCCCCTATACGCCCTTAGCAGGGGCGCGCCTTCAGCCACTCGGCCACCTCTCCGCGAGGCACTTTCGTCTAACGGAAGGCCTCCGCCCTTGCAATCCCGGTAGGGTGCGAATGTCAGGGCCTGCCGATCCATCTGAAGGACGGGTCCTCCCACCAGGGCCAGAAATCCGGAAGGCCGTCGGAGACCTTTTCCGCGAATGCAGGCGCGCGCTTCTCCAGGAAGCTCATGACGCCCTCGCGGGCATCCCCGGTCTGTCCGCGGTCATAGATCGCGGCGGAATCGACGATATGCGCCTCCATCGGATGGGCCGCGCCGAGCATGCGCCACATCATGTGGCGGGTCAGCGTGACCGAGACCGGCGCCGTATTGTCGGCGATCTCCCGGGCGATCTCGCGAGCCCGTTCCATCAGTTCGGCCTGCGGACAGACCGCGCGCACGAGCCCGCCGGCGAGCGCTTCCTCCGCGCCGAACACGCGCCCCGAATAACACCATTCGAGCGCCCGGCTGATGCCGACAAGGCGCGGCAGGAACCAGCTTGAGCACGCTTCCGGCACGATGCCGCGCCGGGCAAACACGAAGCCGAACCGCGCATTGTCCGACGCGATGCGGATATCCATCGGCAATTGCATCGTGGCCCCGACGCCAACAGCCGCGCCGTTGATCGCCCCGATCACCGGTTTCAGGCTCTCGAAAATGCGCAAGGTCAGCCGCCCGCCACCATCGCGCTGGATGTCCTCTTTCGAGGTCCGCCCGATCTCGCCGCTTGACGCGCGGGCCTCGTAGTCGAACGTCTTCGCCCCCTCCGACAGGTCCGCCCCGGCGCAGAAGGCACGGGTCCCCGCGCCGGTGACGATGACAGCGCGTACGGCGTCGTCGGCATCGGTGATGTCGAACGCGGCGATCACCTCGTGCATCATCTTGCCGGTGAAGGCGTTCATCTTGTCCGGCCGGTTGAGGGTCAGCGTGGCAATGCCGTCCCCTATGTCCAGGAGAATTGTGTCGAAGTCTTTCGGGCGCATGAGGGTCTCCTCCCGTGGCATATGTTACTGGCGATGAGGCCACCTTGCCGCAAGGGACGTCAAGCCGGGGACAGGGTCTGGCGCTGGTGCCTTAGACAGCCTGACACCGACAAGGAAGCTCGGCTGCCTTCGACGGCACTCTGGCAGCACTGCATCGCGCGCGCCACTTGGCCCCCAGGCCTTGACCCGGTCCGGTGCTTTTCGGAAACTGAGCTGCTGGCTTGGAGAATCATATGACCAGCGCGCTGCCCGAACATCACAAGATTATACTGGATTCAGTTCTCAGGCAGACAGAATCTGACCCCCGCCTAACCGCATTGCTTGCAGGCGGATCATTGCTGCATGGCGGCTTTGACGAGCACTCCGACCTTGATCTCGTCATCGTCGTCAAGGAACATGACCATACCGCAATGATGCATGACAGGGTTGGTTTTGCCCGATCCTGCGGAGATTTGCTTGCAGCCTTTACCGGCGAGCATGTGGGCGAACCGCGTCTGCTAATCTGCCTCTATGGGCCCGGCCCCGTTCATGTCGATCTCAAGTTCGTGACAGCAAGAGATCTCGACCACTTGATCGAAAGACCAAGAATCCTGTGGTCAGACTCACTGCACATGAACCAGATCATAGCCGATGCCGACGTGAGTTGGCCAAACCAGGGCCCTGACTGGTTCGAGGAGCGTTTCTGGATCTGGGCCCATTACGCGGCGACAAAAATTGCGCGCGGCGAACTTTTTGAAGCTCTCGGCATGCTCGCCTTCATCCGTGAGCAGGTTCTCGGGCCGCTCATTCACCAGCTTGAGGGCCGGCCACAACGCGGCGTGCGAAGGCTGGAACAGAAGTCGCCGGAACTTTCGCGCATGCTGGCCCGTACCGTAGCGGGTACCGACAAAGGTGACATATCCGGCAGTCTGGGCGAAGCCATCAGCTTGTACGAATTTCTGTCTGAGCCGAAATCCGCCAACCAGCTGCTGCGTGTCAGGGTGAAAGATTTCGTCGCGCGACTAAAGGCTGCTTGATACGGCTGTAGCGTCCTGAAGGCTAAGCCGGTTCCGGCAGGCCAATTCACTTCGGAGCAAAAGCGCACAACTTGTTGCCGTCCGGGTCGCGCACATAAGCGACATAGTGCGTACCTTCACGCAGACCGGGCGCACCTTCATCTGTGCCGCCATTTGCCAGCGCGGCGGCATGGAAAGCATCCACAGCTTCGTAACCGCCAGCCTCGAAGGCCAGCATGGCACCATTGCCATGTGTGGCGCGTTCGCGATCAAAAGGCGAAGCGAGGCACACCTTGGCCCGCTCTCCCGCTCGGCCATATTGTGTCCATGCCGGGGAAGCGCGCTCCCGCGAGGCACCGAGAGCCCCCAACACGGCATCATAAAACGAAATCGAACGATCCATGTCATTCGTACCCAAAGTTGAGTATGCGATCATGCGCTGTCACCACACTATGAATGCCATCAACCTGGCCAATTGACTTGATCGCGACAGTTTGTTCAAGACAAGGCGCGCTTCGCTCATGGTTCGACAAGCTCACCATGAGCCGCTCCAAGCCCGGGACACATCCTGAGCTTGTCGAAGGATAAGCCTGCACTGGCCACCCTCCCCCCCCCGCTCGCCCCGGCTTTACTTTCATGACGCCCGTGTCACTTAAGGCCCATGCCGAACCTGCCCGATCCGACGCTTTACGCCATCCCGGCCTTCATTGTTTTCGTCACCCTCGAATGGTGGGCGGTGAAGGCGCGCCGGGCCAAGGGGGACTATGAGACGACCGACGCGGTCCTCTCCATGTCCATGGGGCTAGGCAGCGTCGTGACCGGCGTTCTCTTCGGCTTCCTGGCCTATGGCGCGACACTCTGGGTCTGGGAGAGTTTCCGGCTCTTGGAGGTGCCCTTTGCCTGGTGGAGCCTTGCGCTTCTCCTCCTGTTGGACGACTTCTTCTATTACTGGAAGCACCGCGCGATGCACCGCATCCGCTGGTTCTGGGCAAACCATGTCGTCCACCATTCCTCCGAGCACTACAATCTGACGACCGCGCTGCGCCAGCCCTGGTCCGGGCCGGTCACCGGCCTCTTCGTCATCGCTTTGCCGCTTGTCGTGCTCGGCTTCCATCCGGCCTTGGTCGCCTTTGCGGGCGGCCTGAATCTCCTCTACCAGTCCTGGATCCATACCGTGGCGATCGAACGCCTGCCCGGCCCGCTCGAATATGTCTTCAACACGCCCTCACATCACCGCGTGCACCATGGCCGCAATGCCCGCTATCTCGACGCCAATTATGGCGGCATCCTCATCATCTGGGACCGGATGTTCGGCACGTTCGTGCCGGAGCTGACGCGCGACCGGCCGGACTACGGCCTCGTCTCGCCGCTGCACAGTGCCAACCCAGCCTGGGTCGCCGTGCATGAATACTGGGCGCTGCTGAAGGATCTCTGGCGCGATGGCTGGCGCATCTGGCGCTGGCCGGGCCGGTTCCTCGCCCCGCCCGGCTGGAGCCCCGACGGCCGCCACCAGACCTCGACCGAGTTCAAGCGCGCCTATCTCGCCGCACACCCGGAGGAACGGGGTACGGCGGGGTTCTAGGTTCAATCGACATTCAGGATTCAGTTTTGGCGTGATGTGTGATTCATCAG
>CAYSED010000012.1:0-34931 GCA_964429935.1 uncultured Hyphomonadaceae bacterium
CCCCCTGCTCGGCCATCCTCGCTTCGATCTTGTCCGCCATGACGTGACCTTTCCTCATTATACGGCGGCCACCGAGATCTACCATCTTGCCTGTCCGGCGGCTCCGATCCATTACCAGCGCGACCCGGTCCAGACGCTGAAGACCTCCGTGCACGGCTCGATCAATGTGCTCGGCCTCGCCAAGCGGCTGAAATGCCGTATCCTCCAGGCGTCCACTTCGGAGGTCTATGGCGACCCGGACATTCATCCGCAAACGGAAGACTATTGGGGGAACGTGAACCCGATCGGCATCCGGTCCTGCTATGACGAGGGCAAGCGGGCGGCCGAGACGCTGTTCTTCGACTATCACCGCCAGCACGGCCTGCGGATAAAAGTCGCCCGCATCTTCAACACGTTCGGTCCGCGCATGCATGTCAATGACGGCCGGGTCGTGTCGAACTTCATCCTGCAGGCACTGGCCGGGGAGCCGATCACCCTGTTCGGGGATGGCGGGCAGACCCGGTCTTTCTGCTATGTCGATGATCTCGTTTCCGGACTGGTGAGCCTGATGAACAGCGCCGATGACGTGACTGGGCCGGTCAATCTCGGAAATCCGGTCGAGATCACAATCCGGGAACTTGCCGAGACCATTGTCGGCCTGACGGGTTCGAGGTCCCAACTTGTCCACAAGCCCTTGCCACAGGACGATCCGCGCCAGCGCAAGCCGGATATTTCCCTGGCACGCGAGGTGCTTGGCTGGGAGCCCAAATCGACCTGGCAGGACGGATTGACCAAGACCATCACCTATTTTGACGCCTTGCTGCAACGCGCCGCTGAGTAGGTCAGAGAATGGATGCCCGCTTGATGTCCCCTCCTTCTCAGTCTGCCCCGGTCGATGCCGTTCGCCGCAAGGTGCTGGTGCTGAATGACCGGTATCAGACGAGCTTCATGACGCCGAGGAAGTCCCGCCACGAGATCATTCGCAGGCGGTTTTTGCCATTCAACTACCTGTCGGGAAAGTATGACGGTTTCACGGTTCCGATGCCCGGGCAGTCCGTGGACCTCGTCCATGCGCACAATCGGATTCCGCTGTTTTCGGGACGGAGAATAATCTCGTTCGAGTCGCACCTTCCTAGGCATTTTGGCCTCGGGGCGAATAGCCTTATTGTCTCACACCTGCGCCGAAATCTGCTGCGGGATTCCTGCCGACGCATCGTCGCGATGTCACACTTTGCGAAGCGCACGTTTGAAGCGCAGATCTCCAGCCTGTGCGAAGGCGAGCGGTCAGCCCTGATGGCCAAACTCATCGTCAGGCATCCGAATGTCGAGGTGCCGGAGAAGGCCGACAGCCATCCTGCCGATGAGGACACAGGGCCGATCCGGCTCGTTTTCGTTGGCGGCCATTTTGCGCGAAAGGGTGGCGGCGTCGCGCTGGCAATTGCCGAAAAGGCACATGATCGGGGACTGCCCATCGAGGTCACCGTCATCTCCAGCCTCGACATGGGAGAGCGCGTGTGGACCGATCCGACAGTGCCGGGAAGTCTCGATCACTATGCCCGGTTTCTTGAGTTGCCCAATGTGACACACTTGGGCGGCCAACCTAATGCCGTGGTCAGGCAGCATTTTGCTGGTGCGCATTTTGGCCTCTTGCCGACTTTCGCGGATACATTCGGATTCTCGGCCATTGAATGCATGTCCGAACACACACCCATGATCGCAACGCGAACGGGCGCGCTGCCGGAGTTCATGACAGACGGGGTGAACGGCATCCTGCTGGATGTGCCGACGACCGAGACTGGCGAGTGGGCGGGTCTCGACTATCAAAGCCGTGGGTCCGAGGACTATGCACAACGGTTCCGCAATACCGAGGACATGCTGGCCGAGCAGACGCTGGCAAGGCTCGCGCCCTTCCTTGCCGATCGTCGCCTTCTAGTCCCCATACGTCGCGCCGCACGGCAGACTGTCCGGGACATGTTTGCCAGCGGGCCTGGAGGCCGGGCCTGGGACAGCCTGTACGACCGCGTCATTGCCGAAGACATCCGGTCTCCGGTTTCCCTCGACCCCCTCCATGACGCCTCTTCGCCAGACGGTTGGCCCGGCATTCAGGGCGCTTGAAGCAACACGGCTTACGCCTCTCTGCTGGCCGGTTGTCGCCTCGCAAATTCCCGCCCGAGCCACGTGGCGATGCCGACGGCGAAGAGGCCACCGACGATCAGGGTCATCGGCTCGGCACCGAACGTCTCGAAGAATTGGGTATAGGCGTGGATGGCGAGGAAAACGATGGCGCTCGTCGAGAGGAAGCCGCCGCGACGCGTCATGACGATGCAGGCGATGAGCGCGCCTGCCCAGCCGACCGAGAAGGCCGATTCCGGGATTTCGAGCGCCTGCGATCGCCAGGCCTGCGAGGCTTCCCAGTCTGTCCCGGCTGCCCAGTGCTCGCCGACCCGGTCGCCCCAGAGCGACCCGACCCAGAAGGCAAAACTGGCCATGATGGCAGCGGTCCGGGCAGCCGCCGTGGTCAGGCTGGTCCATGCCTCGGGCAGCCTGTCGCGCGCGGCGTAGAGCCCGCCTGCGATGGCCGTGAAGGCGAGGAGTGAGATCAGGCTCTCGCGAACAAAGATGGCATAGCTTGCATGCCAGTAGAACGTGCCGGTGCCGAGCAGAGCGCCGAAGGCGAGGACGGCGAGGGCCGCGAGGAATGCATTGCGGAACCAGGCCGCGATGCCGGCGAGAAGGGCAAAGATGACAAATGGCGGCCAGAACGCGCTCTCGGCCTCCCAGAGTTCGGCACTGATCCACCCTGCGAGGCCGAGGGCGCCCATGATGGCGAGCCCCTGGCTGAGGACATGCCAGGATGGTCCGCCGGCCTGTCTGAGCGCCCCCGCGCCGCCAAGGGCGAGGACGGCGAGGGCGAGCCCGGTCGCGGGCGCAGGCGCAAGGGCGATCACCCCGGCGGCGACCGCGAGCGCCCCGAGGACGAGGAGGAGGTTTATCATGAGCCCCGTCCGCGAACCCGTGACCTGGCGGGCCATGAGGATGCGGGCCAGATCCGGCGTCAGGGTGCCGTCAGACAGGAGGGCGTCGGTGTCGATCAGGATGCGGGGCATGGTTGAGCCTTTAAGTAAGTGAGTGCTCACAATACTACTGTTCCCGGTACCCTGCAACTCATGTTTTCGGATTGCCCGGACGGCCCTGGCAGGCTTGCGTGAATGCAGTGCGGGGCGGAGACTGGTCAGGAAGAGAAAGAGGAGACGGCGAACATGGCGATGACAGGCCGATGCTATTGCGGCGAGGTGCGGTATGAGGTGGACGGCGCGAAGCTGTTCAGTGCGCAGTGCCATTGCCGGGAATGCCAGTACTTTTCGGGCGGCGGGCCGAATTATGTGTTCGGCGCTCCGGCGGCCGGGTTCCGCTATACGCGGGGCGAGCCCAAGGCCTTCACCCGAAGCGATCTCGACCGGCCGGCGACGCGCGAATTCTGCGGGACGTGCGGCACGCATATAAGGACGCTCGCGCCGCACCGGCCGGAACTGGCGCTCCTGAAGACCGGGACGCTCGACGATCCTTCGCTCTTCGGCACGGCGCAGATGGCGATCTATCTCTGCGACCGGCAGGCCTTCCATTCCGTGCCGGAGGGCATTGCAGCGTTCGACAAGGTGCCTGGCTGACCGTTCCGCCTTGCCGGAATCGGGCGCGTCCCTTATAGGGCCAAAAAGGGAGCCCCCCACATGAAAATCCGACAAGCGATCACCTTTGACGACGTGCTGCTCGAGCCCGGCGCGAGCGAGGTCATGCCGGCAGAGGTCAACGTCTCGACCCGGCTCACCAAGACCATTCCGCTCAATATACCCCTGATCTCGGCAGCGATGGATACAGTGACCGAAGCCCGCCTCGCGATCGCGATGGCGCAGGCTGGCGGGATCGGCGTGATCCATCGCAACCTGACGATCGAGGAACAGGCCCGCGAGGTTGCGCAAGTCAAGAAATACGAGAGCGGGGTCGTGATGAACCCGTACACGATCTCGCCGGGCGCGACGCTCGCAGACCTGCGCGAGCTGAAGGCGCGGCATGGCTTCTCGGGCATTCCCGTCGTCGAGGCGGACGGACGGCTTGTCGGCGTGGTGACAAACCGGGATGTGCGCTTTGCCGACAATGAACGCCAGCTTGTCTCGGACCTGATGACGAAGGAACTCGTGACCGTGCGCGAGGACACGAGCGATGACGAGGCCCGGCGGCTGTTACACCAGCACCGGATCGAGCGGCTCATCATCGTCGACAAGGACGGGCGCTGCATCGGGCTCCTGACCGTCAAGGACATGGACAAGGCGCAGCTCAACCCGAATGCCGCCAAGGACGAGCGCGGGCGGCTGCGCGTCGCGGCGGCTTCGACGGTTGGCGATGCCGGGTTCGAGCGGACCGAGGCGCTGATCGCGGCCGGAGCCGATGCGGTCGTGATCGATACGGCGCACGGGCATTCCAAGGCTGTGCTCGATGCGGTGACGCGGGCCAAGCGCATTTCCAATTCGGTGCAGATCATCGCCGGCAATGTCGCAACCGGCGAGGCCACCAAGGCGCTGATCGATGCCGGGGCGGACGCCGTGAAGGTCGGCATCGGTCCGGGGTCGATCTGCACGACGCGGATCGTTGCCGGGGTCGGCGTGCCGCAGCTAACGGCCATAGAGGACTGTGCCAAGGCGGCGCAGGCTCAGGATATCCCGGTCATTGCCGATGGCGGGATCAAGTTCTCCGGCGACTTTGCCAAGGCGCTCGCGGCCGGAGCCTCGACGGCGATGATGGGCTCGATGTTTGCCGGGACCGAGGAAGCGCCGGGCGAGGTGTTCCTGTTCCAGGGCCGCAGCTACAAGGCGTATCGCGGCATGGGCTCGCTCGGGGCGATGTCGCGCGGGTCGGCTGACCGGTACTTCCAGAAAGAGGTCGAGAGCGAGAAACTCGTGCCGGAAGGCATCGAGGGCCAGGTGCCGTTCAAGGGGCCAGTCGGTCCGATCATTCACCAGATGGTCGGGGGCTTGCGCGCCGCGATGGGCTATGTCGGGGCGAAGACCATTCCCGAAATGCACAAGAAGGCGAAATTCCTGCAGATCACGGGCTCGGGCCTCCGCGAGAGCCATGTGCACGATGTGACGATGACACGGGAAGCGCCGAACTATTCGATCCCGCGGGGGTAGGGACCAACGCGATGAGGAATGGCGGGCGGATTGCAGCGGCGATCGAGGTGCTGGACGATGTCCTCGTCCGTCACCAGCCGGTCAAGACGGCCGTTCGCGACTGGGGCAAGCGGGCGCGCTATGCCGGCTCGAAGGACCGGGCTTTCGTCTCCGGCCTGGTGCTCGATGCGTTGCGGCGGAAGAACTCCCTCGCCCATGCGATGGGAAGCGACGAGCCCCGCGCGCTCGTGTTCGGGGCGCTGCGCTATGGCTGGGACTGGTTCCCGAAGGACATCGAGGCGGCCTGCCGGGATGACCATGGCCCGAGCCCGCTGACGGAGGCCGAGCGCGAGGCGCTGCTGATGGCGCCGGACGTGACAGCGGCGGGGCATGTTGCGGGCGATTTTCCCGAATGGCTGACGCCGCACATGATGCGGGTCTTCGGCGAGGAAACCCTTGTCGAGGCGCAGGCCATGGCGGTGCGGGCCGATGTCGACCTGCGGGTTAACACGCTGAAGGCCGATGCCGAGAAGGCCGCCGCGCCGCTGAAAAGTGCAAAGGCAGAACCCTCGCGGCTCCTGAAACATGCCTTCCACATTCCGGCGCGCGACCCGGTCGAGCGGGAAACCTCGCTCGAGGCGATCCCGGCCTATTCCAAGGGCTGGGTCGAGGTGCAGGATGCCGGATCGCAGATTGCGGCGGCAGCGGCGAATGTGCGGCCGGGCGAAAGCGTGCTCGACTATTGTGCCGGCGGCGGCGGCAAGACGCTGGCGCTCGCGGCGGCGCTTGGCGGGAAGGGGCAGGTTTTTGCCTATGACATAGACGGGCGGCGGCTCTCGGCGCTTGTCCCGCGCCTCAAGCGCTCCGGCGCGCACAATGTCCAGCTTGTGCATCCCGATGCTCCTGAACAGCTCGACGTTCTGAAAGGCGCGATGGACTGCGTCTTCGTCGATGCGCCGTGTACCGGGACCGGGACCTGGCGGCGCCGGCCGGATTCCAAATGGCGCGTGCGCCCGAACGCGCTGGAGAAGCGCATGGCCGAACAGGACGAGATCCTCGCTGCGGCGAGCGCTTATGTGAAGCCGGGCGGGCGGCTTGTCTATGCGACCTGTTCCTTCCTGATGGAGGAGGACGAAGACCGGGTGGCGGCATTTCTCGCCGCGCGTCCGGACTTTGCGCAGGAAGATGCTGCCGAGGCGGCGGCGGCTTCCGGTCTGTTGACCGGGGCAGGCGAGGCGGTGGTGCGGGCCGGGCGCGGGCCGGACGGGGCGGTTCGCCTGACGCCGCGCAGGGCCGGCACGGACGGGTTCTTCTTTGCAGTCATGCGCCGGGGTCCCGGATAACGCTTCGCGTTTCCGGGATGACATGGGGGCTTTGCGTTATCGGGCTGGCCGATCCGGAGCCTATAACTGGCGGATTCGCGGGGCGGGGCGCGGGCGCGGGCCAAGCGGGGGCGGGCGCGCTCGGCTCGCGCTGAGAATGGCCGGGGCGAGGGCGGCATAGAGCGCGGAGACCTCCGTGCCGCAGCGCAGGGGCACATCGGCAATGCGGCCCGGGGCCAGAAGGAGCCCCGGCTTGCGGCGGGCAAGATGCCAGGCGACGCGGCGGGCGCGGGCCTCCGGCGCTTCGATCAGGGCTTTCAGCGCAGCAAGGCGCGCGAGAAGCGGCATGGCTGCAACTGGCAGGCCGCGCATCCCCATGGCGCCTGCCCCGGCCGTCTCCGGCCAGAAGCCTGCATGGCCCGGCGGCGTGGCACCGCCCGTCAGGACGCGGAAACGCCATTGCCCGAACCGGGGGCGGCGGGGCCGGGCGGCCAGGACCGTTTCGCCGCCGCGCGGCTTAAGGCCGGGTTCCAGGGCGAGGGCAAGGAGGAGGATGACGCGCCGGAGCCAGGCTTCGATCCGGCGAAGGCCCTGCCTGAGGCGGGCGGCGGCAGCGCGGCTGAGCACCCGCGGGCCGAGATGGGCATTGTCGCGCGTCAGCACGCCGGCATGCAGGAGCAGGCCTTGATGGCGAAGGTGGTCGAGCCGGGCAGCATCGGGAAACATGGGCCGGAGTGTAGGCGCAAGGCCAGGACCGGTCGGACAAGTTAATGGCCGGGCGCGTTTTTGCGGCCGCCGCTTAGCGGCCCGTTCGCGTCTTTCTGGCAAGAAGCCTGCACTTGGCGCGAGGAGGAAACGGCGTGGCTGTGACAACGGAAAATGGCGTGACCACGATCAGGCCGACGGCGTGGAAATGGTATCTCGGCGCTGCCGCCATGGTCTGGCTGTTTCCCATTGGCACCATCGTTGCGGCCTTCTTCGCCTTGACCGCGACAGGCCTGTTCCAGAACCTGCGGCTGACACCGGAAGGGCTGGAACTGCGCAATTACATGTCGAGGAAAGTCTATCGCTGGAACGAGATCGGCGATTTCCGGACCTACAAGATCAGGTCGGGGTTCATCACGGCGGCGAACATGGTGAGCTTCACCCATGTGAACCAGGAAGGGACGCTGCTTGGCAAGGCGGCGAAGATGCTGGCCGGGGGCACGCATTCGATCCCGGCGCTCGGCCTGCCGCCGAAGGACCTCGCCAGCCTGATGATGCGCTACCAGCAGGGGGCCATTCCGGCAGATACGGCCGAGCATGCCCCTGCCGCGCCCGGCACACCGGTCCGCCGCCCTCGCGCCGTGCCTGTGCCGGCGGCCGGTCCCGGCAGGCAACCGGCATCCAATGCGAAGGCTGCACCCGCCGCGTTCGGCCGCAAGGCGGCAGTGCCGGCGCCGGTCGGCTCGAGCGCGAGGCCCCTCATCGAGGACGGCGGCTGGCGACGCCGCCCGGCCAACCGCCCGCCATTCGGCTGAATTATCTCACGGCGCTTAAGCCATTGATTGCGCTCAGGGGACTCGGCTACACGGCCCCATGAGCGAGATACGACACGAACGGGCGCTGGTCGTCGATTTCGGCAGCCAGGTGACGCAACTGATTGCGCGCCGGCTGCGCGAAAGCGGGGTCTATTGCGAGATCCATGCTTTCAGCCTGGTGGATGCCGATTTCCTGGCGGCTTATGCCCCGAAAGCGATCATCCTCTCCGGCGGACCGGCGAGCGTGACGGCGGCGGATGCGCCGCTCGCCGACCCGGCCATTTTCACGGCGGGCGTCCCGGTGCTCGGCATCTGCTATGGCCAGCAGGTGATGATGCACCAGCTCGGCGGGCGCGTGGAGAGCGGGACGAGCCGGGAGTTCGGCCGGGCTTATATCGAGAAGGCGGCAGACGACCCCATCCTGTCGGGCCTGTTCGGCGGGGGAGCGCGCGAGCAGGTGTGGATGAGCCACGGCGACCATGTCGCGCGGATGGCGCCCGGCTTCGGCGTCATCGCGACCTCGCCTGGCGCGCCCTATGCGGTGATTGCCGACCCGGTGCGGCGCTTCTACGGCACGCAGTTTCACCCCGAAGTCTATCACACGACGCAAGGCGCGCGGATCCTCGGCAATTTCACGCACGGCGTGGCGGGCTTCACGGGCGACTGGACGATGGCGGCCTACAAGGCCGAAGCCATCGGGAAGATCCGTGCGCAGGTCGGCCGTGGCCGCGTCATCTGCGGGCTCTCCGGCGGGGTGGATTCGTCGGTAGCGGCCGTGCTGATCCATGAGGCGGTCGGCGAACAGCTGACTTGCGTCTATGTCGACCACGGCCTGATGCGGGCGAACGAAAGCGAGGAAGTGGTGGGGCTCTTCCGCGAGCACTACAATATACCGCTCGTGCATGTCGACGCCTCGGAGCTTTTCCTCGGGCGGCTGGCCGGGGTGAGCGATCCGGAGCGCAAGCGGAAGATCATTGGCGCCCTGTTCATTGATGTTTTCGAGGAAGAGGCCCGGAAGATCGGCGGGGCGGAGTTCCTGGCGCAGGGCACGCTCTATCCGGACGTGATCGAGAGCGTTTCCGTATCGGGCGGTCCGTCGGCGACGATCAAGTCGCACCATAATGTCGGCGGCCTTCCGGAGCGCATGAACATGAAGCTCGTCGAGCCTCTGCGCGAGCTTTTCAAGGACGAGGTGCGCGCGCTCGGGCGGGAACTCGGCCTGCCGGAAGCCTTCATCGGCCGGCATCCGTTTCCGGGCCCCGGCCTTGCCATCCGCATTCCGGGCGAGATCACAAGGGAGAAGGCCGACACGCTGCGCGAGGCCGACGCGATCTATCTCGATGAGTTGCGCAGGCACGGGCTCTATGACCGCATCTGGCAGGCCTTTGCCGTGCTATTGCCGGTCAACACGGTGGGCGTGATGGGCGACGAGCGGACCTATGAGGCGGTGCTGGCGCTGCGCGCCGTGACGAGCACAGACGGCATGACGGCGGACTATTTCCCGTTCGACCACGCCTTTCTCGGCCATGTCGCCACGCGCATCATCAACGAGGTCAAGGGCATCAACCGCGTCGTCTACGACGTGACCAGCAAACCGCCGGGCACGATCGAGTGGGAATAATAATAAGAATTAGTCGCAAATATACTGATGGGCATTATCGCTTTCACCTTCACTGGTCACCTATGGAGTGCTCCTGGACGATGCTTCCTGATCGTCATCCGACATAATCTGAAATGGCAAGAAGTGGGACAGTCTTCCTAGTCTCAGAACGTCGCCCAGCCGCCCCCTAGCGCGCGGTAAACATTGATCTCTGCGATGAGCAGATCTTGCTGGCTGGCAGCGATCTCTGAATTGAGCGAGGTCAGGCGCAGCCCGGCGTCGAGTGCCGGGAAAAGGGAATCTGTGTTTGATCGGTAGCGCAGCAGGGCTAGTTCGTAAGCGCGCTCGCGGTCTGCCCGCGCCTCCATAAGTCCGTCCACCTGCTTTGCGGTATAGACATAGGAGGAGAGGGCCGTTTCGAGTTCGGTGAATGCGGTCAGGATTGCAGCGTCGTATTCGATACCGGCAGCACCGAAACGGCTGCGCGCAAGCGCAATCTCTGCTCCGCGTGCACCGCCATCGAAGATGCTCCATTGAGTCAGGCCACCAAGTGACCAGGTTTGGCTGGCGGCGTCGAACAGGTCCTCGAACCTTGCAGAGGCCAGGCCGGCAGCGCCGGTCAGCGAAAAGCTGGGCAGCAGGTCGGTCATTTCCACGCCGATCTGCTCATTGGCGGCAGCAAGGCGGCGCTCGGCGGCCCGAATGTCGGGGCGCCGGAGGATCAACTCGCTTGGCAATCCGATTGGAACCCGCGCACTCGGAACAAGCGCAACATTCTCGGCCAGGAGGCGCGGTAAGACATCCGCTGGCTGACGACCTGTCAGGAACGCGATGCGGGCGGCGGCGGCGCGCTGGCCGGCGAGCAGTTGGTTCTGCCGGGCCATCAATTCGGTGACGTCGGCGCGCGCGCGTATGATGTCGAATTCGGGCGACAGGTCCTGATCCACAAGCAATTGCGTGAGCTCGACGCTGCGCGACGCGAGTTCGATATTGCGCTCCGAGACCTCGTACGCTGCCTGCAGGCCGCGCAGTTCAGCATATGCAATCCCGATCTCTGCAAAGACGGTGACCATGACCGCCCGGCGGTCTTCCTCGCTTGCCTCAAGACGCAACTCGGCCGCGCGCTCAAGCCGACGCAGCTTTCCGAAAAGGTCGAGTTCCCAGTTCAAGTTTAGTCCGATGTCGAACAGGTTCTGTATCGAGGTGACACCTGGTGGCGGTCCGAAGCCCCTTGCTGTTTCGCTGCTTTGCAAACGCGAAGCGCTTGAGGAATTGATCAGGACCGGCATTCCCCGGGAGCGGGCAATCGCGCGGTTCGCGCGGGCTTCCTCGACGCGATAGATTGCCAGCTGGATATCAGTGCTGGTTTCAGCCGCCTCTTCGATCAGCGAAGCCAGAACCGGATCGTTGAACCGTTCCCACCAGGCGACTTCCGCCGGAAGCGAGCTATCGACCCTGTCTTTCTCGGTCGTTGTGATGTCCGTAAACTGAGCATCCGGGCCGAGCGTGGGGGCAGTGTAATCGGGGCCGATCACGCAGCCCGAAAGAAGAGCGATGGCAAATGGCGAGAGGAACGGTGTGAGCCTCATGACGCAACCTGCTGCCTGTGTGCAGCCGAGTCCGATGTCGTCTTCGTCCTTGACGATCTGATCCCGAAGAACAGGCAGTACAGGACGGGCGTCAGCCCCAGCGAGATGAGCAGCGTGCCAAGGCCGAGGCCGAAGGCCAGGGCGCTCGCCATGCCAAAGAACAGGATATCTTTCGCGATAATGAGCGGTAGCAGGCCGATGACAGTGGTGATTGTGGACATCAAGATTGGCCAGAGCCGCCGTTTGCAGGCGCTGATCACAGCCGCGGCTGGATCGCCATCGCCTTCGCGCAGCTCGATGTCGATCCGGTCAACGAGCACAATCGAATTGTTGATCAGTATGCCTACGAGCGCGAACAGTCCGAGGATCACCATGAACCCGAACGTTGCCTGCATCGCATATAGCCCGACCGCGGCGCCGATGACGACAAAGGGCAGGGTCAGCAGCAGAATGAACGGTCGCTTGAATCCATTGAACTGAATGACAAGGGTGACGAGGAATATTGCAAAGATGAAAGGCATCGTGGCGCCAAGCGCGGCATTTGTCGCGTTGATCTCGTTCAGGATGCCATCGAATTCAGAATAGTGGCCCGGCGCGAGCGTCGTGTTGAACGCCTCCAGTTGCGGCGCAAGGATGGGCACCATGTCTTGCGGTGTAAGTGTTGGATTGCGGCCTTGGATCGTGACCGTTCGCGACAGGTCTTCGCGCTGTATGAAGGAATAGCCGATGGTCCGCTCGACGCTGGCGACCTGCGAGAGGGGGATCGCTTCTCCGGTCGTCGACGAATAAACGGAAGCGGTTCGCAAACGATCGATGCTGGTGCGTTCGTCCCCGGCGCTGCGGATGACAATCGGGATAACTTCGTCGCCGTCGCGGAACTGCGATACCGGCGTTCCCGAAGCGAATTGACTGAGCAGACGGGCGATATCGCTGGATGTGACGCCGGCGACGCGCGCGGCCTGCTGGTCGACGCGCACTTCCAGCCGGTCGATCTGGCTGTACCAGTCCGACCAGACATCGATCGTGCCAGGAATATCCAGCAGGATACGTTCAAGTTCTGCCGATTTCTCGAACAGGTAGTCGGCGTCCGGGCCTTTCAGCTGGATCTCTATGACGTTGGGGTCGGATTGTCCGAGGAACATGCGGGACACCCGGGCGTTCACATCCGGAACCGCGGTCGGGAAGTCACCGCGCAGCTTTGGAACATTTGCGATCGCCGCCTCGATATCGGTCACATTGACAACGATAAAGCCCTTGTTCGGCGCAGGATCGACGGGCGCAAGGGACAAGACAAAACGGGGGCCGCCGAAGCCGACATAGGCGGCGTAACTCAGCACGTCGGGATAGCGCGCCTTGTCGCCGACGATTGTCATCATCTCCTTGAGGCGCGCCTCGGTCGTACGTTCCGTGACGCCCGCCGGAAGATCGACATAGACGAGAATCTGGGCGCGGTCGCTTTCGGGAAGAAATTTCTGGTTGATCGTGCCCAGCAGCATGCCGCTCGACACAAGCGCACCTATCATCAGCGCAACATAGATCAACCTGAACCGCAGGAGTACTGAGAGCACCGCTCCGTAGACAGTCTCCGCTCCAGAGAAGATTCGCTCCGAAACGGAGCGGCTGCGCTGGGACCCGTCGGGGCGTAGCTCATTGGGCAGCTTGACGAAATGATAGCAGAGCGTGGTCGTTACCGTCATCGCGAAGACCCATGAGATCGACAGCGAAATCAGGATGACCTGCGAGATGGATCTTGTGTATTCAGCCGATGCCGTCTCGGCGATCATCAGGGGCAGGAAAACGGCGATCGTCGTGAACGATGATGCCAGGAGAGGCAGGGCCAGTTCGGAACTGGTCTGCCTGATTGCGCGGTCCCGGTCGCCGTGTTCGCCGAGCCTGCGCTTGAAGTCCTCGGAGATAACGATGCCGTTGTCGACCAGAAGGCCGAGCGAAATGATCAGCGTGGCAAGACTCATGCGTTCGAGCTGCATGCCGAACACGCCCATGACGCCCAGTGTTGCGAGGATCACCGCCGGGATGATCGAGCCGACAATCAGGCCGGTACGAATGCCGAGGAAGATCATCACGACAATCAGGACGATCGCGAGCGTCTGCAGCATGTTGATCGAGACGCCATAGACGGCGTTTTCGACCTGGTCGGCCTGATAGGTGATGATGTCGAAGTTCAACCCGGCGGGCAGGGTCGCCCGCAAGGCATCGATGGTCTGCGAGGCGCGCCTCGAATAGTTCAGCACCGACTGGTCGGACCGCATGGCGAGCGTCAGCACGATCGCTTCGCGACCATTGAAGAACGCCTTGTTGCGCGGCGGATCGACATAGCCGTGACGCACGTTTGCGATATCGCCGAGACGCACCAGTCCGTCGGCGCCCGGAACGTTCAGAAGTGTGGCCTTGATGTCTGCCAGGGAGCGGTAGTCCCCTGTCGGGCTGAGGATGAAGGCGGTGTCGCCGGTATCAATCTGGCCACCTGGCTGGATGGTGTTCTGGTTCTGGATGGCACCGATGAAATCGGTGGGCGAAATGCCGATCTGGGAGGCTACGGAATCCTGGTACTCGATGAAGATCTGTTCGGGCTGGGCACCGACGATCTCGACCTTCTTGGTTCCTGGAATGGCGAGCAACTGGTCGCGCAGATGCTGAGCATAGTCAAAGAGTTGGTTCTGCGGGAATTCCTCGCCCCATAGGGCGAGGGTTATGATCGCCACATCACCGAACTCATCATTGATGAGCGGCGTGTTTGTGCCTTCAGGAAGACGCGCGGACGCGTCCGTGACCTTTTCCCGCATCTGATCGAAAATCTGGCTGAGATCGGTGAACTGGTCGTCGATGACGGGATGTATGATGGACACGCCGTCCATCGATGTGGAGCGGATTTCCTTGAGCTCAGGCAAACTTGTGAGAGCTTCTTCCAGCGGCTTCGTCACCAGCATCTCGACGCGTTCCGCATCGAGCCCGGGATAGGTCGTGACCACGACGGCTTCCCGAACGAGGATCTCCGGGTCTTCGCGTGCTGGCAGATTGAAATAGCTGTAGGCGCCGTAAGCCATGATGAGGCCGACGATCAGAAAAACAGCAGACTGAAAGCGCAGGGCGAGGACGGAAAGGTTCATGAGCGCGTTCCTGCGCTTACTCGTTGAACTGGCGGACGCCGACGCCAAGCGGTGTCACAAATTCGCCGTCGCGCAGGGAGGGCAGGCCGCGAGCGACGATCAGGTCGCCGATGTTGAGGCCCGCCAGGACTTCTATGCCCTCATCGGTAATTTCGCCCAATTCGATAGTGCGTGTTGAAACCTTTCCGGTGTCAGGGTCGACAACAAATGCCTGCCCGCGTTCGCCATCGGCTGCGAGATAGGCTGTCAGCGGAATTGAGGGCATCTGTCCGTCGTCAGCATTACTCTGGCCCGGAACCTCAACGCGCAGACCGGGCCTGAGCCCGCCGGAGTCGGAAAGGGCAAGAGTGACCGGGTAGAGGCCCGAGAGGCCGGCGGCGTTTCCGACCTCGGTGACAGTCGCGCGCCTTTTTGTACCTGAAGGGCGAACCAACAGTTCGGTCTGATAGCCCTCGGTGAATAGTGCGAGTGCGACCACCGGCAGGTTGACGACCGCCTCGAGCCCGCCCTCATCGCCCATGACGCGATAGACGGGTTGTCCGGCAGCGGCTGTCTGGGAGGGTTCCAAAAGACGTTCGACGATCTGTCCATCATAGGGAGCCTTGAGGACTGTCTCGGCCAACCGCTTGCGCGCCTGTCCGATCGACGCCTCAATGCTTGTCACCCGCGCCCTGGCTGTTTCGAGACGGGCGTTTGCTCCGTCAATATCCGATTGGGAGACCGCGCCGGTGCCAGCAATTGCCTCGAGACGATCATGGCGGCTTTGCGCATCGGCAAGTTCGGCCTCTGCGCCGAGCAGATTGGCCGAGAGTTCTTCAACGGCGAGAGAAAGTTCGGTATTGTCGATACGTGCCAGCATGTCCCCTTGGGTAAAGGTTTCCCCAAGGTCCTTTGTCAGTTCGATGACCTGGCCAGTGCGCAGGAAGCTCAGGTCAGAACGCTGTTTTGCGCGTAGGGTTCCGGAATAAACATGTGCCGAGCCGCTGTCGTTCGACTGCACTTCAAATGTTTCGACAGCACGCGGAGGAGGATCAGCTAATGTGGCCGGTTCGGAGCACGCCAGCAGACAGAGAAGCGCTGCGCCAAACACAAAACAAAGTCGTTCCAAAACCACGGCCCCCGATGCACACAATAAAGCCCTTTCATTGTGGTCTAAGTGGGTGGGTCGGCGAGTGGCGATTTGGGTCAACGGGTGGCAATTTCAGCCATATCGGATCTGGAGACTCGATTCCTGAGGCAGGCCAGTGCAGTAACCGACGGGGGAGACTATCTGATTGCGCGAACATTCCACATCAGTTTTGAAAGGGGCAACGTGCCCCATCCTTGATGTGTCGTTTGCAGAGGCGGTTGCTACGTCCCGGCTCTCTGACCTGGCGAAGGCGAAGGCTGAAATCAGCCTTGGGACTCGAGACTTCGTCGACCTGTGGAATAGCGTGATCCATCTCGCCGGTTCGCGTTTTCATCCGCTATCGCTGGGACGCAAGATGGCGAACGGGCCGCTGGTGCCAATTTTTCTGGCCTGCTCATGTGCGCCCAACCTGCGCGTTGGATTGGAGCGGCTTGCCCGTTACAAGGCCCTGTTCGGACCTGTCACCATGGTGATTTCGAACAACAGGAACGGCCTGAGGGTGGAATTCCTGCCGGACAGCGATGACGTTGAACTTCCAGTTTCGATGGCCGTGCCCATGAGCATCTTCGTGGTTGAGAAAGCCAGAAATCACACAGCCCGGCAGATTAATCCGGCAATCGTCGCACTCCCGGACAGCCAATTCGATGCCACTGAAGCAGAGGCCTATTTCGGATGCGCTCCGGAGACCTCAGACATTGCCGCGATGGAGTTCGCCGAAAGGGACGCCCGCACCCCGTTCATTTCAGAAAATGATGCCCTCTGGAAAGATGTTGAAAGCGAGCTTGAGCTTCTGTTGAGAGAGCGGAACGCGACGCTGCCCTATAACGCAAAGGTCGAAGCCGAGATTAGGTCGCAGCTCTATTTGGGCCCGACCCATGTCGAATCTGTCTGCAATGTCCTCGGTATCAGCCGGTCGACCCTGCAGCGGAGACTGGCTGAGGAGGGCTTCACATTCCAGGAAATCCTTGACCGCATCCGCTTTGAACTTGCGACCCGCTATCTGAGCAAGAGCGACTTCAGCATGAGCGAGATTTCGCGGATGATCGGGTTCATGGACCCCAAATCCTTCTTCCGGGCCTTCAAGCGGAAATACGAGCAGACGCCCGAGGAGTATCGTTCACTGAATTCCAGGCTGAAGTGACGTGAAAGTCGCCAGGGTTTCCAACCCAGCGACGGCAACTCCTATAACCTTGTAGAGCGACACCGATTGGCTTCGCTGGGCAACGCTCAGGTCAACGGTTCCGGATCAGGAGGAAAACAAAGGGCAACGCACCGAACAGGCCGTAAAGCCCGGCCAAATGGCGCGTCCGCGTGTAACGCCGAAAACGCACAGAACACCAAGCCCAGCCTCGAAAGTCAGCGCCGCTGGCAAATTGACGTGATACCAGTCCGTGCCGATTGGATGACTGTCAGGGCCGAAAACAAAATGCCCTTAGCCTGCAATCAGGTCACCCAGCCAATGACCGGGGGACAAGGCCATAGCGACCAGCGCGAACAAAAGCGCTGTGTTACTGCCAACGCTATCGTGCCAGCCAGCTAGGTCCAGCCGATTTGTGGAATCAGGACGTGACTGAAGGTCATATCGATCACTGTGTTCGAGAGGGTAGGCCCTGCCGATCCAGTCGGCCCCATTGTCTCGATCCCGAACGCGACAAGCGTGAACATCGCGATATCGATGAGAAACGCACTGACGAACAGAAGCCACCAGGGCATTTGCGGGTTGATGTGTTTGGCGGCGAGGGTTGTTGCTGCGTGGCCCAGGATCATTCTGAGCTCGCCCCTGCGACAGCCTGCACAAGCTCTGCCGTCGTCAGGATAGCGTGCGCATAAGTCGGGCCGTTGACAACATGGGCGGCATGCATGGCTTCGGCCGACATGGCAGCCGTCGCGTCGCGGACCAGCGTGACGTGGTAGCCGAGTTCCGCCGCGTGCCGCGCCGACGTTTCGATACAGGTATTGGCAATCAGGCCGACAAAGATAACGTGGGTGATGCCGTTCTGGCGCAGCTGCACATCAAGGTCGGTGTTGGCGAAGCTGGACGCGCCCCAGTGCTCCTTGACGACGATGTCGCCGGGCTCGGGGCCAAAGCCCGGATACCAGTCACCGCCCCAGCTATCGACGGCAAACAACTGGTATTCGTGCGCTGCTTTTTGTGAGGGTGTCAGGTGCGACCATCCTGCGAAATCTGTGGCCTTGTGCCGGTGGTGGGGCAGAATGACGATGGGCATACCGGCCAAGCGCATTGCGGCGCGGACACGGGCCAGATTTGAGTGCAGGTCAACCGATATGGCGACCTGGCTGAGCGCCGGCCACATCTTGCCGTCTTCAGCCAAGAAGTCGTTATAAGGGTCAACGAAAAGCAGTGCCGTGCTGCCCGCAGGGTAAGTCAGGCCGGTCATGGATCGTTCCTTTCAACAGAGTTCGGGATTGGGCTGGCAAAATGGCGGATGACGTCCCGTCGAAACAATAATCCCAGCGCGATCAATTGAAGCGTCATGAACACGCCGATACCGGCATAGACTGTTGTGGCCGACGCCATTTCCGCAGGCATCGGGCTGATAAATTGCGTGATGAGGCCCTGCAAATAATCGAAGGCCCCGACCGCATTGTAGAGGACCAAAGCGCCCCAGACCCTGATACCGCGCTGGGTCAGGAAGATGAAAACCATGACCGGCACGAGACAGCCCAGAATCGCGTCGCTCAGCCAAGGGCCGAACCAGCCATTTGGGGCGATGCCGCCGAACATTTCCACCGTCGGCACGAACAGCACCGTTTGCGCGCGAAACACCGTTGCGCCTATGAGGATCGCGATGGTCCACTTGGTTGTTCGGGTCACTTGCGCTCCGTTTCTGACAGAAGTGCTTTTGGCTCATCTGCTGTGCGCGTGACGGCAAGGATGGCGAGGATAAAGCTCGCCAGCGCCAGCGCGACGCGGATCCAGTGCAGCGCGATCCAGAGCTGGATTGTGGCGACCATGTCTTCGGGGGCGTATTTTCCCATGAAGGACGCGATCACGACCTGGACGTGATAGAATGCGGTGATCGCGCAGTTCAACAGCCATAATCCGAAAGACCAGAGCCAGAGCTTGCGGACATGGCTGCCTTTCGGCGATGTGAAAAAGGCTAACGCCAGCGACGCCGTTTTGGTCAGCGCTACCGGGATGATGGTGCAGGCTATGGCGATCCAGTATTTCGGGAACAGCTCGACCAGCTGCTCGCCGCTCATCGCCGGCACCAGCCCGCCAAGACCGAGAAAGACGATGCCGAAGGACAGCCCAACCATCGTCCCGCCACCTGCGAACAGGCCTGTTGACGTCAACGCCATGAAATTGGAGCGCTTCATACTTATTGTTCCTCGGGTTTATGGTAGTGATCGAAGCGACGTTTCACTCTGCTGCCGCGGATCTTTTTCGAGGTCAGCGTCTTCTGGCGAACTGGCGCCATGATGGCGCGCGAACCACCGCCTCGTCGCGTTGCCAATTCAGTCACGGGGTGGCCAGATCGGTCTTGCGGGTTTCGCTCCGAAGAAGGCCGATGACGAACAGGCATGCGATGGCAATCAGGCTACCCGCGATGCCAGCCCAGGCGATGCTTGACAGGGCAGTGACAGTGCCGCCGAGCGTCGCGCCAAGTCCCTGACCGAAATAGATCATCGAACCATTCAGCGCGAAGGCAATCGTTGCGGCCGGTCCGGCTGATCTTGCCAATTGGGTCTGGATGACCGGGCTTGTCGCAAACAGGGCCGCGGACCCCAGCGCCATTGTGACAACGAGCAGTGGCAATGCGACCCAGCCCAGATCGACAAGCATGCCGAGGCTGAACAGGGCCTGTGTTATGGCTGTCACGCACATGAGACCTGCGAGTGCGGTCTTGATCGGCAGTTTCGCAAGCGCTGCGCCCGCGGGCAATCCGAGCAGGCTGCCTATGCCGGTCGCGACCTGAACGCCGCCAATCGCGGCACCCTGAAGCCCGGCAAAGGCGGTGATAACCGGTCCGATATAGCTGACGGTCACAAAGGTTGCGCCGAAGCCGAGCAGGGTGATCACCATCAGGCGGAGATTGTCTTCCTTGAGCGCCCCTTTGAAATTTGCGCCAGCCAGTTGCGGCGCTGAAACGCCTGCTGGCGCGCCGATGGCGATAACAAAGACTGCAAGGGCGGAGATAGCCCCTGCGAACCAGAACGCCGCGCGCCAGCCCAATGCGTCGCCGAGCAGCGTGCAGATGGGCATCCCGATGAGGAATGCGAGGGTGTACCCCGCCAGCACCGTCGCGATTGCGGCGGGGCGACTGCTTTCTGGCACCATGTTCACCGCAATGGTCGAGGCCAAAGGAAGCGTTAGGGCTGCGAACAGGCCGCCTGCAATGCGGATCGCGGCGATTGAGGCAAACCCTGGAGCCAAGGCAGAAGCTGCATTCATCGCGGCAAGGGTCATCAGGACGAAGATCAGCAAACGCTTTCGATCCAACCCTCCGAGCAGCCGGGCGAGGACAGGGCCGCCGATCCCGCACGCAATAGCGAAGACGGTCTGCAACTGACCGACTAGAGGTACTCCAATGCCAAGGCTCTCAGCCATCGGGTCAATGAGGCCGACAAAGGCAAAGGCACTGGTTCCGAAGGCGAAGGGCGCGAACACCAAGCTGAACAGGCGCAGGTTCATTCGTCTTCGCCCGATGAAGGCTGGACCCGATCAATGAAGTCCATGAGCTCCGAAATCACAGCCTCGTGGGCGTCTTCCTGTATGAAGTGGCCGGCCTTCTCGATACGAGAGACATCCGCATGCGGAAAGGATTTCAGCCACATATTGTCGAGCGTCTCCGGACCGAAAGCGACGTCGTTCATCGGCCAGACGATCTTGATCGGCTTATTGACAAATGCGCTGGCCGGTTTGGTGCCTTCTTTGGCGACGAAGTCGCTTATCGGGCCCTGCGGCCCTGACGGGATCTGACTGGGACAGGCGAGAATGCCGGTTCTTGATAACCATGTCGGATTGCCGTGCACCATAACGATCGGAATGCCGTCGCGAGGGCCTTCGTCGATATATTGAAGCCGACCCTCTGGCATGTCGAACCATTTGGGGGCGTAAGGCCATGCGCCGCCGAATGTCCAGTCGGTCGGTTCGCGGCTCATGCAGGCAGCGATTCGAGCAAGAGCCCGATGCCGCCCAGACTGGCGATAAGCGTCCAGGGATATGGTGCAGGGGTTCGCCAAAGGGCGCGATTGCCAAACAGGGCGAGTAAAATTCCCAATGCGGCAAATCCGGCGCTCATGGCAGTTGCGACGGCGGCGAAGATCAGTCCGTCCGGCTGTAGGACTGCGAGCAGGAAAAGCGCGATCATTGCGAGGACGGCGACAGATCCGACATGCCAGGAGAAGTGGTGCAGCCAGATGACGTCGTCCGGCAGCCCGGAGTTCTTCAGTGGACCGAGGACTTTCGGCGAACCAAGGAGTTCATGGGCAACAACGCCGAGCAAAGACAAGATCGCCGATGCGAGATACAGAAATTGCGAAACATCAGCCAAGAATCACCACGCTTCCTTGAAAGGGCGGAGATCGAGTTCATGCGTCCAGGCGGAACGGTGCTGGTTGTGAACCATAAGGAAGGCTTCGGCGATTGCCGCCGGATCGAGAGCGCCGTCTTCGCCTAGATTGTCGAGATAGGCCCCGAACCGAGATTGCGCCCGCTCTCCGTTCACGACACCGTCGATGATGATGTGCGCCACATGCACGCCCTTTGGTCCGTAGTCGCGGGCGAGGGCCTGAGCGAGGTTTCGCAGTGCACCTTTTGCGGCCGAAAAGTGGGCGAAGTTCGGCTTGCCTCTCAGAGATGCCGAAGCGCCGGTGAAGAGCATCGATCCGGACCCCTGCCGGGCAAGCAGCGGCATAGCGCGTTTTGCAACATGGAAGCCACCCATGAAGCCGACTTGCCAGAAGGTTTCAAACTGTGCGCTGGTGATGTCTTCAAACGCAATCGGGGCGTTGCCTCCCGCATTGTAGATCACTGAGGCGACCGGCTGCCCGATCTCCGTCACGTTTTTGAACACGCGGTCGAGATCAGCCTCCGATGTCACATCGCACGCCAAGGCGTCAGCCTCGCCGCCTGCATTCCGGATCGCGATGGCTGTCTGGTCTATCTTCTCTTGCGACCGTCCCGTAACGACCACGCGATGGCCGACTGCGGCGAATTTGGCCGAGATGGCTCCGCCAATGCCGTTCGGCGTGCCGGCACCGAAAACAATTACTATTTCTGTCATGCGATCATATCCGGTCGTTGTTGCCATGTCTGAATTGCGTTCAAGGCTTGTTCACCTCATGTTGTTATGGAACATTCATTCTAAAATTCAACAGAAAAGATGCAAAGCCGATCCCCGCCGCTTTGAATGCTGGTTTGCGGAAAATTCTGTAAGCCATTTAGTTTCGGCACTTAGTTGGAAGTTGCACGGAGCGAGGAACTCTCGTGTCGTTCAGAAGGAGTGTTCAATGGCCAGACCACGCTCAGATTCGAGGGATGATCTTGTGGTCAGTGCCATGAGGGTTTTCTGGAAGAGCGGCTTTGCATCGACGTCGGTCGATGACCTCGTGAAAGCCACCGGCGTCAGTCGAGGCGGCATCTATACTGACTTTCGCGACAAGGAAGGGCTGCTTCTTGGATGTCTCGTGGCCTACAGAGAAAAATATGTTGATCCCGCACTGTCGATCCTGCGTTCGGACGAAGACGGCCTGAGGGGCATTGATGCCTATTTCTCTCATTTCATCGCATTGCATAAGCAACACGGAATGCCGGGCCCGGGCTGTTTTTTTGCGAATGTCATGACCGAACTTGCGCCTCATGATGTAGCGGTACGAGCAATCGTGGCTCGGCATATGGCGGACTTGCGCAAGGCCTTCCGTCAAGCAGTTGAAAAATCCGCGAAGAGCGCGGGTGCGAACCTGACGAACGCGGAACTGATCGAGATCGCCGGATTCCTGGCGACCGCAAGCCAGGGCCTGTGGTCATACGGGCGCAGCATTCTCGATGTTCGCGAGCTGGAACGCTTCAAGCACGTCCTTCTGAATTTGCTCAGGACGCGGCTGGATACATCCGGCGCTTCCTGAGCGTACCAATACTTGTCCCGCGCTTGAGCGCCCTGTGGGGGGCTGTTCCGATAAGAGAGTTGTTCCCGCAGTTCAAACGCCCGAGCCGATGTCGAGCTCTCCGAGATAGGCGAGAAGCCTTCCTACTGCGTGATTGGATGTAAAGATGCGTGTTTCATGCTCTCGGACAAGATGCGTTTCTGTCCGATGAGATGTCACACGCAGATACCCTTGGTCAGACTCGACCTTGCCGTGGTCCGGACAGGCGATCCCAATTTTCGCGCGATCTGGAGCCATGACCGCAAGTTGGACTATGGTCAGGGCGTGCACCGGAAACGTGTCAACTAAAACGACGCGCCATGCGTGCATCGTTCAATTTGCCTGCGGAGCGATATTGCCGGAATCGGTGACGGCAGTTTTCCACAGATTTTTCACAAGCCATTGATAAAAAAGCGATTTGTTGCTTATTTCATCATCGAGTGGGAATGATTCCGTACGCGGTTTGTCCTTGGTGTGTCGGCCAAAAATCGCCGGCCAGTCAGGCGGTTTTATCAGCCAGTCCGTCCGCCGCGCCGGCATATCTCACGTAGATTCCCCTGCATGTTCCTCCGGATTTCGGCTTCGATCTGGGCGCGCATGGCCTCCGGATCGAGGCCCAGACCCTTGATCTCGACGAGCAGTTCCCCGCGGACGAGCGCTCCATCCCTGTCCGTGTCCAGACGCTGGTGAAGTCCATCAAAGGTGGTGGCGAATTCACGCAACGAGACGCGGGCATCCTGGTCACGGTCGAAATGCAGACGGCCAGGCGTGGTGTATTCAGAACCCAGATAAGTCCGCGACCAGTCTTCAAATTCGATGGGGCTGAGATAGCCGTCTTGATCGGTGTCGCTGGCGTTGAAGCTCTCGGCGACGCCGTCGCGGACTTCCGTGCGACTGACCTGCGTGTCGCGGTCGATGTCCATGCTGGTCAGCAACAGTCCCACAGGCATGGCGATCTGCGACCCGTTCAGGTCCTGCAAGGTCATTGTTGACCCGGCGGAGGCAAGCCTTGGCGCTGGCGTCGCTGGCTCGCTGGCGCAGGCCGCCAGCACGAGGATGGCCAGACAGAGGGAGGATCTTCGGCTCATGGTTTGGTCCTTTTCGGATAAGCGAATCAGGTTGCTGCTCTTGGAGAGAGAAAGGCGCCCGCACGGACGAGGGAGATCCGCGCGGGCGCGACGGGGATCAGGCGACGGTGGAGGCCGGGTGGACCTCGCCTGACCCCGTCAGGTCGACCGGCAACGCAGGGGAGGAAAACCGGTCGAGCAACTCGCATGTGACATGGACAGTGTCCGGACGGCCGTGCAGGGGGCTACACGGCCCCGGACGAGCCTGCCGGGCGGACATCCAGGATCTGCGCTCCCTGGCGAGCCAGGCACTATTCCTCAGCGGTGGTCGCGTCAGCCGAAGGCTCCAGCTCGGCGTCTTCATCCCACTCGTAAAGCGCCATGATGACGCAACGTTCGCCACTGCGCGGGCGTCCGGTAAGGATGTCGTCGCCGCGAGCGAGACATGACGAACCGGCTCCCGCGCGGGTCGCGATACCAGCAAACGCGGACCCAGGATCGCAGGTGCCCGAAAGCTCGGCCATGTACCACTCGCCACGCGCCTCGAGCAGGAGAGCATCGTCTCCAAGCGGCTTCCAGCCATCGCTGCTGCGCGGACATATCCGGCTGACGGTCTCGCCCTGGCGGGCATTTATCTCGGCATCGATCAGGGCCTGAGCCTCGGCGCGCGCGGCCTCATGTTCCCTGGTCGTGACGCATGCGGCCAGAGCGCCAAGACCGAGCAGGGCGCTCAAAGCGACGGAACTTAAAGATGGCATGGGTTGCGCTCCTTCTGAAGTATCATGGGACGCCTGTATGTCCGGGCCATTGCCGCGATTTGCTGGAAATGACCCGGAATGTTGCAATATGTTTCCAGCGTGCTTTCTGCCGCAAACAAGTGTCACAAAATTGCCATGGCGACCCCGCGCCCGTCCGGTTATTACAGGCCATGGGCACCGCCTATCGCATTCTGGTCGTCGATGATGACGCCGACATCCTCCGCCTCCTGGAGGGTGTGCTGGTGCGCAGCGGCATGACTGCCAAGACGGCGCGCAACGCGGGAGAGGCGGACACGGCTTTGGAAAGCTTCCCGGCTGACCTGATCGTGCTCGACCTGATGATGGAGGGCGAGGACGGGTTGTCCTTTTGCCGGCGATTGCGAATGCGCTCGAACGTGCCGATCATCATGCTGACGGCGCTCGCCGAGGACGTGGACCGGATCGTCGGGCTGGAGATCGGTGCCGACGATTACCTGCCCAAGCCGTTTAATCCGCGTGAACTGGTCGCGCGCATCAAGTCCGTCCTTCGCCGGGCGAAGGACGGAAACCCCGTGGAGGCCAGAGGCGGCCATTCTGCCTTCACCTTCGGTCCCTACCATCTCTCTCCGGCGCAGATGTCGCTTGCCCACAAGGATGGCAGCCTTGTGCAGCTCACTTCCGGTGAATTCGCCCTGTTGCTTGCTCTCGTCGAACGCGCCCCCAGGGTGCTTTCGAGAGACCAGTTGCTGGACCTTTCCCGCGGTGCCGTGGCCAATCCCTTCGACCGCAGCATCGACAGCCAGATCAGCCGCCTGCGAGGCAAGATCGAGGCCGATCCGCGTTTTCCCGAATATATCAAGACGGTCCGCAATCTGGGCTATGCATTTGCGGCCAATGTGACCCGGGTGAGCGCGCAATGATCTGGTTCAGGCGCATCTGGTCATCAATCGTGGTCAAAATTACAGTGCTGACCGTTGCCGGGCTGATGCTGATGTTCGCCGGCGTCCTGCTCTTGATGCAGACGCCGGTTCTGACCCAGTTCCTCTACCCGAGGGCGCTTTCCGACAGTGCGGACAGCATTGCCGAACTCGTCTGGCTGGCGGAGACGTCACCCGAAGCAATCGAGCCCTTCATTCTGTCGGTTTATGAGGGCGGATACCGCGCGGCCTTTATCGGCACTGAATATACAGAGGGGCTTGAGCCGGATGCGGCAATGCAAGCCAAACTCGTGGGAGGCGAAAGCGACGTGGCATCACGCCTCGAGGGGCGGGACATACGCTTTGAAACACTCAGCTTCCTTGAGCTTCAGGAGCGGCTTCGGCAGGAAGGCGCAAACCCGATGCGGGTCATCTCTGCGCTTCAAGTTGCTATAGAGCTCACAGACGGCCGGGTGCTGAATATCTGGCTCGCTCCGGCCCTGACATTCAGCCGGCAACCGGTCGCCCTTGTTGCAATGGGTTTAGTGGTTCTTCTCCTGTCCATTGCCCTGGGTCTCGCCATTGCAGCCGTCACGCTGCGACCGATACGCCAGCTTGAGCAGGATGCCGCGCGCGTTGAACTTGGCGAAGCCGGTGCGGCCGTATCAGAAACTGGCCCGGCGGAGTTGCGGCGGGTGTCGGCAGCGCTCAACGGCATGCGTGAACGCCTGACCTTGCTTATTCGGGAACGCGAACAGATGGTTGCCGCCATCGCCCATGATGTTCGCACCGGCCTGACGCGAATCCGCTTGCGCATGGACGAGCGCGGAGCAGTGACGGCGGACGAACTCGAAAGCGATATCGCCCAGATGGAGGCCCTCATCACCGACATGCTCGCCTATGCGCGCGCCGAAAGCCCGTCGGGCCCCCAGGAACTCGTCCGCCTTGACAGGTTTGTCGGTGACATGGCTGAAGCCGCCCTCCACCCCATCCGCCTCAGCCTGCCGCAGGACAAGGACTTCATCATCGTCGGCGATCCGGTTGCCTTGCGGCGGCTGTTTGAGAACCTGCTCGAAAATGCCCGGCGCTATGGTGGCGGTGAGATTGCAGTCAGGCTTCTGGACGTGGCGGACGGTCGCGAAGTGCGCATCGAAGATAACGGCCCCGGCCTGCCGGACCACCAGCTCGAAACCGTTTTCCAGCCTTTCCAGCGAGGCGAAAGCTCTCGCAATCGAGACACGGGCGGAACCGGCCTCGGCCTGGGCATCGCCAGGGCCATCGCCCGGGCCCATGGAGCAAAACTGCGCATCGAAAACCGGCAGGAAGGCGGTCTCGCCGCGATTGTGCACTTTCCGGAGACCTTGAGAACATAACCCGCGCGTTTCATCGGCAACATTTCGCAACAAACGGTTTCGGCCGCGCCAAACAGTTGCAGCAAGATGAGTGTACCTAGTCTCCATCAGCAACAGTGTTGAAGGAGACATGACCATGATTAGCAAGACCGCGATCCAGGCGAGCCTGTTTGCCCTCGCCGGAGGCCTCATGTTGATCGCCGCAGCGGACAACGCAGTCGCCCAGTCAATGGACCGTCTCGCAGATGCCGATGCCAATGGTGACGGAAATATCGAATGGCAGGAGATGCTCGATATGCGGGCAGGCATCTTTGAGCGCCTTGACAGGAATGGTGACGGCTTTGCCGACAGCACTGACACCCCGCGCCTTGGACCCGCCCGGAGCCGTTTTAGCGAGGCGCTTTCAAGCATACAGGGCGCCGACACCAACAGCGACGGACGAATCTCAAAGACCGAGATGCTCGATGCGCCGGCACAGATGTTCGAGCAGGGCGACACCAATGGCGACAAGGTCCTCTCTGCCGAAGAGATAACCGCGCTGCGTGAATCAGGCGCCGGGCAGAGGTAAGTCGAATCAGGGATCCGGCGCACCGCACGCGCGTGACGGCGTGCCGGATCATGATCCTCCGGGCGGACACAGGACGATCCAGAAAGCCGTAATCGGGCAGGGGAAGCGCGGCCGTACATGCGGGCGCGCGATGGCGTGGGGTGGAACAGCATGGAAAGCCTTCGCAGGCACATCCTCTTTACCAGCCTTGCGTTCGGCGCGGCGGTGGGCGGCTGCTCGCTCACCCCGTCACCCCAGACGCCCCATCTCGTGAGCGAAATCCGGACCAGCGAGCGTTTCTATCAGGCCCGTTCCGCTACTTTGATGCCCTCGGAAGCGGCAGCCTGGTGGCGGGATGTCGGCGGCGACGAGCTGGACGAACTGGTTCGCGTTCTGCGCCGCGACTCCCTCACCCTGCGCGAAGCGCGCTTGCAGGCGGATCAGGCCCTGGAAGTTGCGCGGATCGCCCGTGGCCAGCGTCTTCCTTCCATTGCCGCAATCGGAGAGGCCGGGGCCAACAGGACGCCCGGGCCGAACGGGGATTTTTCCTGGTCGGAAGCCTACGCCGCCCGATTTTTGCTTGATTTCAGCACAGACGTCTTCGGTGGCCTTCGCGCAGCCGAACGTTCCGCCAAATTGAACGCGCAGGCGAGCGAATTCTCCATCCGGGCGGTCGAACAGCGGGAAATCGCGGTCCTGGCCCGCAACTGGGTCTCGGCCGCGACACTCCGGCGTCTCGTCGATCTTGCGAGGCGGACGGCCGGGAGCTTTCGCGCGACGTATGAACTTACCAACCAGCGCTATGAGGCGGGATCGACCAGCGTATCGGCCAGCGATGTTCAGATCGCCCGGCAGAACCTCGAAACCTCGTTCGCCGATATTCCCCAGATCGAAGCGGATCTCGCCCAGCTCTATCTTGTCATAGACGAGCAACTGGCGCGCCTGCCAGGCGAAACCGAGACATCGTTCGCCGGTGTGTTTGTCCTCTCCGGTACATTCGAGGCGCCCTTGGGCCGCCCTGCCGCGATGCTCTCCGGGCGCCCGGACGTGGCGATAGCTGAACTGCGCTATCTGGCGGCGCTGGAGGATGTCGGGGCTGCCCGTGCCGTTCTCTATCCCGCGCTCTCGCTCAGCGCATCGCTTACGTTTATGGCCGATGCGCCGGGCGAGCTATTCGACTGGGACCGCCATATCGCAAGTCTCGCAAACTCCCTCACCGCACCGATCTTCCAGGGTGGCAGGCTGAAATCGCAGGTGCGCCTTGAGAAAGCGCGGGCCGAGGAACTGGCGAATGCTTTTGCGCGAACAGCCCTTTCCGCCGTCGTGGATGTGGAGATCGCGCTTGCCGAGCTGGCAGGGCTGCAAGAGCAAAGGAGCCGCCAGGAAGCCGCCCTGGAAACCGCGAAACTCTCCAATGAGCTCGCGCAGGGGCGCTACCGGCAGGGATTGATCTCAATTCTCGCCGTGCTCGAGACCCAACGAAGCCTCAATGTCGCCGAGCAGAGCATCATTCTGACCGAGCAGGCCATCGCCAATGCCCGGATCGACCTCTTCCTCAGCCTTGGCGGCGAATGGACGGGCGAAGTGTCCGCGCCTGAGCCAGTCGACAATTCCTTATCCTGACAGGGACGAAACCATGTCTGACCCCGACGAATTGTCCGCCGAACCAGCCCCCGAAACAGACGCCCGAAAGGATTGGCTGAGCGGCATGCTGCAGATCTGCCTCGTCATCGGGGTGCTCGCGGCCGGGCTGATTGCCAATCTTGTCCTTTCAAACCTGTCGACTGCGCCGCAGATCCGCACCGCCGGCGTGTCGAGCGTGGCAACCAGCGTTGTGCAGCCAGATATCGGTGACACCCGGATCCGGCTTCTCGAAACCGGGACGGTGCAGGTCCGGAACTCTGTCGAACTGAGCCCCCAAGTGGGCGGGCGCGTTGTATGGGTCAATGCGGCACTGGCCTCTGGCGGCACTTTCCGCAGCGGCGAAGTGCTTTTCCGCCTGAATGACGCCGATTATCGCGCAGCGATCGACCGGGCCCGCGCAGACCTCGCCGCCAGGCGGGCGGACCTGCAGGTCGAACAGGCCGAGGCCGAAATCGCAAGCCGGGAATGGGAACTCGTGAACCCCGGCGAACCGGTCCCTTCCAATGTGGCAAGAGAGCCGCAACTGGCGCGGACTGAAGCGGCCGTGCGATCGGCTGAAACCGCCCTTGCCGATGCTGAACGGAACCTGTCACGGGTGAACTTCTCGCTGCCCTTTGACGGGCGTGTGCAGGCCACGGCTGTGGAGGTCGGCCAAAACCTTATTGCAGGGCAGTCCTACGGGCGGGCCTATGAAGAAGGCGGGATCGAAGTCTCGGTCCCGGTCAATGCGGCGCTGCTGGAAGCCCTGTCGCCTTCAACCGGACGCGAGGCCATCGTGCGGCCGCGCCAGGCGCTGACCAATCAGGGCGATGTGGCATATGCTACAACTGTCACGCGCGCCGATGCCGAGCTTGACCCGCAAACACGACTTGCGCGCCTGACGCTTGAATTCACCGGGCAGGTGCCGCTCCTTCCCGGCGACTTTGTTGATGTGGAAATCACGGGTCCCGTCATAACGGGCACGTACCGGTTTCCCGAGGGGGCCATGCAGGAGAACCGCAGCGTCTGGGTGGTCGAGGACGGCCGCCTTGCCCGCCGGCAGCCGCAACTGGTTTTTGTCGAAGACGGCGTCATCTCAGCACTGCCTTTCGATACCGGCGACGGCATCGTCGTCAGTTCGCTGAACGACCCTAAGGAAGGGGATGCGGTTGTTCCCGTGGGCGACTTGCGCGCCGATGAGGGGCGGCCATGACACAGGAAACGCCCGAGCCGCGGGGCATCATCGCCTGGTTTGCCCAGAACAGCGTGGCTGCCAATCTCCTGATGTTCGCGATGTTGATTGGCGGCCTCATCGTGATGAGCCGAACCAAGGCCGAAGTACTGCCGCAGATCGACCCCAGGGCCATCTCCATTACGGTCGAATATCCCGGTGCAACGCCGACGGAGGTCGAGGACGGAATCACCGGGCGGATCGAAGATGCGGTCATGGGACTGGAAGGCGTCGAGCGTGTCAGCTCCGCTGCATCGGATAACCTGGGCTCCGTTACGCTGGAACTCGACGATTTCGCCGATGCCCAGTCCGTCAAGGAAGACGTCCAGTCAGCCGTAGACCAGCTTGTGGACTTTCCGCCAGCCGATGCCAATGAGCCCAGGGTGACGGTGGCAGAAACCGTCTCATCGGTGATGCGCCTCGTGATTGCTGGCAATGTGGGCGAGAGGGCGCTCAAACAAGCTGCGGAAGATCTTCGACGCGACCTCCTCGCCGAGGCCGGCATCAGCATGGTGACCCTGCAGGGCGCGCGCGACTACGAGATTGCCATCGAGGTGTCAGAGGACAATCTCAATGCCTACGACCTGCGCATCGAACAGGTGGCGGCGGCCGTGCGAAGCTCTTCTGTCAACCTCTCCCTCGGGACGGTTCGAACCTCGGGCGGCGACGTGCTCCTGCGCACCGACACAGCGGCGCGCGATGCTGCTGCCCTTGCCGATATCGTGGTCATCAGCGACCGCGACGGCCGGCGTGTCCGCCTTGGCGAGATAGCCATTATCAAGGACGGTTTCGTCGAAGTCCCGCTAATCAACACCTACAATGGCGAACCGGCGGTCTTCCTCCAGATCGACCGGGCCGACGACGAGGACGCCTTCGACGTGCGCGAGGCGGTGGCCGCCTTTCTTGAGACCTACAATCTGCCAGCAGGTATCGAAGTGATTGGTATCGGCGACACGACCGAGATTGTCGGCGACCGGGTCAACCTGCTGACCCGAAACGCTATCATGGGCCTTGCCCTTGTCTTCGTTTTCCTCGCCCTGACACTCGATCTCAGGCTCGCTTTCTGGACCAGTGTCGGAATACCGTCGGCCTTCCTCGGCGGCTTCATCCTGTTCGGCCAGTTTACCACGATCAACATGACCTCCCTCCTTGGTCTGATCGTCGTGCTTGGCATCGTTGTGGATGACGCCATCGTCGTTGGCGAGAACATCCATGAGCGGCAGGAACGCAGCGGCACTGGCGTCCTGTCGGCGATCGCCGGAGCCCAGGGCGTATTCGTGCCCGTACTGGTCGGCGTCACGACAACAATGATTGCCTTTGCAACGCTGCTGCAATCGTCCGGCATGATCGGTCAGGTATTGCGACCGGTTCCGATCGTGGTCCTCAGCGTGCTTTTCCTCTCGCTGGTCGAGGCTTTCCTGATCCTTCCCGGTCATCTCGCGCATGGCGGGGACTGGAGCACGGGCCCGATGCTGCGGTTGAAGAACGTCGTCCAGAAGGGCATAGACGGGATATGCGATGGCATTTTCGTGCCGCTTGCACGGCTCAGCGTCAAGTTTCCCCATGTCGTCATCGCGAGCGCCATTGCCCTGCTGATCGCCACTTCGGGGCTGCTGTCTGGCGGGCACATTCGCTTCATCTTCTTCCCAACGGTCGAAGGGGACGAAATCACGGTTGCGCTGGAAATGCCCGCCGGGACGCCGTTTGAACAGACCGCAGCCGCCATGGACAGGGTTATCGGTGCGCTGGAAACGGGGGTCGGCGGAGAGATGACAGGGCTCTACCGCTCCCTGTCGGTCACTGTCGGCGGGCGGTTGTCCTCTGGATTTGGCAACAGCGGTACAGAGCTGCGCACGGAGATCGCCGTCGCCACGCTGGAACTCGCCCCGGCAAACCTGCGCGATCTGACGTCTGCGGAGATCGAACGGCGCTGGCGGGCTGCCGTTGGACAGGTTCCGGGCGTGAGGGTCCTGACCTTCGAATCGTCGGGCCTTTCGGCGGGCGCGGATGTGAGTTTCAACCTCTCCCACCCCGATGACGACGACCTGCTCGAAGCGGTCGCAAGATTGACAGCGGACATGGAGATCATTGAAGGCATCGGCGAAATCGAGTCGACCGCCCAGCCTGGCAAACGCCAGATCGAGTTTGCCCTGACACCGGCGGGGATCGCCGCAGGCCTCACGGTGGACGATCTCGCCAGAAGTATCCGGCGGTCTTATTTCGGCGAAGAGGTGCAGAGGTTCCAGAGAGATGGCGAGGAAATCGAGGTGGTCATCCGTTTCCCGGAGGATGAACGCCGCAGCCTGGCCGATCTCGCCCGCCTGCGCATTCCGCTGCCCAATGGCTCGGACGTGTCGCTGAGTACCGTGGCAAGCTTCGAGGAATCACGCAGCTTTGTCACAATCGACCGGGTCGACGGCCAGCGCGTCATCATTGTCAGCGCCGATGTGGACGAGGCCGTCACCACGCCCAATGCCGTGACAGCCTTTATCGAGAGCCAGTATCTGGAACAGTTGGTGAGAGAGTATCCCGGCCTCAGTGTGGCACTGGAAGGCCAGGCGCGCAGTCAGGCTGAGGAAATGGCAGCCCTCATACAGAACTTCCTCATCGCCATGCTCGCCATCTATGCCCTGATCGCGAGCGTCTTGCGCTCGTACATGCAGCCGCTGGTGATTATGGCGATCATACCTTTCGGTCTGGTCGGCGCGATCATCGGGCACATGCTGCTCGGCTTTGACATGTCCTTTCTGTCGCTTTTCGGCCTGGTCGCCCTGTCCGGCGTCATCATCAATGACAGCATCGTGCTCATCGATTATTTCAATGAGCTCGAAAAAGGGGGCGGCAACCGCCTGGACAATATTGTCGAAGCGGTGCGGCGCCGGTTCAGGCCTATCCTGATTACGACGATGACCACCTTCATCGGCCTAATCCCGATGATTTCGGAAACAAGCATCCAGGCCCAGTTCCTGATTCCCATGGCAATCAGCCTCGCGTTCGGCATCCTTTTCGCCAGCACCCTCATACTGGCCCTGGTGCCGGCCTGCCTCGCGCTCGGGGCAGGCAAACGCTCATTCCAATCCGCCCACATCTAAAAGGACATTCCCATGAGACTTGCCTCCATAGCTGCGCTCTTCCTTTTCGCCGGATGCGCCAGCGCCAGCCATGGCGAGCGCGAAGCGCTTCTCGCGGCCCCCATCAACTGCGCCACGGCGGAAACCGACATCGCCGCGCTCACTGCTGCAATGCCCTCGCGCCGGGAACGCGCGCGCTCGGTTGTGCAGACCGTCACGCCAGTTGGCGCCGTCGGGGGTGTGGTCACCGGGACCTATGATGAGCGCCTTGGGGTCCTTACCGGAGACATCGAGGACGAAATGTCGGCTCGTATCAACGCAATACAATCCGAATGCGGCATCGCCGATGCGGATGAAGCAGCTACGGAGCAGGAGGAAACACAATGACCACTTCCAAATACGCCCGCGCAGGCAGGGTCGCGCTGATCGCGTCGCTGGGCGCACTCGGCGCTTGCGAAAACCTGCCCGCTGCGGGGAAGACCGCCACGCCTGCCTTAAGCGCCAGTGCGATCAACGAGACAACGGGCGCGGGCAAGTACTATCCTCAAGTTTCGAGCGTCGAGACACCGGATATCCGATTTGGCAAGATGGCGGGCATTGGCCCGCAGGAACGCCAGTTCTTCATCGACCAGGTGAACCTCGCCGCCAGCACGCCCGGCCGGACGTTTCCGATAGTGGCGCAAGCCGTTGGTGAAAACCGGGAAACGCTGGTTTTTGTCTATCTTGATGCCGATGATACCATGACGCCCTATCTCGCGCTCGGCATACTTGCGCGTCTAACCTCGGTTACCCGCTTCGCTCCTGCGATCGCGGAAATGGGCCTCAGCAGTGAATTTGATATCTACAACATGGCCGCTGTGCTCGGTTTCGCGCGGATCATTGTCACTGATGGCCGCGATTTCGCCCACGAGGCCAGTCTCCGGGGGACCTGAGCACCAAACTGGCAACATTTCGCCACAACATGTTGCCGGACCAGCAAAGCCCGGCAACGGGCGTCGTTTATCAGGAACACATGGCCATGCCTGAGCCAACGCTTCACACGCTTGGCCGAGACACATTTTAACGATGAGGAGCAGATCCATGAAGACCACGTCCCGCCTTGCCCTTTCAATCGCTGCCTTCGCAGTCCTTTCCGACCTTGGCGTGACCGCTCCCGCCCATGCCCAGAGCCAGCAGGAGCGTGAAGAACGCCGTGATGCCCGGCGCAAAGCCGATCCTGTGAGCCGTTCAGGTGATGTGACCACGCGCAACGGCGAATTCTCCCGCAGAGTGGAAGCGGACATAGATACCGAGGGCGAGCGAGCCTACCGTTCCCGCACGGTGACCGGTCCTGAAGGCGAGTCCGCCGGTGTTCTCGGCGAAATCAGCCGCACGGAGGACGGCGCCACCACATCGCAGGTCTTCACCGACCGCGAAGGAGACACGGCCGGCCGGTCCTTGTCCCGTTCGGTCGAAGAGGACGCTTACACGCGCGAGCGCGAGGCCTATACACGCTCAGGCGAAACTGCCTCTGCCAGCGACACGATCGAACGCACCGAGGACGGCGCTTCGCGCTCGCGGGCATTTGAGACGAGTACCGGTCTGGGCGGCGCGGTCGAGTCCGAAGTTGCCCGAACCGACGTTAGCGGCACGTTCAGCCGGACGGCGACTGATGCCGATGGCAACACGCTCGGGACCCGCGAAACGACCGTGACTAGGGACGAAGATGGCGCGAGCAAGAGCACGACAGTGACCGATGCTGACGGCGAGGTTTATGAGTCCACCCGCGATATCGACAAAGACTGAATTGGGAATGAGTCGGACGAGCCCCTGGGAGATGCCTTGTCCCGGGGGCTTGCCATGGT
>CAYSED010000012.1:34941-46067 GCA_964429935.1 uncultured Hyphomonadaceae bacterium
ACTTGCATTAATTCGCGGCGAGCGTCGCATGGCTCTAGTCCGGCGTTTAATTGGCACGGCGTGTGAGCGAGATCTGCCAGCGATGAGGCCGGGCGGCGAATACAGGGAAAGCCTAAATGATGATGGTCCTGCGAGTTGCCGCGATAGGCATTGGCATCTTTTTTCTGCTTCCAGGTTTTGTCGGTGTCTTTCGACCCGAGCGTCTGGCGGAGATACTGGAATTAGGACCAGAGACGGCGGTGGGCCTGGTCACCGTTCGGGTGCTGATCGGTGCGCCGTATATCGCCATGGCATTTGTGACGCTTTACGCCGCAGTGCGGCGACAGTGGGCGTGGCTAGCGCCGATTGCCGCTATTGAAGGTGTCATGGCGCTGGTGCGGATCATGTCAGGGTTTACCGAAGGGTTTGATGCGGCAGGCATTGGCACAATCATCGTAGAGGCCACGGTGTGTGTTGTCCTGACACTCGGGGCGCTCCTGCCGGTCAATTCGAGGCAATGAACCCGCTGATCCGGACCAGGGATCGGCGATGCCTGCAAAGCAGCCTTTCGGGTTCAGAGACTGAACACGCGATTATGCCCGCTGACTCTCGGAGCCAGCTAATGGCTTGCATTAGAAAGCACGGATTCCTATGCCTTCGCGAGAGGCAAGCGAGCGCAAGCACGCTCAATAACCAGATGTGTCTGACAAGTGCGGGAGGCTAGAATGCTGAAATTGTTTATAATCGTAATGACGGTGCTGATCGTCTCGGCCCTGATTACATCATTTGTCATCACAAGGGGTGGCAAGCTCATCACGCCGGTTGGCGAGGGAACAGAAACAATCGGGAACAAGACTTTTGAGGCGTTCCCCCTTCCAGATTACGCGGCCGCCTTTGCCAATGAGGACTATAAAAGTTATTTCATTGAGGCCGAGCCGGGCATCAAGGTACATATTCTCGAGATCGGCACGGGCTATCCGGTCTATATGCAGCACGGCAACCCAAGTTCCGGTTTCCTCTACAGGAAAGTCGTTGATGAACTGCCGACGGATCGCTTCCGAATTATCATGCCGACCATGGTTGGCCTCGGGTTTTCATCAAAGGTGCCCGTCAGGGACCATACGGTCGAGAACCACAATCGGTGGCTGAATGTCGTCCTCAATGAACTTGAACTGGACGGGCTGATCTATGTCGGCCAGGACTGGGGCGGAATTGTTGGCGTTGGCGCCTTATCGCTATCTCCGGAACTGGTTGACGGCATCGTTGTTATGAACACGGCGATCTACGCACCGACAGAAAAGATGAAGCTCTCGCGCCTCCATGACCTTGTGAGAACTCCGATAGTCGGTGAATTGCTGATTGAGGTCCTGAACTCACCGTTTGACCGCATGGACAGCGTTCAGGGCGATCCGGGGTCGATACCGCAAGAGGTTAAAGACCTCTATGGCCGTCCGGTCAATGAGAGCGGCAACAAGAAGGGGCCCCTCGCTTTGATGCGCATGGTGCCGCACAAACCGGACCATCCGAGTACGGAGCCAATGGGAGAACTCGTCACGTTCGTGCGCGGACTGGATGTGCCTGCGGAAATTGTCTGGGGCATGAATGATCCGATCATCGGCAGGGCGCTGCCAGCCATGATGCAACATTTTCCAAATGCGCGGGTCACGGAGACTGAAGCTGGACACTTCCTTCAGGAGGAAGTTCCAGACGTCATCGCGGCGGCGGTGATGCGGGTTTACGACGAGATCCAGGCATCAGGTGCCCCTGTCGAGGATGCCATCGAGAACTGACCCGCACGGCAGTTTCTGCCCATTCGCGTGCGGGTAAAACATACTACCAAGCATAGGCAATAGCATTGAGCGACAGATGCCGTCTTGGTCCAACGAGTCCGCGCTGCCCATCCCACTGCGCCAGCGTTCCCAAGCCGCCTTAATCGAGGCGATGCCGTCGGCCTAAGTTTCCGTGGGTCAAGGCCTGTTTGCCCTGCAAGCGCGGGAGGCCGGATTACTCCATGAAGCGCAAGCCCTCGAAATTGCCCGCTTCGCGCCATTTCTCGATATGCGTGAAGAAGCCCTGCGGCCCAGCAGGGTGACCTTGGGTCGACCTGAATCTCCTGTTCCAGCCCTGGCCCTCATTGTTGTAATAGCCCGGCGTGCAATCCGTGGAGCCGAGAAGCGTGCCCTGACCACTGAGGATAAGGTCGACCCAGGCCGTTTCAGCCACCTCAGCCGGTTCGATCTCGGCCATGCCATTGGTCTCGGCATGGGAGACGACTGCCGCGATGGTCCTCGCATGATCCATGATATTATGAGGTATGTTGGAGATCATGTTGCCGGCCTGGTTCGGTTGAACGACGAACGCATTAGGAAAGCCGTGCAGGTGCAGCCCGTGCAGCGTCCTCATCCCGTCCGCCCAATGGTCTGATAGCAGCTTCCCGTCGCGGCCTTTCAGGTCGAACCCTGCGCGCGAGGTGTATTCCGATCCGACCTCGAAGCCTGACGCGTAGATGATGCAGTCGACCTCGTAGTGCTGACCATTGGCCACGACGCCGCTCTCGGTGATGCGCTCCACGCCCCTGCCATCAGTATTTACTAAGTGCGTGTTTGGGTTGTTGTAGGCCGCCAGGTACTCGTCGTGGAAGCAGGGACGCTTGCATAGCTGGTTATACCATGCCTTGAGGCTCTGAGCCGTTTTGACATCCTGCACGATATGGTCAACACGCGCGCGGATCTGCTCCATCTTTTCGAAATCGGCATTCTCGAAAGCGGCCAGCATTGCCTGCGGCCCCCATTCTTCCCTGGGCATGGCAAAGAGTTTCTCTCGGATGCGCCGGGGAATTTCTGTCCAGCCATCATGAACGAGATCTTCCGTCGGGATGCCTCGTCCCTGGTTCTCGACAAAGTTGTCAAGCCAGCGCTTCTGCCAGCCGGGCGTAGCTATGCTCGCGAACCATTCCGGATCGATCGGATGGTTCTTGCGCTCGTCAACCGAAGAGGGGGTGCGCTGGAACACGAACAATTCGCCGGCCGACCGGGAAACATGCGGCACACACTGCACAGCCGTGGCACCGGTACCGATTATGGCGACGCGCTTACTGCTCAATTTGTCGAGAACGGCACCGTCCGGGCTGCCGCCCGTATAGCCATAGTCCCAGCGACTGGTATGGAAAGACTTGCCCCGGAATGTATCGACACCTGGAATGCCGGGCAACTTGGCAACATGGAGCGGGCCCGTGCCGATGCCGACATACTTCGCCGTGAAGTCGTCGCCGCGGTTGGTCGTGATCCGCCAAAGGCGCGCGTCGCCGTGCCATTCAACTGCAGAGACGACGGTGTGGAACAAGGCCTTGTCGTACAGGCCGTAATGATTGGCGATGCGCTGGCAATGGGCTCGGATTTCCGGTCCGCGCACATACTTTTCACTCGGCATATAGCCTGTCTCTTCAAGAAGCGGCAGATAGATCATTGCCGCCGTGTCGCACTGGGCGCCGGGATAGCGGTTCCAGTACCAGGTGCCGCCTACATCGCCGCCTTTGTCGATCAGGCGGAAATCGCGAATCCCCGCTTCCCTCAGGCGTGCGCCGACCACAAGACCGGAAAAGCCGGCACCGATAAAGGCGAAGGTGACATTATCCTTCACCGGCTCGCGCTCCTGAACCGGCATGTGCGGATCGGTCGCCATGTCCTCGAAATTGCCTTCGAGGCGCAAGTACTGGGCATTGCCCTCGGGACGCAGGCGTTTGGCACGCTCCTCTGCGTATTTTTTCTTGATGGCTGCTTTGTCGACGAGGGCGGCGGTCATTTCAGGCTCTTTCCGCGTTTGGGGCGATCCGGCTGTTGATCAGGGCGCATAATGCCTCCGCGCGAAGAAGACCGCGACGGAAGGATCGCTCCTGCAATTTAATGGACTGTATTAATAGCGGAGCGGGCGGGCGGTGACAAGCCCTCGCGCTTCAGTCAGCCATGTCTGGCGAGGGGGCCAGAAGAAAGCATGCCAGCGTAGACGCCGCCTCGCGCGTTGCCGCCTCAAGTGGCGGCGCATTCCCGGCCTCGATCAAGCTCGCATAATCGGCCATAAGTATGATGGAGATCGTGAAGAGGCGCCGCAGACGGGTCCTCAGGATGTCATCCGGCAGATCGGGGAGCGCTTGGCTGATCCGGTCGCTCAAGCTGGTTGCGCTTTCCATTGCCGTGTCCCTGACAAGCCCGACCAAGTCGAACCGGGGGTCAGTCGCGAGCTGGACACAGAACCTGGCGTACAGACGACCGTCTTCTTCAAGGCATGCTTCGAACAGCGGGCCCACCGCTGCTTCCATCAGTTTGCCAATATCGCTGTCCGATCCTGCGGCGGCCATCTCGGCAATACGTTTGCGCCGTGTGTTCTCGATCTTGCGGTATCGGCGGGCGAAGACTTCTCTGATAAGTTCGTCCATGCCGCCGAAATGATAATGCAGCGCGCTTTGGTTCCGCGCTCCAGCCGCGAGCGTGATATCCCGCACCGAAACGCCCCCGAGGCCCTTTTTCGCAAACAGACGTTCTGCCGCATGTATAAGGGCCGCTTTGGTGTCTCCCCGCCTGGTTGCCTGATCCATCGCGACTTGGCTCCTTAAACAAACTCATGCAGTGCATCACATCAGACGCAGAAGGCAGATGAGAAGATACAATGTGAGCGTTTCAAACTGTAAGCGCAAAACGAGGGTGAAGTCATCGAGCACGTTCAGAGTGCGGAACGAGCGGTCATTGCCGAGCTGGTCGGCCATGAAGTCCATCGACCAGAGCTGGTGCGCCGCGGCTTCCGCTCTAAGATTGGGGAGTAGCCCAAGACAGTGCGGGCCTGCTGCCGGTCCAGCGAGGGGTGGGTCAGGATGATGCGGCGGCGGCCGTCTCTTTCGCCTTGTCGGGAAGCGGGAAGAACGTGGCGAAGCGGCGCAGCGCCTGCTCGTCGCCGCTGATCCGGAGCCCGGCCTGCTTTGCCGCTTTGACGGAGAGGCCGCCATAGACGAGCCCGGCGAGGAGGTTCGGATCGCCGTCAACCCTGACATCCTCATCCTTCATGTCGCCGATCTCGATTGCGAGTCGGCCGTTAGATATCTCTGTCCGGTGCGGCATGCCGCCGAGGACGAGGGCGAGGCGCATGCCTGCGTCCCCGGCTTTCTCGGCCGAGAACATTGTCCGGAAGGAGAGCATGACGGAGGCCGCGCTCATCGGCTTGCCGGGAACGAGGCCGGGCGATCTCGCGGCCCATCGGCCAAGATCGCGGATGAGCGGCTCGAGCTCGGCGCCCCATTCAGTCAGCTCATAGACCTGCGAGCCGGCCGGTGGCAGCAGGCGGCGTCGGACGACAACATGCCCGGCCTCAAGTTCGGCGAGCCGCGTCGTGAGAATGTTCGTGCTGATGCCGGGCAGCGCGCCTTTCAGGTCGCTGAACCGCTTCGGGCCGGGCACGAGTTCGCGCACGATCAGAAGCGCCCAGCGCTCCCCGATCAGTTCCAGCGCGTGAGCGGTCGCGCAGCCGTCTTCATAGGGTTTCTTGCGGGCCATGGCGCTAGCTTAGCTTGTTTGTCACAATTGACTAGTTGCAAATAGCAAGTAGTATGTTCACATAAACGTTTATCGAGGATTACCGGCCCGCGCTGGCGAGCTTCACGAAAAAGGATGAACCAGGAGAACCGACCATGCCGAATACTGTCCGCCTCCACCGCGTCTTCGCCACCAGCCCCGAGAAGCTTTACCGCGCCTTTCTCGATCCCGATGCCAAGGCGCGCTGGTTGCCGCCTGACGGCTTCACGGGAAGGGTCCATCAAATCGATCCGCGTGTCGGCGGCGGCTATGTCATGTCTTTCACCAATTTCACAACCGGCAACAGCCACACTTTCCGGGGCGAATACCGCGAACTCGTTCCGGACAGGCGGCTCGCCTATACCGACCGGTTCGACGACCCGAACCTGCCGGGCGAGATGCATGTGACGGTCGAGCTGAAGTCGGTGTCGGTGGGCACGGAGATAACCATCGTTCAGGCGGGCGTGCCGGATGCGATCCCGCTGGAGGCCTGCTATCTCGGCTGGCAGCAGTCGCTCCAGAACCTCGCGCGCCTCGTCGAGCCGGACATCGGCGACTGAGTGGGAGACAGGCCATGACCGAACTCATCACCTGCCTGTGGTACGACCATGGCGAAGCGAGGATGGCGGCGGAATTCTATGCTGCGACCTTTCCGGATAGAGCCGTGACCCGAATCAATACCGCGCCCGGCGATTTCCGGGCGGGACCGAGGGCGTCGAGCTGACCGTGGAGTTCACCGTTCTGGGCCGCAGGTTCGTCGGGCTGAATGGCGGCCCGAACTTCACGCCGAACCAGTCGGTGAGCTTCATGGCCGTGACCGACACGCAGGAAGAGACCGATCGCTACTGGAACGCCATCATCGGCCATGGCGGCAGGGAGAACGCCTGCGGCTGGTGCAGCGACCGCTGGGGCCACTTCTGGCAGATCACGCCGAGGCTTCTGCTCGACCTGACCACGAGCGCCGACAAGGCGAAGGCGAAGCGCGCCTTCGAGGCGATGATGACCATGACGAAGATCGACATCGCGGCGCTGGAAGCTGCGATCAATACTCACTGACAAAGGACAATGCCCATGACCTATATTGATGGTTTCGTGATCGCCGTGCCGACGGCCAACAAGCAGAAGTTCATTGACCATGCCACGCTTGGCGACGGCGTCTTCATGGACCTTGGCGCGACGCGCATCCTCGAATGCTGGGGAGATGATGTGAAGGACGGCAATCTGACGGATTTCCGCCGTGCCGTGCAGGCCAGGGATGACGAGACGGTCGTCTTTGCGTGGATCGAATGGCCGGACAAGGCGACGCGCGACGCGGCGATGGCGAAGATGATGTCGGGCGACCTGAAGGATGACCGTATGGACCCGGAGAAGAACCCGATGCCCTTCGACGGCAAGAGGGTGGTCTTTGGCGGCTTCGCGCCGGTCGTGACCCTCGAGGCATAGGTAGCAGGCGACGCCTGCCCGCGCCCGGAAAGAACCGGCCGGCAGTATCCTGCCGGCCGGTCTGTCCGGGTGCCCTTCAAGGGGGAAGCGGGCACCCGGCATTCTCCGTGGCGCGTCCTAGAAGGCGAGCCTGGCTCGCAGGAAGCCGCCATGTGCCTGATAGCCGGAGGCAAACTCGCCATCATATTCGACGCTGATGGCGACCCGTTCGGAAAGGTCGAAGGCGAAGCCTGTCCCGATCTCGAAACGCGACTGGGCAGGCTCCCCGGCCGAGAGCGCGAAGGGTGCAGCCGCTCCGTCAAAACTCGCCGTCAGGACCCGTTCGTCACCAATCACGTCATAGACATAGGCGGCACGTGCGAAGGGCTGGAAGCCGGTCCCGAAATCTGCGGCAAGACCGGCCCCCGCGCGCAGGTCGAGATACTGGACGCTGGCGGCATCGACCGAGAGATTCAGTCCGCCCGTCTCCGTGAAATCATCCTGGGAGAGGGACGCGAACCGGAGCCCGGCCTGCGGGGTGATCGTGAACGGCCCGTTCACGATGTCATATCCGGCCTGGGCCTGCGCGGTGAACCCGTCGACATCGAACGATCCCGAGACGGGCCCGGTGAGGCCCGCCCGGCTGGACGTGCCGTCGCCGAACACGTACCCGGCCTGGCCATTGACGAAGGCCGGACCTGAGCGGTAGCCCGCATAGGCCAAGACCTCGAAACTGTCGAGTTCCGTTTCCTCCGCTCCCGGACCGTCACTGTCGATGTCGATGCTGGCATAGTTGAACGCTGCCCCGACCGTGACCGTGTCGCCAAGCGCGGCATCCGCGCCGATCGCGACGCCGAAGCTCGTCGCGTCATAGCCGGACACGCTGACGCTCTCGGCATCCCGGTCTGCCGTCCGGCCGAAGCCCTGGAGCCAGGCACCGCGGGGGCTGTCGGAGGACAGTCGCCGCTCGACGAACTGGTCGACGAGGCCATGGGTCTCGAACACTTCCCGCGTGACGCCTTCATTGATCGCGGGCAGCAATTGCAGCGTCGCCGTTTCAAAGCCTGCAACGTCTCCGGCAGAGAGGCCGTTCAGGGCATTGGCGACCCCGGCATCTAGCGTGCCTGCGGCGAAGGCAGAGGTCAGGGCCCCGCCAAAAGCCGCGACATTGGCATCGCCCGAGACGAGGGCGAGGTTCGCGGCGGTCGGCGTGACTGTGACGCTGCCGAGGACGATGCCGAAATCGACGAGGAAATCATTGTCGATCACGTTCACGGTCAGGCCATTGTCGGTGAACGTACCGGTCTCGGAAATGACCGAGATCGCCTGTCCGAGCGGCAGGAGGGTGATGTCGCCGGGCGTCGCGATGGTGATGATGCTGTCGGCCCCGAAGGTCGTGTTGCCGGCGATGGCGAGGCTGTCGGTGCCGAGCACGAAGTTCAGTGCCCCGTTGGAGACGAGGTCGCCCTCGAGCGTGCGGGCGCCGAGGATCGTTGTCGTGCTTGCCGCATCTGTGGTGACGGCAACGCCGCCAAGGATGTTTCCGGCAAGCGTTGATGCGCCCTGGAACGCCAGCGTGTCGGCGAAGGACGAACCGACGAAGTCACCGTTCAGGGTTCCGCCGGAATTGACGAAACTGATCGCTCCCAGGGCCGCAGAGGCATCGAATGCTGCCACACCGGCCAGAACGCCTGAATTGGTGATCGTTCCGGCATAGTTGACGTTCTCGATGAGAATGGCCGGGGCCGTTTCGGCGCTGATCGAGCCGCTGTTCGAGATGTCGCCAGTGACAGTGACGCCTGCGACATTCGAGAAGAGGCGGAGGCCCGCCGGAGCGCCGGTTGTCAGGGCATCCTCGCTGCCGCGCCCGGTCACGGTGCCGTCATTGGTGACAGAGATCGCGCGGGTGTCGCCGTCGGCGGCCCCGAGCTGGAGCGAGATGCCGGCCCCGGCATTGCCCGCGCCCGCGTCGATGACCCCGGTCGCAAGGTTGTTGACGGCAAAATCATTGGCTGTGGCGTCGGCATAGACGGTGCCGTTGCGCTGGTTGCCGGTACCGAGGATCGAGCCGGCATTGTTGAGTACGAGGCCGGTTCCGTCGATGTTCACGGCCCGGCTGCCGGACGAAATGATGCCGCCTGCCAGATTATTGACGATGCCGGAATTGACCGCACCGCCTGCCGGAACGGCATTGCCGAAATAGAGGCCGTTCTGGATCCCGGAAATCGTGCCGGAATTGTTAATGACGCCCTGGAAGGAGACGCCGTTCACGAAACGGATGCCCGCCGTGGTGCCCTGCGCGGATTCCGAGCTGATCGTGCCGGAATTCTCGATCGTGCCGGTGAAGAGGCCCGTCGTCGTGCCGTCGAGCGCGCCATCGATGCGGGTCCGCTCGAAGCGCAGGCCGTCACCAGCTTGCGCCGCTCCGGCTCCTGCCTGGCCGCGACCGATGATGGCCCCGGCATTGCTTATCGCAAAGTCATTTCCGGTATCGGCAAGCTCGACCGAGAAGGCCGCCCCTTCAAGGCCCGCGCCCGCGTCAATGATGCCGGTGGCAAGATTGTTGAGGGTGAAGCCTTCAGCGGTGGAGTCGGCATAGACGGTGCCATTGCGCTGGGTTCCCGTTGCAAGGATCGTCCCGCCATTATTGATCTCAAGGCCGATGCCATCGATGTTGAAGGCGCGGCTGTCCGATGAGATGAAACCACCCGCGAGGTTGTTGAAGACCCCGCCAGTATGGTCGCCGCCGCCGGCTGGCACGGGATTGCCGAAATAAACGCCGTTCTGGATACCGGATATGGTCCCCGAATTGTCAAAGACGCCTTGGAAGGACACGCCATTGACGGCCCGGAAGCCGGCAACCGTGCCGTTCGCGCCTTCTGATGCGATCGTTCCGGTATTGGTGACCGTTCCGGTGAACAGGCCGGTCGTCGTGCCGTCGAGCATGCCGGCGACCCGCTCGCGCTCAAGGCGAATGCCATCAGCGGCGGTGGCAAGGCCTGCCCCGGCATTGCCGCGGCCCTGGATCAGGCCGTCATTGACAATGGCAAACGCATTGCCCGCCGCAGCCAGCTCGACCGAAAAGGCTGCTCCTTCGAAGCCCGCGCCCGCGTCAACGATGCCGGTTGAGAGATTATTGAGGGTGAAGTCTTGCGCAGTGGAGTCGGCATAGACCGTGCCATTGCGCTGGTTGCCGGTGCCGATGATCGTCCCGGCATTGTTGATCGCGATGCCGATGCCGTCAATGTTAACCGCACGGCTGCCGGATGAGATGACGCCGCCCGTGAGGTTGTTGACAATGCCGCCCGTGTGGTCGCCGCCACCGCCTGTGACGGGATTGCCGAAATAGAGGCCGTTGGCCGCTCCGGAAATCGTCCCGGCATTGTCGAGCGTGCCCTGGAAGGACACGCCATTGACGAAATGCACGCCTGCCGTCGAGCCCGCGACATTGTCGCCGGACGCGATGAGGCCGCCTGCCGTATTGCGAATCGTGCCGGTGAAAAGTCCCGGGGCGAAGGTGACATTGCCCTCGGTATCGGTGCCGCGCGTGCCTTCGAGACGCAGGCCGTCAGCGGCGAGCGGGCTGGTCGGTGCGAGCGGGGTTCCGGCGACCGATCGGCCCTGGATCAGGCCGTCATTATTGATCGTGAACGCATTGCCTTCGGCGGCGAGCTCGGCGGCAAAGCCTGCCGCCTGATTGCCAGTACCCGCGTCAATGACGCCGGTCGCAAGATTGTTCAGGGTGAAGTCCTGCGCGGTGGAATCGGCATAGACTGTGCCGTTGCGCTGGTCGCCGGTACCGGTGATTGTCCCGGCATTGTTCACCACAAGGCCTATGCCATCGAGATTGAAAGCGCGGCTGCCGGAGGAGATAACACCGCCAGCGAGGTTGTTCACAACGCCACCAGTATGGTCTGCCCCGCCGACGGACACCGGATTGCCGAAATAGACGCCGTTCTGGGTGCCCGAGATCGTGCCGGAATTTGTCAGTGTGCCCTGGAAGGAAACACCATTGACGAAACGGACGCCAGCGACGGTGCCGTTCGCCCCTTCGGACGCAATCGTGCCGGAATTGATGATCGTGCCGGTGACGAGACCGGTTGTCGATCCGTCGAGCATGCCGTCAACGCGCGTGCGCTCGAAGCGGAGGCCATCGCCAGCGGTGGC
>CAYSED010000013.1:0-15192 GCA_964429935.1 uncultured Hyphomonadaceae bacterium
ACCCAGTCCGGCGAGACGGCCGATACGCTGGCCGCCATGCGCTATTGCAAGGCAGCCGGGATGACGACCGCGGCGGTGGTCAACGTGCCGACATCGACGATTGCCAGAGAAGTCGACATCGCGTTTCCGATTCTGGCCGGTCCGGAAATCGGCGTGGCCTCGACAAAGGCCTTTACCGGAATGCTGTGCGCGCTTGCGGCACTGGTCGTCGCGCTCGCCAAGGCTCGGGGAAGCATTGACCGGGAAGAAGAGGTCCGCCTGGTCAGGGCGCTGGAATCTGTGCCTCGCCTGCTGGCGGGGGCCCTCGGGACCGACGATGAAATCGCCGAGCTTGCCAGGGACATCTCGAAGGCCCGGGACGTGCTCTATCTCGGCCGGGGCGTCCATTATCCGATTGCGCTGGAAGGGGCCCTCAAGCTGAAGGAGATCAGCTATATCCATGCCGAAGGCTATGCTTCTGGCGAACTGAAGCATGGGCCGATTGCGCTGATCGACGAGCAGACCCCCGTCATATTCGTTGCGCCGCATGACCGGCTGTTCGACAAGTCCCTGTCCAACCTGCAGGAAGTGGCTGCGCGCCGCGGCCGTGTCATGCTTCTGTCCGACGAGAGAGGCGAGGCCGAGGCCGGCAATGCCCCGGCTCGCACCTTGCGACTGCCGGCCTGCGACGACTTCATCGCGCCGATCATCTATTCGGTGCCGGTCCAGCTGCTCGCCTATCATGTCGCGGTCGAGAAGGGGACCGACGTCGACCAGCCGCGCAACCTCGCCAAGTCGGTGACAGTGGAGTAGCTGCGGGGTCTGGCCGCGCCGGCACGATGGAAAGTTTCCCCGCGGGCCATGCAAACCGGAGGCAAACCTTTCGACAAGCGTCCGGTTTCTCAAACCCACGCTGATGCCCTATGTCTGCACCTGCAATCTCAAACAAGGCTCGCTCAATGCTGGGCAACGTCCCTGAAAAACTGCGCTGGCGCATGCGGCCTTGGATTCTGGCGAGGCCGCTGGTCGGCACTGCGCCTTCCGGCCCTCTTGTCGTGGCGGGCCTTTTCAGATCGGCGAGCGGCATCGGCCAGTCCGCACGCGCATGTTTCGCAGCGTTGCAGCAACAGGGCGAACAGCCGGTGGCCGTGGATCTGACCGGCCCGCTGCTCCAGCCGGAAGACCTTCCGGCCTGCGCTAGCTATGCCCAAATGCCGCGCGATCCGTCGGGCACGCTCATTCTCCATGTCAATGGGCCGGAGACCGAGCGAGCCCTGTTCAAGCTCGGTCTCGTTCGGCCGAGATCCTGGAGAGTTATCGGCTATTGGGCATGGGAACTGCCGGTTGGGCCGACGTCATGGGCACATGCGGCGACGTGGCTGTCCGAAGTCTGGACCCCGAGCCGGTTTGCCATGGCGGCCATCGCGTCGATTTCGCCCGTTCCGGTCAGAACCGTCCCGCACTATGTCGATCCCGATCCGGTTCACGACACCATGGCGGAACAGCCGTCCGGATTAGACGTGTCAGACAGCGACTTCGTCGTCCTCGTCATGGCCGACGGACGGTCATCACTGCGCCGGAAGAACGTGGCTGACGCTGTGTCCGCTTTCAAATCGGCCTTTCCTGACAGGACGGATGTCAGGCTCGTGCTGAAATGCCGAAATCTCGAGGAGTTTCCCGCCGAAGCGGCGCGGATTGCCGGCCGCATTGGTGCCGACAAGCGCGTCCTGCTGATTGACGGGACGCTGTCAGCAGGCGAGATCGCCTGGCTCCAGCAAAGGTGCGATGTTCTCCTGTCGCTTCACCGATCTGAAGGCTTCGGCCTGCCGCTTGCCGAATGCATGGCACGCGGCAAGCCGGTGATCGCGACGGGCTGGTCAGGCAATGTGGACTTCATGACGGATGAGACCTCAATCTTGTTGCCGTATCGGCTCGTGCCGGTGGAAGACAGTCTTCCGGCCTATGGCGAGGCCTCGTCGGCAGTGTGGGCAGAAGCCGATCCGGAAGCCGCCGCCATTGCCCTGAGGGAGCTCGCCGACAATCCGGACCGGCGCTCGGAGATCGGACTGCGAGCAAGGGAGGCGATCCGCAAGCACGCGTCGAGCGCCGCATGGCGGGACGCACTTCAAGCTGATGCCGTCGAGCGCTAGCGACCGCTGGCCAGAAGGTCGCGCAGATAGGTGCCGTATTCGTTCTTGTAGCCGTTGGCGAGGCGTTCGAGCTGCTCGTCGCCGATGAACCGCTTTCGCCAGGCCACTTCTTCCGGGCAGGCAATCTTGATGCCCTGGCGCTTCTCGACAGTCTGGACGAATTGCGAGGCCTGGATCAGCCCGTCAAATGTCCCGGCATCGAGCCAGGCAGTGCCGCGCGCGAGTTTCTGGACCTTCAGGTTTCCGCGCATCAGGTAGGCCTCGTTGACAGAGGTGATCTCAAGCTCTCCGCGGGAAGAGGGCTTTACGTCGCGGGCGATGTCGACCACGTCGGCATCGTAGAAATAGAGCCCGGTCACGGCCCAGTTGCTTTTCGGGCGCACCGGCTTTTCCTCGATCGACAGGGCCTGGCCGTCTTCTCCGATCTCGACGATGCCGAATTCGGTCGGATTGGGCACGCGGCAGGCGAACACTTCCGCGCCTTCGGTGATCTTTCCGGCGAGTTCCAGTTCGCGCCCGAGGCCCGCCCCGTAGAACATGTTGTCCCCGAGCGCGAGCGCGCTCGGTCCGCCAGCGACAAAATCCGCGCCGATCAGGAATGCCTCGGCAAGACCGCGCGGCTCGTCCTGGACAGCATAGTCGAATGCCATGCCCCAGTCGCTTCCATCACCGAGGAGCTGACGGTAGACCGGCAGCGATTCCGGCATGGCAATCACGAGTATCTCCCGGATGCCGGCCAGCATCAGGGTCGTGATGGGATGGAAGATCATCGGCTTGTCATAGACGGGAAGCAGCTGCTTGGAGACGCCGCGTGTGATCGGATAGAGCCGGGTGCCCTTGCCGCCCGCCAGAATGATTCCCTTCATGCTGGGTCAGTCCTTGTTCTGCAGGAGCCGCTCGACGCAATGCCGGGTGCTGTCGCGCCAATGCGGTAGGGATATAGCGAAATTGTGTCGAAGGCTTCCGCAATCCAGCCGGGAATTGGCTGGCCGCTTCACCGGGGTCGGGAAGTCGGCCGTTGTGATGCGTTTCACGTTTGCGCTGGGGCCGCCGAGATCGCGGCTCACGGCGAACACCTCCTCGGCAAGGTCAGCCCAGACCGCATCACCTGCCCCGGCGAGATGATAGGTCCCGCGTTTCCAGGCATTGGCCGGTTCGCCCAGAACCCGCCTTGAAATCACGATCAGGGCGTCTGCAATATCGAGGGCGCTTGTCGGATTGCCCCGCTGGTCTGCCACGACGCCAATCTCGTCGCGGGTCTCGGCGAGGCGGAGCATGGTCTTGACGAAATTCTTGCCGAACGGGCTGTAGACCCAGGCGGTCCTCAGGATCAGATGATCCGGGTTGGCGGCAGCGACGGCTTGCTCGCCCGCCAGTTTGCTCGCGCCATAGACGCCGAGCGGCGCGACAGGGTCGGATTCGACATACGGGGCGGGTTTGGTGCCGTCGAAGACATAATCGGTCGACAGGTGAATGATGGGCAGGCCGCGCGCGGCGCAGGCTGCGGCGAGGGCGCCTGCGGCCTCGGCATTCAGGGCATGGGCGGCCTCAGGCTCGCTTTCGGCAAGGTCAACGGCTGTATAGGCCGCCGCATTGATGGCCAGTCTCGGCTGCACTTCGTCAAGCACATCGCCGATGGAGTCCGGGTCGAGAAGGTCGAAATCCGGCCGCCCGCGCGTGACAACCATGGCGGATTGCGGATCATTCAGATCGGCCAGCGCACGGGCAACCTGTCCGGCTCGTCCTGCCACGAAGATGCGTGGTACGTCTGTTGCGCCCGTCATGCCTGGCAACGATCAGGCTTTTGCCGGGACAGCAAGTCCGAGCCGTTCGCCCGAATAGACCGACTTGCGCAAAGGCTGCCACCAGCCCGGATTGTCGAGATACCAGCGAACCGTCTTGCGAAGGCCGGTCTCAAAGGTTTCCTCTGCGCGCCACCCAAGCTCCGTTTCGAGCTTGGTTGCATCAATCGCGTAACGGTGGTCGTGTCCCGGGCGGTCGGTGACGAAGGTGATGAGCTCCCGCCGGGACCGATCCGCCGGGACAAGATCATCCAGCACGTCGCAAATGGTCTCCACGACCGAAAGATGGGTCCGCTCGTTGCGTCCGCCGACATTATAGGTTTCGCCGGGCCGGCCCTTTGCCGCGACAAGGGCGAGGGCGCGCGCATGGTCCTCGACATAGAGCCAGTCGCGGACATTGTCGCCCTTGCCATAGACGGGCAGGGACTTCCCTTCGAGCGCATTGAGGATGACGAGCGGGATCAGCTTTTCCGGGAAATGATACGGCCCGTAATTGTTTGAGCAGTTCGATGTCACGACCGGCAGGCCATAGGTGCGGAACCAGGCGCGGGCGAGATGGTCGGACGCGGCTTTCGAGGCAGAGTATGGCGAGGACGGATCATAGGGCGTCGCCTCGGTGAACAGGCCCTCCGGCCCGAGCGAGCCGTAGACCTCGTCGGTCGAGACGTGGAGGAAGCGGAACCGCTCCTTCCTGTCTGCAGGCAGGCCGGACCAGTAGGCGCGGGCCGCCTCGAGCATGGAATAGGTGCCGACAACATTGGTCTCGATAAAGTCACGCGGGCCGGAAATCGACCGGTCAACATGGCTCTCGGCAGCAAGATGCAGGATCGTGTCCGGCTGCACGCGCTTTACAAGCGCCATCATGGCTGCCTGGTCGCAAATATCGGCAACCACGAGCTTCATCCGCCCTGAAGGGTCTACCGGTGCGAGATTCGCCCGGTTGGCAGCATAGGTCATCTTGTCGATCACCGTCACGTCCGCGCCGAGGTCGGACACCAGATGCCGAACCACCGCCGACCCGATAAACCCGGCCCCGCCGGTGACGATGGTTTTCATTTCGGAACTCCCTCGCCGGACTAAGTCCCATGGCACAAACTGATCAAGTCGATAGGAGAGGCATCGACAGATTGCAAGCCAGCAATTTCAAACCGGAACCGCATGTGCGGTACATTCAATCTGCTTGTGCGATAGGTGTTATAAGATGTGTGATTAGAGCTTCGTTCGGTGCATTAAAGGGACGGGCAGGCCTCGAACGGCCAGCAGGATGATCCGCCAAAACCAAGGCGCATATACTTTTGTCCGCTGCCGGTCCATTGCGCGGTGCACTATGTCGGCAACGCGTTCGGGCGTTGCCCAGAGTGCCCCGCCCTTCTTGATGTGTTCGGTCATGGGCGTGTCGATGAAACCCGGCTTGACAACCGTAATGGTGATCCTGCTTGACCGCCCAAAACGGTGAGCCATACCTTCGCAAATCCGCTCAATGGCGGCTTTTCCCGCACCGTAATGATAATTTGACTGACGCCCCCGGTCGCCGGCAACTGAACCGAGGACGGCGAGGCGGCCCTTGCCATGGGCTTCGAAGTGCGATGCGAACACCTCGCACCACATGGCGGCGGACACTAGGTTTACATCAAGCAGGCTCCTGACGGCACCAAGATTTGACTGCATCGCCTTTTGGTCACCGAGAACCCCGTAAGCCAACAATACGTCATCGACGCGACCGGTTCGGGCAAGTATGTCTGCAGCAATATCTTCGACGCATCCGGGGTCGCCTATGTCTGCCGCGATCTCAAAGGATGACGGATTGGCACCCCGAGCCGTCAGGTCGGCAAGTAGTTCTCCGAGCCTTACCTGATCTCGTCCGAGAAGCACAAACCGGGCGGGTCCGCGCATACAAGCCTGACGTGCAAAGGCAATTGCGACCGCAGATGTCGCGCCCAGGATGACGATCGTTCTTGTCTCTGCTGCATTCATTCGGACGGCTCCGGGGCTGAGGTAACTCGTCGCCAGAACGACGACGAAATTCTGGGGTCTCGCGCGGCTTCTAGGCGCGGCCAGTCAGGATAGGACTCCTGAAAGAATGCCGGTGTCATATGGCCGTCCTTGGCCGGATAGAGTCGGCCTCCATGATCGCGGACGACGGCATCAAGATCCCTCAGCAGAGCGCGTGTGGACACACCTCTATTGGCGAAATCCAATGCCAGGCTGACACCTTCGCGGCAAAATGACATGACGCCAGGTGAGGTTTCTCGTCCATGCACTTTCAGCACAGCGAGGAAAGAGCCCTGACTGCCCTGGCCAATTCGTTCCAGTAGTGCGCGGATTCCAGAGCGTCCCGCCGACAATGGGATCAAGCACTGGTGCTGGAAGAAGCCGCGTTTGCCATAGAGCTTGTTCCAGCCCGCGATTCGATCAAGCGGATAGAAGAATGGATCATAGTGCTGGATGCCGCGAAAGCGAGCGCCTGGCCGGTTCCGGTATAATGCGTTGAACGTCGAGATTGTGGCGCGGTTCAAGAGCCAGGTCGGCATCGTTGCAGGCATTGACAGCAAAGGTTCGGCATGCGGCTGAAACCTTCCATCGGTTCGCATCCTGCCGCGCGAGAATATCCCGCGCCCCAAGGTTCTTCCGCCTGCAAAGCAATCGACCCACATTACCGTATAGTCCCAGTCTTTGCTCTTTTCGCTCTCAACGAAGAAGTCGTCGAGGTGTCGGCAGGGGACGTTCTCGACATCTAGAAAGGCCGACCCGATGGGTATCATCTGCAATTCGACCCAGCGGATTATGCCCGTCAGGCCGAGCCCTCCGATTGTCAGTGCGAACAGGTCCGCATGCTCGTCCAGGTTACATTCGATCATTCCTGTGTCCGAGCGCAACAGGCCAAGTCGCAGAACATGATTGCCAAGGCTTCCGGCTCGATGGTGGTTCTTGCCATGCACATCATTGGCGACAGCGCCACCAAGGGTAACGAACTTTGTCCCAGGCGAAACAGGCATGAACCAGCCGCGAGGGACGGCCACGCGCAGCAACTCCCCGATCGAGAGGCCGGCTGACACACGAACGCGGCCTGTAGTCCAGTCAGCCTTGATGAAGTCCGTCAGCCGTGATGTCAAAGCCAGTTGTCCGCCTTCATTCAGGGCAACATCCCCATAAGACCGTCCGAGACCGTGCGCCAGAACGGTCGGGCCAGGTGCGAAAGCTGCAGTGATCTGTTCGTCCGACCGCCCTGGCAGGAGCAGTATCTCGGATTGTCCGACCCGATGAACGCGGCCCCAGCTCAAAACCATGAGGACCAGACCGGACGCAGGCTTTCGGTGCCCATTAGAATAGCCGCAAGGGCGAGCACGGCCAGGCTTATCCTGTCCTTGACAGCGAAGAGCACCGGATCGTCGTTAAGCTCACCGCGCACGGCAACCATCCAGATGCGCATAAACCATGCGCCTACTATGGCTGCGATCGCCATCATGATTGCAGGGTTGTCGATCAGTCGCGTCGGAGCAAGCAGGCCGTAGATCGCGAGGGCCAGGACGGCAGCATTTGCGCTTGAGGCGCCAAAGGCAAGGATCATCGAGACGTCCTCCGGCTGGTATCCCCGGCCGGCGACTTTTGTTCCGGGCGGGGTCTTGCGAACTTCGACGTAACGTTTGGCAAGGGCAAGGCTGAGGAATACGAGTCCGATGAACATCATCAGCCATGCTGACGGCGGGGCATCGACAATTTCGGCTCCGCCCCAGACACGAAGACTGAACAGCCCAGCGAGTACGAAGACATCGATGATCGGCAATCGCTTCAGCCGGAACGAATAGGCTATCGTCGTGCCTGCATAGACAAGCAGGACCCAGCCGAAAGCAGGATCCAGCATGAAGCCGATGGTCAAGCTTGACGCTATCATCAGGGAGAGGGCAGCGACGGCATTGGGGACGCTAAGGTTCCCGGCCGCTATCTGGCGCAACTTCTTGGTCGCGTGGCGGCGGTCATCAGGAATGTCAAACAGGTCGTTCAGGAGATAGGTTCCGCTGGCCATCAATCCAAAACATGCGAAGGCTACGACAAGCTCGAACAGTTCTATTTTGTCCAGTTGTGCCAGCATGAGGCCGGGTACGACGAAGAGAAGGATGTTCTTTGCCCATTGGTGCAAACGCATTGACCGGCGCAACGGCCTGAGGATGCCGAGGCGGCCAGTCAGCATTGTCAACGGGATTCTCTCCCCCGCCTCGTTTTTCAGCCGGTAAGCTGACGGCGGAGCATTGACCCCGAAACCTGATGCGGCAACTCGCCAAACTGCGAGGTCTGATCGGCTATTGCCGACATAGGCAAAGCCATTTGGCAATTCGGATTGCAGGAAAGCCGCCTTGCGGGTTGATGTCAGATTCACTGATGAATTGCTGCCTACGGCCCTGGCAAAAATGCCAAGATGCCCGGCTATGCGCTCGACGATTGTCTCATCGCTGCCCGACACCAGCCAAGCCTCGCCCCCAGCGCTTCGGTGGGCCTCGACAAGGTCAATGACGGCCTGTTCGTAAGGCAGGTGCCCCGGATTAAGATGATGGCCGAACAGGTCGGACAGTCAACGCTTGGCTGCCGCCCGGTTGACCAGCAGGCGACAGATAGCCAAAGGCAGGAGCAACGGTTTCCAACGCAGGCAGAGGATCAGCAGTTCATGCGTTGTGTCCGAACGAGTGAGAGTCCCGTCAAGATCAACCACAAGCGTTTCCGGTGGCTTTGCCAGTGTCATCAAACGAAGCGCTTTCAGTTGAAGGCCGGTGCCGAGCCCGCGTACCTAACCGGGCCGTAACCGGAAAACAACCTGCATTGGCGGCCTTCGGCATCTGCCATCCGTCAGCCCGGCCAGGTTCCTGCCGCAGGGTCAATGCCGCAAACAGGCGCGAAACGGCCAAGCGATCCAAGCGCGGCGAAAACAACCGGGCGCACCCATCCCGCGAGCAGTGTCCCTGAGAGAAAATCGCGGCGCGACAATCCAAGATAGCTTGCGCTTAGCGAGGTCACTGCTGTCGGGACAACCGGCGCGAGGCGCATGATTACTGTGAAAAATACGCCCCTGTGTCGTGCAGAAGCGATCAGTCTGGAAATATTGGGGAAGGCCGCCAACTGTCGCTCCACATAGTGGCGATCAGCTTCGCGGCCGAGTTCGAACAGTATTATACTTGAAGCGGTCAGAGACACGAATTGCGCGAGGCCGGCCGCCGGTCCCAGCATATAACCCGCAAGCAGAATGGTGATGGTTCCGAGTGGCAGGACGGTGTGAAAGAGAAGAAAGGACCACATCACGAGTACGGCAAATGCCACGAGAGAGTGTTGTTCTGCATAGGTCAGTATTCCAAGACTGTACGCGCACAGCGATGGGCGCGCGGCAATTGCCCACAGGAGCATCGCTGCGAAAGACAATGCGCCAATCCCGACGCCGATCCGGGCGGCGCGGGCATCGAGCAGCCGGGCAGCCAATGACGCGAGCATCGAAACCCGCAATGTCATTCCGGCCTGCGAGGCTGGCGGGCCACCGGACGAAACGAAAAATACTTGTGACCGAAATAGCTGGTCAGGACCGGGCTCGCCACGCCGACGAAATGCGCTGTCAGGTCGGGGTAGAACGGCCACCCAAGCCAAGGAATTATGTAATGCCTCATCGTCATCGAGACGAGCCAGACCTGCAGGAGCGCCACGGCGTTGACGATGGCGAACTTGCTGAGTTCCTCACTGATGTTGCGGCCGGAATGTTCGAAGACGAACGCTCGCGATAAGGCGTAGGCGACTACCATCGCGATGACGTAAGCGATCACGACGCTTATCCCGAAGGGCATCGCACTCGACAGGGCGGCCCTCGCACCGACATTCACGAGCGCGGAGAATCCCCCCGTCAATATGAACAAGAGGAAACGGCGGCGCTCTTCTGGGACCTTCATTTCACCGCCCTGGCCTTGAGTCGCGACAGTGCCGTTTCCGCCATCCGCTTGCCGAGGCCTACGCTTTCGGAGATCCCGCGATCCTCCGGATAATAGTAGCAAGTGTCGGCGACCTGAACACCTGGGATCGAGGTGTCGATCGGCGGGAGCTTCTCGAGGAAATTCGGCGTGCAGATTGGTTGGGAGTGAACAAGCCTCCTGGCTTGCCGGGCAAGAACGTCATCATCCGTGATCGCCGGATTAATCGCCTTGATAGTCGCGTAAGCCTAATCGAGCAGCGCTTCGTCACTCCACGACCAGCGATCATTCGTGACCGGCATGTAATACGGAGCGTACACTATGGTTTGATCGCCAAAATCCCGAAGAGCCGAAAACTCGATCAGCCCAGGGATCGCGTGACGGTCATCGATTATGTTCAGCCAGAAGTTACCGGTCACCGGTTTTCTGAGCTTGAAGACAAGACACACGACGCCGATATTTTCGATGGAGGCGAGCCTGGCATGCTCGTCCTCCGTCAGGCCGGGTATCATGCGCCCCGCCAGCGGTGTCGGAACAGTCGATATCACCTCCCTGGCAAAGAGCGTTTCCCGGGCCGTCTCTACCGATTTCAATCCGTCTGTCCCGGAGGTAACGCTTACGACCGGGCTTGCACAATCGATCTGGCCACCATGCTGGCGGATGTCGTTGCATAGGGCATCGACCAAAGTCTGGGTTCCGCCGACGATATGGCCGAGCTGTTCCTTCATCAGGGATTGTCTTGATCGACCGATGCGTTGTATTCGCGTCGCGATCCATGTTGCACTTACCGTCTCGGTATGCTCGTAGAATTTTAATTCCAGCAGGCGTTTCCACATCTTCTGGTAGGTGTCTTTGCCTAGCCAGGCGCGAAACCAGTCTGGCGCCGTCATCGCTTCGACCTTGCCCCACGATTTGCGCTTGGTGCACCACCAGACCATCAACGCGTAGCGGAACTTCGCGATGGGGCCGAGGCCAGGATACTTCAGCAGGGCAAACGGATTGCCCCATTCATGCAGTCGGCCGCCAGAATAATAACCCATCCGTGTCGCCTTCCAGACGAGCTTGTCGTAAAGGCCGAGTTCCTTTAGCAGATCGAACGTGTCGAAATCGGTCTTGCAGATGAAGTGGTAGAACCTTTCGAGCGAAACGCCGCCGAAGTCGAAATGAGCCGCCATGCCGCCTGGAGCGGATCCCGCCTCGATAACCCTCACCCGGGCGCCTGCCCGGGCAGCATGGAAAGCGGCTGAAAGCCCCATGGCGCCAGCACCAATGACGATCAGATCGAGCGGTTCGCATGTCTCGGTTGTGGGCACGCTCAGAACTCCAGGAATATCTTGGAATATTCGGGATGGTTGTAGGTCTCGTCCACGGCTTCCCGGAAGGGGGTGGCGGCAAAGCCGAAGCGGGCGTCCCAATCTGTGATCGGAAATTCTTCCGGGATGACAAGCGCCTCGAGCTGGCGCGTCGTGAAAGGAGGACTTTTCCAGACCAGCCCGACGGCCCATAGTCCGACCCAGAACATCCAGTAGGGAATATGGAGGATTGTCGCGCGTCCGCCCGCCACCTCTTTGATGATGCGGATCATGTCCTTGTAGAAGATGCGCTCCTTGCCCGAAATATCGAACACCTCGCTGGTCGGCTTCTCCTCGATGCAGCCCATGATGACCCGGCAGAAGTCACCTTCATAAAGCGGCTGGCGGACAAATCTGCCATGCGAAGGGATCGGGAAGACCGGTGACCGGTCCATGAACCGGCGCAGCCAGCCGAGGTGCTTGCGGTCAAACCAGCCGAACATAAGCGTCGGTCTTAATACGCAGTGCGGCAGGCCACTCTCGCGCACCATCCGCTCCTGAGCAGTTTTTGAACGGGTGTAGAAGTCATCGGCGCGGCTGTTCACGACAGAGGAGGAAATATGAACAATAAAGGGCGGACGCGCCGTGTTCACGGCAGCGAGGATGTTGCGCGTGGCAGTGATGTTGTTGCGCTCGAATTCATCCCAGTCCAGTCCTCCGATCTGGGCCTGGTTCAGGACGACAACATCGGCATTCGCCAGTTCGGACTGCCAGCCGCCCTCTTCAGCAAGGTCAGCCTCGATCACCCGCACCCAGGGCTGATGCGTTCGCAACACGCAAAGATTGTGCGGATGCTTATCGATGCCGACTATGTCCGCATAACCCGCCTGGTGCAGGCGCAATGCCAGATTTTGCCCCACGAGGCCCGCAGCGCCAGTGATCAGGATGCGTTGGGACAGGTCCGTCATGAGGTCCCTTTCGGGCGCGTTGCTGTAGGCAATACAAGGCGACGTAGTTGCAGGTTTTGGTGAGCATATCAACGGGCGTCAGGCTTCGCTTTCCGAAACGATCTGGGGCAAGCCGACGGCAATCCATTCACCCCAGCCAGTCCCGGAGTCGTTGACCTCGAGCCACAATCTTGAGCATTTTGAGCGGCATTTCGACAGATCAGCTTGCCACCATTTCCACTCTTGCGCACCAGCGGGACCGACAAGCGATGTGATGACGCGTCCGTTGTCTGCATTTCGGATCACAATCTCCGTATTTTCCGGCACAGGGCCGGTAACAAGCGGGACGCAGATCTCTTCGAGGCCTTGTTCAATCTCAAATTCCATGGATACCTGACCAATATCCGCATCGCCCCTCAGTCCGTAGGAACCCCAAATCCCGTGCTCCGGGCGCCCATTTACGGGTGCGTGTATGTCACCCGGCTCAATGAAGCCCTCTGAGGTCAGTATTCTCGTTGCCAGGACTCTGCCGCAAGAATAGGGAGGGATTACTTTGCCGATAAAATGTCCCGGCTTGCTTACGGGTCGGTTTTTCGCCGCACCGGGCCCGCATGCCCCAAGTACGCACGACAATATTCCTATCAAGATAGAGTCAGGCGATCGCATAAATAATCAATCCTAACCCTGCCTGAGCAATAAATGCGGCATTCTCTAGTCGCCGCGCCGCATAGCGCACCGACGACCGGTCAGTCCCGATCACCTGGCACGCCCGTTCTCGCTGAAATCGCAGTGCGATTTCTGATCGCTCAAACCACTCATCTCGTATGTCTCCGCGAGGTTCGTGATGGCTTCTCGCCTGTCGGCGGGCGTTACCACTTTCGCGACATGAGGTCCTTCAAAGCCGTATTGTCGAGCATCGCTTCGGCCAGCAGATGCTTCAGCTTGGCGGTCTCTTCCTCAAGCACTTTCAGGCGCTTGGCATCGGAGACATCCATACTGCCAAACTTCGCCTTCCAGCCGTAGAACTTGGCCGATGACATGCCGTGCTTCCGGCAGACATCGGACATGGGCCTGCATAGCCTAGCCGTTGAGCGCCGTTTGTCTCTCCATCAATTTGTCGGGGCGTACGAATGTCGGGTGTCCGAACTGCAATCACGTCTTGACAGAAGAAGTCTGGAAGCGGGGTCTGACTTACGATCAGTAGGTACCTACTGAGCAGTACGGGTCCGGCGAGAAGCGAGGAGATTTGTTCCCTTGCGCGAGTGATTGGGAGATTGGACCGTGTCCGCTCTTGGGCAGTCATACAATGATGACAGCGGGTTGTCTCCGGGTAGCGTTTACCAAACGCGAGTATTGTGCAGGTAACGATCGCGGCCTAATCGAAGCTCTGCGTGATCGCTGCGGGGGCAGGCCAGAAAGACATTTTGTGTGAGTACCAGCAAGAAATCAACCGAAAAACCAAGGGAAAAGCGCGGCCGGATGGGCAAGACGCTCATCGTCGTGCTCGGCATGCACCGGTCGGGAACGAGTGTCCTCGCCCGCGCTGCGATGGCGCTTGGTGCCAATCTCGGAACGAACCTGATGCCGCCGGCCGGAGGAAACAACGAGAAGGGTTTCTTTGAAGATCTGGACATTGTCGCGCTGAACGAACGGGTTCTCGCCAAGGCGGGAAGGACGTGGCACTCCCTCGAGCCGATCGAGCCCGGATTCCTGGTCGGACCGGAATGCTTCGAGGAGCGCACAGAGGCCCTCAACCTGCTCGGCAGGCTCACCCAGACGGGTGACCTGCATGCGGTGAAGGATCCCCGGATGGCTGTGCTGATGCCGTTCTGGCAGAGCGTGTTCGGTGAACTCGGCATTGACGTGAAGTACCTGGTCACCATCCGCAATCCCCTGTCGTCGGCACGGTCGCTGCAGGCGCGCGACGGCTTCGCTCTCGAAAAGGGCGTTGCGCTGTGGGGCGCGCATCTCGTTCAGTGTGCAGCCGCGACCTTCGACAAGAAGCCCGTTCTAGTTGATTTCGACAAGTTTCTCGAAGATCCAGAGGACCAGTTGAACCGGATCGCAACAGGACTCGGGCTCACGGCTCCCGACCTGGATTCCGAACCGCTGCATCTGTTTCTCAGCGAGTTTCTCGAACAGGAGCTGCGCAACCAGTTCACCGGTCGCGGCGAGCTGCAGCGGTCCGGACGGGTGCCGCGCATCGTCCTCGATCTCTACGACCAGTTGACCAGTGCAATTGATGGACCTGATCAGGACCGGGTATCTGCGATTGCTGACCTCGCCGCCGAGTTCAGAGGGCTCTCTCCCTTCCTCGCCGAGATCGACCGGGCCGGTGCCGAGACCATCAGGCTGCAGCGCGACGTCATGGCGGCCGAGGCGCTGGCCGAAGAAGCAATCCGGCGTTGCGAGGAGGTCCAGGCCGCCCATGATGAAGCTTGTGCGCAGAGAGACAATGCCGACAGCCTGCTCCGAGCTGCCCGCCTCGAAACGGATGCTGCTCGCCAGGACGCAGACGAACTCAGGCACAAGGTTGCTGAACAGGCAGCTGAAGCCGCGCTTCGAGCTTCCGAGTCTGCCGAACAGGGCGCCGTGCTGGTTAAGACGGTTGCAGCGCTCGAGGCGGAGCGGGGCCGCAGCGCGGAACTGGAGACCCGGCTGGCGGACCGCCTGGCCGAGTCTGCCGAACAGGGCGCCGCGCTGGCTCAAACGGTTACGGCGCTCGAGGCGGAGCGGAGCCGCAGCGCGGAACTGGAGGCCGAAGCGGCAATCCTTCGCTCGGCAGCGAGGCGAGAAGCTGAAACCGGCCGATTCCTCCGGGATGCGCTCGCGAGGAGCCAGGCGGAGGCGCAGGCCTACCTCCAGAGCACCTCGTGGCGACTGACGGCCCCGATCCGGGGATTGAAGCGCTTCGTTGCGGGTGAAGGGCGCCCGGCGGACGTGCCTGCCTTTAAGATGGAAGCGCTGGCGCCAGTTTCGGCGAGGGTGTGGCTCGGAACCGTCCCGAGCCAGTTGCCGGTCATGCCGGTACCGCCGCCGGCCGAGCCGCTGCGGCTGATCGCCTCGGCCGGTCGGACTCCAGG
>CAYSED010000013.1:15202-45485 GCA_964429935.1 uncultured Hyphomonadaceae bacterium
CAAAGAGGCACCTTGGCTGGGGGTTGTGATCCACGCATTCTCTCCAGACACTTTTGCAAGGGTCTTGTCCGGGCTGGCATCTGCCCCGGAAGGGCATCCGCCCATGAAACTCTACGTGACGGCTCCCGCGGCCTCCGTCGAGCCGGTTCTGGGTGCCCTTCGGTCGCAGGATCGCGCTTTTGTCCTGTTCGAGACGGACAATCGGGGACGCGACATCGGTCCTTTTCTCGGAATCCTTCCGTCGGTGCTCGCCGAGGGATGCACGGCCATTCTCAAACTGCACACCAAGAAGAGCCGCCACGTCAAGAACGGCGATGCCTGGGCCGACGACCTCCTCGCCTCCCTTCTTGCGGGCGATATGCCGGGCAGGGCACTCGGACATTTCGTGTGCATGCCCGGCCTTGGCATACTCGCGCCAGACGGGCATGTCCTCTCGGTCAGCGAGTTCATTGGCGCGAACGACGCGGTCGTCGGCCGGCTTTGCAATGCCCTCAGGATTGACCGAAATCTGGTCAACTCAAGCTGTTTCGTAGCCGGGTCGATGTTTTATGCGCGACCGGACCTGTTTCGCCCCTTGATAGAGGCGGGCTTGTCTGCCAGTGACTTCGAGAACGAGGCTGGGCAGATTGACGGGACTTTGGCCCATGGTATCGAACGAATGGCCGGGGCGCTTGCAGCCAGAGCCGGGCTTGTGGTGTCAACCGTCAGTGCGCCGTCCGAAGCGGCAGAAGCGCTGCGGGCAGGGACGTACCGCTACCTCGAGCGTGACTAGGGCCCGGTCGCCAGCCCGCAGGCGTGCCTGATGTCCCTTTTGCGCTCACTCTCGGAAGCGTCCGCGATGCGCGTTCTGAGCCGGTCCGGCCTGTTCGAGCCTCACTGGTACCTCGCGACCCATACGGATGTTGCCGGATCGTCGGTTGACCCGCTTCTTCACTATGTCCGCTTTGGCGCAGCAGAAGGGCGGGATCCGACGCCGGTTTTCGACACGCAGCTCTATCGCGCCCAGTATCCCGAGCTTGACCCCGGGCAGATCAACCCGCTCTGCCATTATCTGGTTGTCGGCGAACGGGCCGGGGCGTGGCCAAACCGGCTGTTCGATCCTGCCTTCGTCGCGCAGCAGCTGAACGGGCAGACGATACGCGGATCGCTTCTTGGGCACTGCCTTGGACTTGGCGCGGAGCTGTTTCCGACCAGTCACGCTTTTGACCCGAAATCTCACCTGATTTCCTACCCGCTGATCGCGAAAGCGCCGATCAATCCGCTGTGGCATGCGGCCAGCCTCGCAAGGCTGGCCCCGTCCGGCTCGGGATATCGGGGCATCAGGATTGACGACCGGGCAGGCCTCGAAATCCTGGCGACGAATGATCTTGCACCTGTTTCAGGCGGACGCCGGGGCGACCTTTTTCACGTGACAGGCGACGATCCCTTCATCCTGCTGGGACGTGCGGACGGCCAGCCTATCGGCCCGGGTCATTACCGGATGGGGTTTCCGTTCGACGGTCCGGACGATCTGCTCGAATCGGCAAAATGCTATTTCGGAAGCGGAAGCAGTTTCAGCGAAGCCGAAAGCGCGAAAGCGGACTTCATCCGTGACGGCCGGCAAACCGTCTGCGCCGACATTTCGCTCGCGCGCCCCGTCGACAGGCTCCGGCTCGACCCGCTCGACCATTGCGGTGACGGTGCCGTCGTGTTCGGCATGGGCCCGATCAGTTTCCAGCCCCTGAGCCGAAAGGCCTATTACAGTCGGCTTCTGTCGCGCACGTCGACCGGGCCGCAGGACACGATTAGCCTGCTCGGCGGACTGGTTTCCAGGTCTATTGCGGAGGGACCATCCGGTGCAGCGGCATTTCTCCGCCAGAAGCAGGCGGAGCGCTCGCATGCGAGACCCGCGGTCCGCAACGCCAATGCCGATTACCAGAACTGGATTGCCCGGTTCGACACCATAACCGATGCAGACCGCGAGGCCATGGCGGCCATGACGGGGGCATTCGCCTCGACCCCGGTCATCTCGATCATCATGCCGGCCTACAACACGCCCGAAGCCCTGTTGTGCGAGTGCATCGACAGCGTCCTCGACCAGACCTATCCGCACTGGGAGCTCTGTATTGCAGACGATTGCTCGACAAAGCCGCATGTGCGGGCGGTGCTCGAGCGCTACCAGAGCCGGGATGCGCGCATAAAGGTCGTCTTCCGCAAGGAGAATGGTCACATATCCAAAGCCTCCAATTCGGCGCTTGACATCGCAGGCGGCGAGTGGGTCGCGCTCCTCGATCATGATGACCTCCTGCCGCCGCACGCCCTGTTCTGCATCGCCGAAGCGATCAACCGCCATCCCGAAGCGATGATGATCTATTCGGACGAGGACAAGATCAGCCTCGACGGCGTCCGCCACGACCCGTATTTCAAGTCGGACTGGAACTATCACCTGTTTCTATCCCATAATATGTTCTCGCACCTGGGTGCATATAAGGCAGACTTGGTAAGGAAGGTGGGCGGCTTCCGAAGTGGCTTCGAGGGGGCTCAGGATTACGATCTGGCACTAAGATGTCTTGAGAACGTCGAACGGAATGCAATATATCATATTCCTCATGTGCTGTACCATTGGCGCGTTATGCCAGGTAGCACAGCACTGTCTGCAGACGAAAAACCTTATGCGATGCTTGCGGGCGAGCGCGCAATCACCGGCCATCTTGAGCGGCGAGGGATAAATGGCAGTGCTGAACTGTTGGGTCATGGATATATTTTACGACTTGAGGGAAGTAGTACCCGGTCGAAAGTAACGATAGTCATACCAACTAGGGATGGCGGAGACTTGTTGAGAAAATGTATCGACAGCATTTTCAAGATGACAGAGTACAAGGACTACGAACTTATAATTATCGATAATGGTAGCGTTTGTCAAAAGACTATTGGCTATCTGACCGCGCTCCGAACGCACTCAAACGTTGAAGTTATTCGAGACGACAGGCCCTTTAACTATTCTGCACTCAATAATGCAGCCGTAAGACGTGCCAAGGGAGAACTCATCCTCCTGCTCAATGACGATGTCGAGGTAACCGAACCTGGATGGTTGTCCGAAATGGTAAAGTTCATCGAGTTGCCGGAAATCGGTGTTGTTGGAGCGCGGCTATGGTATCCAAATGGACTTCTGCAGCATTTCGGGTTGATCCTTTCAACTCAGCACGTAGCAATGAACATGTTTAAAGGAATGCCGCGTGAGCATTTCGGTTACTTCGGACGAGGCGCCCTGACACAAGAGGTGTCGGCGGTAACCGCTGCTTGTCTGCTTGTTCGGAAAAGTGATTATTTTGAGGTTGGCGGGCTTGATGAGCGTGATCTGGCTGTTGCGTATAACGACGTTGACTTCTGTCTGAAAATAGGTTCGCTCAGAAAGCGTATTGTGGTTTTGCCTCATGTGAACTGTATCCATCATGAGTCTGCTACCCGAGGCCATGATGCAACGGGAGAGAAAAAAATCCGCCTCCAGAAGGAGAAATCAATTATGATGGATAGGTGGTCTAGCGCTTTAGGTTATGACCCATACTACAATCCCAATCTTACAAGCGTCAGTGATAACTTCGAGATCGCTTCGTCTCCGAGAAATTCTTTGCCGTGGAGAGGGTAGCGCTGGTTTCCCGGGATTTTTATTGGCAGCGCTGCCAAAAAATGGTCATGACCAGACTTATGCCCGCGTCGCATAGGAAGCACGAATGAGCTACCCTGATTTCGACGATGCCGCCTATCTGCTCGCCCATCCGGATGTTGCCGAAGCCGTGCGGGCCGGAACCTTCGCGTCGGGCAGGGAGCACTACGAGTTATATGGCAGGCGGGAGGGGCGGACGCTCGTCCTCCAGCCGGCGAGCCGGAGCGCCAAGGTCCTCTCGACAATCAACCCGCGCGGAAAAGGCCTGGAGATCGGGCCGAGCCATAATCCGATAATGCCGAAGGCCGCGGGGTTCGATGTTGACATCCTCGACCATCTCGATCGGGACGGACTGCGCAGAAAGTATCAGGGCCACAATGTCGATCTCGACCGGATCGAGGAAGTTGATTTTGTCTGGAGCGGGGAAAATCTCGTTGACCTGACCGGGCGTCCGGGCCGGTATGACTGGATTGTCGCCAGCCACGTGATCGAGCACACGCCCGACCTCGTGTCCTTCCTGCAGCAATGCCAGGCGCTTCTCGCCGAGGCAGAGCGTCTCGCGCTCATCGTGCCGGACAAGCGCTATTGTTTTGACCATTTCGGACCCGTCACGACGACAGGTGCCGTGCTCGATGCGCATCATGAGGGCCGCATCCGGCCTTCCCCCGGGCAGGTTTTCGACCACCTCGCAAATGCTGCCAATCGCAACGGCGCGGCGGCCTGGTCGGCGGCCGATGACGGACCGCTTGGGCTGATCCACCCGACTGCGCAGGCCGCCAACGGCTGGTCGCGAGCCAGCACGACACATGAGTACCTCGATGTCCATTGCTGGCGCTTCGTGCCGGAAAGTTTCAGCCTCATCATTTCGGACCTTCGGGACCTCGGCCTGCTCGATCTCGGCATCGTTGCGCAGTTCGATACAGTCGGCTGCGAGTTCTATGTCACGCTCGGAAAGGAGCCGGCAGGCAATAAAGAGGCTTCACCGTCGCGCCCCTCGGTTCTTGCGAGGCTGCTTAGCTTATAACGCTCCAGGGATTTTACGCCGCGTGTCCGTCGGACCTGGAGACTCGTTTTGATTGCAAACGGGTGCATTCAATCAGTTGAGCCACTCGGCAAGGTGCCTTATCAGCTCCCGCTGGGGCAAGGCTTGGACAGGGATCGTTGACGTGACTGTTGGGATGATCGGGCGGTCTTGCATCCTTGCCAGCATAGCCGTGTTCCTCATCCTCACGGTGTGGGGCGTCCTGATTTTTTTCACGCCTGTTCCGTGGATGGATATGTGGAATGGTTATCTTGGGTTCTATGTCCGCGCCGTGGAGGGCGACGGCTCGGCCTGGCTCGCCCAGCACAATGAGCATCGAATCTTCTTGTCGCGGATCCTGTTCTTCATTGACCAGTCCGTCTTTGGGGGCCGTGCGCCATTCTTGGTGCTTTGCAATGTCGCCCTGGCAGTAGCGGCCGCATTCATGTTTCGCGAGCTCATCAAGGATTTGTTTCCCGATCACAGGCGCATTGCGGTCGATGCGCTTTTTGCGATTGTCGCGATCCTCTGCCTGAGCTGGGTCCAGCACGAAAATTTCCGCTGGGAGTTTCAGTCGCAATTCTTTCTCGCCCAGTCGCTCCCCTTGCTTGCCCTGCTGCTTGCGGCCAGGGCGAAGGCGAAGTTGCAGATTGGCGAGCCCGGCGCTACGGCCTGTTTTCTCGGCTCCCTCGCAACGGGCGTTGCGTCGGCCCTAGCCATGGCGAATGGCGTTTTCGCACTCGCGATTGTTGCTGCGCTCTGTTTCCTGGCGAAGGCCCCAAGGTCGTGGACCATGGCTGCGCTGGGGACGTTCGTCCTGACGATCATTCTTTATCTGAGGGATTACCAGTCCCCACCTGGCCATTCGTCTCCGATTGCGAGCATCATGGAACATCCCATGGGTGTCGCCGCTTACGTGCTGACCTATCTGGGGTCGCCTCTCGTTCACCTTGCAGATGCGACGCAAGTTGCTGTGGCCATGTTCGGCGGAGCTGCAGTCGTGGCGGGCGCTCTATATTTTTTCTGGGGGGAGGTGCGGCTGGCCGAGCGGTCCCCGACGCGTCTCGCGCTTCTAGGATTTCTGGCCTATATCGGGCTCACCGCGTCGATAACGGCTCTGGGGCGCGTCGATTTCGGCTTGCAGCAGGCCACAGCTTCCAGGTACGCAACCCCGGCTTTGATGGCTTGGGCCGCCCTCGTCCTGCTCTGCGCCGAGCGCTGGAGGCTTGACGTCAAGCCGGTCACGACCAGTCTTGCCCTTGGCGGGATTGCGGCGTTCTTCCTGCCAGCCCAGCTACTCGCTCTGAACGGGCAGACCGCAATCAAGTTCCAGCGGAACGTCGCAGCCCTGGCGGTCGAACTCGGCGTGCGGGACCCCGCCGCCTATGCGCCCGTCTTGCCTTTCTACCTGCCGACGGTCGATCTGGCACCGGTCCACGACCTGTCTGTTTTTGGCACGCCGCCACTTATGGATGCGGGACTGGAACTTGGTGACCCGGCGAGAATGCGCGGAACAGGCGAGTGCACGGCGCATCTGGATCAGATCGAGCGGCGTTTTCAGGATCCGGCCGTTTATTTTGTCAGGGGGTGGTATGTTGGACCTGGTCGGGACCGCGGATTTTCCGCAATGCGTTTCATCGATCAGGACGGCGTCATTACGGGCTTTGCCATTATAGGAGGCCAACGACCAGACGTTGCTGCCGCATATGGAAAACATGCGGCGCGCTCGGGCTTTGAAGGCTTCATCTTTGCCGGTCCGAACAGCGGGCCAGTCACGATTAGCCCGCGCAGCGGGGGTTGCGAGACGCCGGTCTCATTCCTGCGAACGGCTTATCGGATCGGCTCAGCGGATGACGACAGTTTGTTGGGCGGCGCAGTCATTTCGAACGAGGGCTTTGTGGCCCCTATTTCAGGTCCGCCCGGAGTGGAAGAGGTGCGGGCCTATGCCAGCGATCCGGCAGGCGATGCGTCGCTTGGGCGGATCTCTATAACGCTCAACAGAGGTGACGCCATATTGTATCAGTCTGGCCCGGAATCTTCCCGCCAATATCTGTCCGTTGCCAATCATTCCGAATTCGCGACGGGACTGCCAGCTCCTGTTGACTGGACGAGGCCGCGCGCCGAGGGTTGGGTGAAGCTTCTATTCGATGAGCCAACACTTCCGGATTCATTCGACGTCACGATTGCCGATGAAGGCGATGCATGGGGCGAATGGTCGGCCATCGGACTGAGACATCAATCCATGCCACAGATGGACGACTGAGAAGACTTGGTCCTTGATCCAGGTAAAGTTGGAGACAAAAAGTGCGACCTATTCAGCCATCTTGGCGCGGAAATCGCTGCTTCGGCAAAGTGCCTTCGGGGTGATTTCATGAGCGCATCTTCCCTTCGCTTGACACGACAACTGGTCGCTCGAGAAATTCAGGGTCGCTACCGTGGCTCCACGCTTGGATTCCTGTGGACGATGGTGACACCGCTATTGATGCTCGGTGTCTACACTTTCGTATTCGGAACCGTGTTCAAGGCGCGCTGGGCGGACGCGGGCTCCGATGCGTCCATCGCCGAATTTGCAGTGATCCTGTTTTCCGGCCTGACCATATATCAGGTGCTCGCCGAGACCATGACCCGGGCCCCGGGCCTGATCCTGGCCAATAGTTCGTATGTGAAGAAGATCGTGTTTCCGCTTCATGTGCTGGTCCCGGCGGCTTTGGGGACCTCCCTGTTTCATGCCGGCATCAGCCTTTTGATCCTGCTGCCTTTCCAGATATATGTTTTCGGCGGCATCCCCTGGACCGCTGCATTCGTTCCGATCGCAATCCTGCCATATCTGGCCATGGCGCTCGGTCTCGGGTGGTTGTTATCCTCACTTGGAACTTATTTTCGCGATATTGGTCAGATAATGGGTCCAATCGTCACAGCGATGCTGTTCCTTGCGCCCATATTCTTTCCGGTCACGGCCCTGCCGGACTGGTTGCAGCCTTGGGTCGCACTCAACCCGGTCAGCATACCAGTCGAAAGCATCCGAGACCTGCTGATTTTCGGACGCATTCCGCCACTCCAGCCATTGCTCGCCTACATGCTGGTATCACTTGCCATATGCCTTGGGGGTTTTCATTGGTTCGAGAAGACCCGAAAAGGATTCGCGGACATTATTTGATTGCACCGGGTCTCATAAGCGTGGTGTCGTGCCCAGTCAGCGCCTGTTCGCCAATCAGGCTAGGTAGCCTGGATCGTCTGGTTCGGGCCTCGTAACGCCTCCAGAATTGTATGTTGTCATGTCACGAATAGCCTATTTCACGATCTGCACCTGCAATTACATCGCCTATGCCCTGACGCTGCACCAAAGCCTGCGCCGCGTCAGGCCCGACGCCGAGTTCTTTCTTTTCCTGGCCGATGAGCCGGTGCTGTCTGATACGCCGCCTGATGTCAACGTGATCCCGGTTGCCGCGCTTCAGCTGCCGCGAATGCGGGAAATGGCGTTCCGCTATACGCTGATGGAATTCAGCACCGCCATAAAGGCTGCGTGCTTCCAACACTTGCTGGCTGAACGCGGCTTTTCGCACGCGGTTTACCTCGATCCGGACATCCAGGTCTTTCGGCCCCTTGAAGGCGTTGAAGCAGCCTTTTCTGACGGGGCATCGGCTGTGCTTACCCCGCATCTCCTGTCCCCCCTTGACTGTGACCGGAGCCCGACAGATTTCGACATCCTGCGAAGCGGCACGTTCAATCTGGGCTTCGCGGCCTTTTCGGACACACCGGAAGCCCGTGATTTCCTGTCCTGGTGGGGCCGGAAGCTGGAGACCGACTGCCTTGTCGACCTTGAGCGGGGTTTGTTCGTCGACCAGAAATTTGTCGAGTTTGCGCCATGCTTCGTCCAGCGCCTCTGTATCTTGCGCCATCCCGGATACAATGTCGCGTACTGGAATCTTGCGAACCGCCACATTGTCAGAGACGGGGGTGCGTATGTGGTCAACGGACAGCCGCTCGTGTTCTTTCATTTCAGCGGTGTCGTTCCGGGACGTCCCGAAATTCTATCCAAGCATCAGGACACGCTTGCCAAACTCGAACCTGGTCCGGTCGCCGATCTCGTTTCAGACTATCTCGACCGGATTGCAGCGAACGGCCACGAACGCTGGTCGAAGGTTCCCTACCGATTTGGCCGCTTTTCCAATGGTCGCCCCATTCCGCTCCCGATGCGTCGGCACTTGCCGGAACAACGGGCAGCAACAGACTGGTTCGACGAACCGGATCTCAGTTTCTGGCTTGAACAGAGCGATCAGGTGGATCAGACACCTGATGGCCCTCTTTCACGCTTGATGGTCGAACTCCACGCTCTGAGGCCAGACTTGAAGGGCCGATTTCCGCTATCTACGCTAGAGGGTCGACAGGCATTTCGCGATTGGGTCCTGACCCACGGTGTCAAAGAGTTCGAACTGGATCCTTCCTATCTCGTCGTGTCTGGCACGGCTTCAAGAAGGGTCCACCAAATGCGCGCCCGCTTGCGGCGGATCGCTATGAGAATCCTTGCTGGATGAGCGCCAAGATGAGGCTCATAAGGATGAGCGGGCGTGGTATCTGCAATCACCATTCGCTCAATGGACTTGCCAGGACCAAGTTGATACTAGCCCAGTATCGGCAGGTGACACATTGCACAGTGGACGGCTTGTCCAGAACATTTGCCCTGGCAGGCAATGCGAGGCTTCCCTGATGTCCCCAGAATCTGCAATTCAAGTCGACAATGTCTCCAAGAACTACCTGATCTTTGCGCGGCCCGAGGATCGGCTGAAACAGATGATCGTGCCGCGGCTTCAGCGGCTCGCCGGCCTGTCGCAAAAGCGATATTTTACGGACTTTGCGGCCGTCCGGGATGTTTCGTTCAAGATTGATAGGGGCCAGACGGTCGGCATTGTGGGGCGAAACGGTTCGGGCAAGTCGACGCTCCTGCAAATGGTCTGCGGCACCTTGCAGCCAACATCCGGCTCGATTTCGGTCAACGGACGCATTGCGGCCCTTCTTGAACTGGGCGCGGGGTTCAATCCTGAGTTCACGGGGCGCGAGAACGTCTACATGAACGCCGCGATTCTCGGCCTCTCGCGGGCAGAGACCGATGCCCGCTATGACGACATCGTCCGCTTTGCCGATATCGGCCTCTTCATCGACCAGCCGGTAAAGACCTATTCGTCAGGCATGTATATCCGGCTCGCCTTTGCGGTCGCCATCAATGTCGATCCCGACATTCTCATCGTTGACGAGGCCCTGTCGGTCGGTGACGAAGCCTTCCAGCGCAAGTGCTTTGCCCGGATCGAGCAGATCAAGGCGTCCGGCGCGACCATCCTGTTCGTGTCGCATGGCGCGCAGACCATCGTCCAGCTATGCGACCGCGCGATCCTGATGGACCAGGGCGAGATGATTCTCGATGGCAGTCCGAAAAAGGTCGTGACGCAGTACCAGCGACTGATCAACCTGTCCGGAGACGACGCGGACAGGGTTCGCCGCGAAATACGCGCAATGGGCACCCCAGAAAACCGCCCCGGCTCTGAGGCCGGGGGAGGCGACCTGCCAGGCGGCATGATCCGGCCGGTTCCGGAGGCGGGAACGGATCGGCGCGAGGCCGATGAGGACCTGAGCGCCTTTGACGAGCGCCTCGTTTCCACATCGCGCGTCGAATACGAGCAGCAGGGCGCGCGCCTCTGTGATGTCAGAATAACTGCGCCGGATGGTCGGCAGGTGAACCTGCTTCAGGGCGGTCGGACGTATCAGGTTCGATACGCCGTCGAATTCACGAATGATGTCGGGCCGATCATCGTCGGAATGCAGGCCAAGACGATTTCGGGATTCATGATCGCCGGTGCCAATAATGAACGAACACCTGTTGATCTGCGGCCAAGGGGGCGCCGGGGCGGCAGACTGGATGTCGTCATTTCATTCGAATGTCTCCTGCTTCCGGGGACTTACATGCTTGACGTGGGCGTCAAGGGCGAGAATGCATTCGCTCATAGGGTGATTGATTCCCTGATGTTTCGCGTTCTCCCCCAGCCGGACCTCGATGCCGTCGGTCATTTCAACCTGAACCCTCGCATAGCAGTTGAAATTGTCGCGCTTGAAACAGGCGAGCTGATCGAGATCGGCACCGATTGATTGTCAAATCTATTCAGGGATACCCGATGAAGAGTGATCACAGCAGCTATTATGACGGGTCCTTCATAAGCGAAGCCGTCGATCTGAACTTGCATCGGGACATCATCGGCGGCCATTGGGACGCCATTGGCGATCTGCAATTTCGCCAGTTGGTCGACAGCGGCCTTGCGCCCGGACACAAGCTGCTCGATATCGGTTGCGGGTCGTTGCGCGGCGGCGTGCGGTTTGTCCGCTACCTGGAGGCAGGGCATTATTACGGTCTCGATCTCAATGTCTCGCTGCTGGATGCCGGATATGATCGTGAAATAATCCCGTCGGGGCTGGCGGAAAAGCTCCCGAGAGAGAACCTTGTCGCGGACAGCCATTTCGATTTCACCCGGTTTGATGCCGAGTTTGACTTTGCCCTGGCGTTCTCGCTGTTCACGCACCTTCCGCTTGATGTCATCCGCGTCTGTCTGGAACGCCTTGCCGCTGTCATGAAGCCCGGAGGCAGCTTGCTGGCCACTTTCTTTGAAGCCCCGGACGATGTGCCGACCTTTGAGGACATGACCCATCCGCCCGGCGAGATCACGACGCATGCCGGGGCTGACCCCTATCACCAGCGGTTTGCCGATTTCGAGTACCTCGCAGGCGGATTGCCATGGGACGTCTCCTATGTCGGCGATTTCGGCCATCCGCGCGGCCAGCGGCTCATCAGGCTGACGCGCCGCGAACCGGCCAGCCGCATATCGCCGGTTCGGTCATTATCGGTCGAAGAAGCGCACACGCTCGGGGCCGGCGAAGACCATTACAGGGCTTATGTGGGTCCGCCGGAGCGCTATGACTTTATCGGGGCCTCGCAGTTCAACCTTCTGTTCCAGCTTGGCCTGAGAGACACTGACCCTGTGCTGGATTTCGGCTGCGGTTCGTTGCGGCTCGGCCGGCTCCTCATTCCGTTTCTGCGGGCAGGCAATTATGCCGGGATCGATCCGAACCGGTGGCTGATCGAGGACGGCATCGACCGGGAGCTCGGCCGCTCGGCCATCGCGCTGAAGGCTCCGCTATTTGCTTATAATGACGATTTCGACAGCACGGTTTTTGGGCGACAGTTCCGGTTCGTCATCGCCCAGTCCATCGTCACTCACACCGGTCCGGACCTGATGCAGGCCATGTTCGCGCCGATGAAACGGGCCTTGCAGGATAACGGGCTCTTCCTGTTTTCCTACATTCGCGAACCGGACAGCGCAGACAGCCCGTTGCCCGCGACTGGCTGGCATTATCCGGGCTGTGTCGGCTACACGGACGGCCAGCTCGTCAGGGCGCTGAGGGATGCCGGTCTGCAGGCCCGTCCGATTCCCTGGTATCACCCGGGGGCTTCGTGGATGATCGCGGCGCGTGATGAAAGTGCGTTGCCACCAGACGATGTCATCGACCGGCTTACGGGGACTGTGGTCGTCGCCAGCCATTGAGAAGGATTGCAGACTTGGCCTTGCGGTATCTGGTCTTCGCCTTTGCGCTCCATTTGTCCACTCTGGCGCTGTTGCCGGCCGCCCTCGCGCACCCTCATAAGGAGGCGCTCCGGCAGGCCACGGGCATCGATCACGAGGAAGCCGTGCGGCGCGGCCAGGAGATCGGCATCGGCTCGGTCGGGATGGCCGGACCTGATAATGACGTGCCGCTGGTCGTTGCCTCGTTCGAGGCGTTTGCATTCGACTACGTGGTCGGGCGTGCGGCGATCAAGCAAGGCGGTTATGTCAGGCTCGCCATGCGCCACGTTTTTCACTGGTCGCCTCCTCAGACAAATGATCCGTCCGGGGCCGGGTATGTCTCGGTTTCGGGTCCGGATGGCGTGGCGCTTGAAATCGTCGCCTGGCCGGAGCGGCCTGATGGTTATGATCTGTTTCTTCAGACGTTCCCCTGGCAGCACGCGATCGACGTTCGGGTCACCAGCGGGCAGCTTGAGCCGGGAGACACCCTTCGTCTGACCTATGGCGACCGGTCCTCCGGCGGTCCGGGCGCGCGCGTGCAGCCGAGCGAGGAACCGGCCTATGCGTTCCGCTTCTATGTCGCCACTGACGCCGATGCGCCCCCGCTGCCGGTTGCCGAGGACGTGCTGTTTCGGATTGTCGGCGGGAACGCGACCGGAATTTCGCTCGTGGCTCCAAGTCAGGTGGCAGCCGGCGAAGAGGTCCGGCTGGTGCTGCGCGCCGAAGACCGGTTCGGCAACCTTGATCCAGGTTTTGCCGGGCCGGTCTCCATCAGCCATGGGGATGGCGCGGTGGTTTGGTCCGGCGAGATGACGGCGGCTGACGGGGGCGTCCTCGATATTCGTGTTCCTGCGACAGGGCTGGCAAAAGCAGGCCGGTTCACAGCTCAAGCCGGGGAATTTTCAGCTGAATCCAATCCTCTCCGGCTCAGTTCGGGTTCTCGGGAACCGAATCTCTACTGGGGGGACATTCACGGGCATACTTTGAACTCTGACGGGCGGGGCACGGTTGAGGGCTTTTACGCCTATTGCCGGGATGTTGCCGCACTGGATTTCTGTGCCGTCACGGATCACGGGTTCATGATCACTGACAGGTTCTGGCAGGAAGGCACTCGGGCGACGGAAGCGTTCAATGAGTCAAATCGGTTTGTGACGCTTCACGCCTATGAATGGTCCGGACTGACCGAGGTCGGAGGCGACCACAATATCTATTTCCGGTCGGATGATCCGGTCATTTTCCGCAGCCGCTCCTATTATGACGAGCGCAACCAGCAGGCCTATCACTCAGAGACCAACAGGATTGATTTCATTGGCGACCTCAATGAGACGCTTGTCAGGATGGGATCAAGGCAGGTCTTGTCGATTCCCCATTTCGGAGGCCGCCAAGCCAGTCCGGAATGGCACGAGCCACGTATCGAGCGGCTCGTTGAGATCTTTTCGGAGCATGGGCGAAAGCACGATTGGGCCTATGAGTTTCTTCGGCGCGGCTACCGGCTCGGCATCATTGCAAGTTCCGATAACCATACGGGGCGGCCGGGCTACGGCTTTCTCCTGGACCCTCTTCAGAACGGCAACTGGTCGAAGGAGGGTGGCAGTGCCCTCGTGGCCGTCATGGCGCCTGAGCTGACGAGGGGGGCCATCTTTGATGCACTCTATGACCGCCATGCCTATGCCACGACGGGTGACCGCATCATCCTGTCAGTCAGCGCAGGCGAGGCGATAATGGGCGACGAAATGGATGGGTCCGTCATGCCGCCCCTCCGGATCTCGGTTATCGGAACCGATGCCGTTCAAGCGATTGAAGTCCTGAAGGACACAGAGATCGTCTACACGGCCCGCTTCAACGAGCCTCTTGCGAACCTGATCTGGCGCGACCCGGTCGTCCCGGAGCCGGGGCAGACTTCGGCTTATTGGGTCCGCATCATGCAGGCGAACAATGAAGAGGCGGTCTCTAGTCCGATCTGGTGGACGCAGCGACCCTAAGCCTGAACGGGCGCCCGGTCGGTCACGCGCCGCCAGTTCATGCCGTCATTGAAGGCGATGACCGGGCCGCCGGTCTCGTTGCTGACAAAGACAAGGGTGCCGGGGCTAACCGAAGCAGGGGCAGGCAGTGAGGCGACGGTGACCGGCTGGAGCCGGAACGGAACCTCGACCACGGCTTGAAGTGCCGACACGGCAAGCAGGTTCTGAGCCGACTGCGTGCCGTCGCCGAGATCGAGCAGCTGGAATTCCGGTGCGCCGGTCAGGGCGAAGGCCGTTCTCGACTCGACCCGCAGGTTCATCTGGCGCGACAGCGTCTTGAAGCCAAAGTCGATAAGGTCGATGTCCGCGGGATGCTCTGAGCGCTGCTCGAACAGGGCGCCGGTCAGGCCCCCCACCGATCTGAGGGTCAGAGCGACCCGGCCAAGCCCGCCGCCGCCTTCCAGTTCAAGGGCGGCATCGTCTGGAGAATCAAGCGCGGTGAGGCTTGAACGGATCGACTGCCCGCCGGGCAGCGTGATGCCGGATGGCGCAGTCAGGCGCCCGGATGCGCGGTCGGCGACAAGCGCCTCGTGCCACGTCATTCCGTCGGCAGACACTTTCACGCGCCAGTCGTCATCGCCCGCAAGGCCGAATTCGGCCCGGCCGCTGAAGCCTGCCTGGAAGATGACTGACGCGGTATCTGTAGCGCCGGCCTTGTTGATGACAAGACGATGGTCATCGCCCGCATGCGAGAAAAGTGTTGCCGGGCTTGCGACCGACAGCCTGTTCGTTTCATCAGCCGTCGTACCGATCCCGATGCCGTCAAGTTCGTCAAAGCCCGATGCAGCAAGGGAAAGGGCAGTCCAGTCCGCGCCGTCATGGACCGAAAGCTCGCCGCGCGAGGCAATCCACGCACGCCAGCCCGGCTGTGGCACGAGGAAAGTCCAGGCGTTGTCCCGGAAACAGGCGACCGTTCCGGCGGGAAGGCCTCCCCAGGCCGTGCCGGTTGCCGCGTCCGGCAGGATATAGGTATCGCCGTCTTCTGGCGCTGCCGGCTGCACGGGCTCGTCATCGGCAAGTGCCGAAAGCTGAACCAGTATGTCGAGCCGGCTCAGCGACGTGTTCATCGTCGCATGTTTTTGCGCCTGGTTCGGCAGGAGGAATGGCAGGCTGAGCTTCGGTGTCGTGTCCACGTGGTTGGCCCCGGTCGTTGTTGACAAGGACCCCAGCATGGGCCGGGCAGCCGGTCGGTCGGATTGATCGGGCCGGAGCCGCTCCCTAGAGCGGTTTCGCCTATGGCGGAAACGCGAAAGGCGACAAAAGGTCGCCCGGCGCCCCTGCGCCGCCCCCGCGGAGCCGTCGGCACCTGCCGACTGGCGTGAGCGAAAAAAACGACGACCGATTCCGTCAAGGACGGAAACGGTCTAGAAAGGCGAGGCGAAGTCCGCGAAGGCTTGCGCGGCGGCGTCCTTGTCCGAGAGAACGGCCATTTTGGGATCGATCCCCCAGTCGATCTTCAGGGAGCGATCATTCCAGAACACGGCACCATCGCACTCTTTTGAATAATAATTGTCGACCTTGTAGGCGATCTCGGTGTCCGGCTCGAGGGTGGCAAAGCCATGCAGAAAACCTCGGGGTACAAAGATCTGTACCCCGTTAGCCGCGGAAAGTTCCGCACTGACCCATTTGCCATAGGTCTCAGAGCCCTTGCGCACATCGACCGCGACATCGAGGATGGACCCCCGCAGGACGCGCACGAGCTTAGCCTGTGCAAAGGGCGGGGCCTGGAAATGCAATCCGCGCACGGTGCCTGTCTCCGCCGACAACGAGTGATTGTCCTGGATGAAATCGGTGTCGATGCCAGCCTCCGCGAAACGCTTGCGGTTATAGGTCTCGCTGAAAAAGCCGCGCGCATCGCCGAACCGGTCCGGGACAACGAGTTTGACATCGGGAATTCCGAGCTCGGTTACTTTGAGGGCCATGTCATGTCTCCGCTAGCCTGGGCTGTCAGCCATGGTCCGGCTCGACCGCCGTTTCGAGCTCGTCGAGCCGGGGCCGGGCACTTCCGTCGCTCGGGGCTCGCCAGCCGCCGCGCAGCCAGTTGGCGATGGTTTGGCAGGTAGGTTTTGGGCACGACGCCGGGAATGCGTCCCCTGCGGATCACAATGGCCGCCTTGTTGACCGGGCGTTCCCGGTCAGGCTGGGTCAATGTCAATCTGCGACTGCTGCCAACGATCCGCGTTTTCAGGTTCATCAGTGCCGAATTGTCCATGATGTCAGGGTCATTCTCGCCCATGAAGATGCGGCCCTCTCGATGATGACGGCGGATTGTTCCTATAGTATGCGACAGCATCAAGCGACAACACTGCGCACGATGGTTTGGCCTGGCGGGTCTCCAATCGCGCAAACACTGGCATGGGCCGAGGCACTTTCGGACGCCGTTTTCGTGAAAGGGAATGCCATTGTCCAGACTTGTCCCGGTCATCATGTGCGGCGGCGGCGGCACCCGGTTGTGGCCCCGTTCAAGGGCGGCCACGCCCAAGCAGTATCTGAGGCTGCTGGACGAGAAGACGCTCTTCCAGATGACGGCAGAGCGTTTCCTCGCCGCCCCGGCTGACATGGACATCGCCCCGCCGCTTGGCATTTGCGGTGCGGGGCAGGGCGATATCGTCGCTGACGAGTTCAGGCAGGCGGGCCTGCCGGACTTTTCGGTCATCGAGGAGCCTGAAAAGCGAAATACCGCGGCTGTGGCCGCCGTGGCGGCCGTTCATGTCTCTGCGGGCGGCTCTCCGGAAGACCGGCTCCTTCTGCTGCCGGCAGATCATTACATGGCAGATGTCGGCGCGTTCTGGTCGGCCGTCCGGCGCGGGCTTCCCGGCGTCGGCCTTGGCAATCTCGTGACCCTCGGCATTGCTCCGACCAGGCCGCATACCGGCTATGGCTACATTCAGGCTGGCGAGGCGCTCGGCGAAGACCTCTACCAGATCCGCCGCTTCGTCGAGAAGCCGGATGAGCCGACGGCCCGAAACTATCTCGCCGAGGGGGGCTATTTCTGGAATGCCGGCATTTTCCTCTTCGCGGCGGGGGACATGCTGGACGCCTTCGAGCGCCATGCGCCGGACATACTCGCCGCCGCACGCGACGCGGTCGCCCTCGGCCATCGGGACGGCACGCGCGTGCAACTTGACGCGGCCGCCTTCGCCCGCAGCCCGAGCGCGCCGGTCGATACGGCCATCATGGAAAAGGCATCCAATCTGGCGGTTGTGGCGCCGGTCGATGCCGGCTGGACCGATCTTGGATCTTGGGCGGCCGTCGCGGATGTGAAGGCCGCCGGACAGGTGGAAGCGCGGGAAAACCCTCGCATCGTCTGCATTGACAGCCAAGGCTGCTTCATCGATGCGGGCGATCAGGCCGTTGCGGTGGTCGGCCTGGACAATCTCGTCGTCGTTTCGAGCGGTGATGCCATCCTCATCATGCCGAAGGATCGGGCAGAAGACGTCAAGCAGGTCGTCGAAGCCTTCCGGCAGAAAGGCCGGTCCGACCTGCTTTAGAGGGTCTGGTTCTGGCGGCTCTGGAGGGGCCGGACATCGACAAGGTGTCTGCGCAAGGCTCGCCAGTTCCACGAACAGGCCGCGAGGACCTGCCATGTTCCGGCCTTACGTTGTGCGTGGATCGACCTGCGCTTGCCGGTCATGGCGGGCAGGCCTTTCAGGGCGTGCCAGAGCCCCCGGGCGACCGGCCGGGCCCGGCCGGTCCCGAGCGCGCGGACGACCAGGGCCGCCACGAGAAGGATATGCAGGGGCAGGAAACACAGGAAAGGACCAGGCGGCATGTTCTTCGCGAAGGTCCACAAGCGGTTGCGCGTGCCGTGATAGACCGCAAAATCGCTGGCGACGCCGGTCGTGCCGCTGCCATGATGCAGGGCCTTGGACCCCGGCCAGAAGATCGACCTGTGCCCGGCCAGCAGGAACCGGAAGCCGAGATCGACGTCCTCGCAATAGCAGAAGAAATCCTCGTCGAACCCGCCAAGCTCCAGGAACAGGTCGCGGCGATACAGGGCCGAGGCGGCGCACGGGCTGAAACAGGTGCCAATCCCCGGCAGTTCGGAAACCGGCCGCCCATAGCCGCCGCGCCAGGGAATGCCGAGCCCTAAATAGCAGTCACCGGCACCATCAAGACGTCCCGGATCGGCCATGTTCAGGGTCGCTCCGCCAAAGGACACGTCGTCCGGAAAGGCTTCGGTTGCCTTGCGCAACTCGGCGAGCCAGTCCGGATCGGCCTTCGTGTCCGGGTTGAGGAGGGCGAGCCAGTGTCCGCGCGCGATAATGGCCGCCCGGTTATTGCCGCCCGCGAACCCGGTATTGTCCGGCAGCGCCAATAACCGGAAATGCGGCAACTGGTCGGTTCTCAGACCATTGAGCGATCCGTCGCTTGACGCATTGTCGACAAGGATGACCTCGAAATCACGCTCTGTCTGACCTGCCAGCGCATCGAGGGCGTCCTGCAGGAAACGCCCTGCATTATAGTTGACGACGATCACGCTCGCCCATGGCCGCGCGGGCCCGCCATCCTCCGCCTGTACTGCCATGGTTCGTGTCCGATGACTGTTCTGCCCGATCAGGGCGACATAGCGTCGTCCGGTCTCAGCGCACAAGCGCAGCCCGCGCCCGCTCCGGCTGATAATTTCCGGTCTCTTCGCCGATGCGCAGCATCTCGGCCAATGCGAAGAAGAGGTGATAGAATGTCGAGGCAGGCACATCCGGCGCAACGGGCGTTCCGGTTTCATCGAAATGGTCGAACCAGAGACCCGGCAAGGGATGGGCGAGATATCGCCCCAGAAGGAGCCCGGCTGCGGATTCGAAGTCCGGCAGGGGGTCTCTCGCGCGGCCTTCATGGAGCGCGACGGCGCATTTGATCCGCTCGCAATTGGGCCAGGTCCGTGACCCGCCATCAAGAATGTCGCCGTCATTGCGCACCTTGTTGCGAACCGCCTTCGTCACCGGATCAAGTCCATGCGCCTCGGCTGAGGCAAAAAGCAGCGCCTGTTCCGCGGCGAGGTCCTCGCCGAGCAGGGCCGAACATTTGCCGAGTATCCAAACCCATTCCATCTGGTGGCCAGGCTCGACAATCCGTCCGGGCTCGTCGGGTGCCGGTGACCAGTCGGCCGAGAAATGCTCGCAGAGCGTGCCGGTCTCATGGTCGATGAAGCGGGTCCGGAAGAGGCCGACGAGCTCATGTGCCAGGGTCGCGAAGCGGTCGCCGCCAAACTGTTCGAGGCAGGCAAGGCTCGCTTCCAGCATGTGCATGTGCGGATTTTGCGCGAGCCAGCCGGTGCGGCTGCTGTCGCTCCAGAAGCCGCAACCATCCGGCCGCTTCAGGACTTTTTCGATGACATCCAGCGTCCGGATCGCCCAGCCCGGCAGGTCTGGCCGACCGGTGGCCCGATGCGCCCAGGCCAGCGCGAAAAGGACAAAGGCATGATCGTAGAGGTCTGTCGTCTGATCGAGCACTAAGCCGCTGCGCGTCACGGTGCGGGCAAAGCCCTTGTCATCGCCGAGCCATGCCCGGCCCAGCAGGAAGTCGAGGCCGTGGTCAATCGCCGGCGCGGTGCCTTGTGCGCCAAGACTTTGCGCATGGGCGAACACGTAGATCTGGCGGCATGTCACCCGGGTGCGCTTGAAGGCGAGGGCGGCATCGCGTCCATCGTGCGCCAGGGCCTCGACAAAGCCGCCATGGACCAGATCGAGCCCGCCTTCGAGCCAGGCCGGCACGGCCTTGTCGAAGAGCCATGCTTCGGCACGCCTGTAGATCGTTTCCTCAGGCATCCTGCCTTTGTCCTCCAAGGCAAGGGACGCGTCTCCCGTGCCGCGCGACTAGAGCAAGCTCCCGCAGCCCGATCAAGTTCGCGCATGGCGCATGCGCCGATTGACAGGTCGACAAGCCGGTCGAGCCGTCCTAGTCAGGCCCGTCAAGTTTCACCCGTCCTTGCGGAAGACAGCCCATGTCCCTGACCATAGACACATTGATCGACGCGGCGCTGCGAGCCGGTGACGTCATCATGGGTGTCTATGCCACGGATTTCGATGTCACCCGCAAGGATGATTCCTCGCCGGTCACCGAGGCGGACGAGAAAGCCGAGGCGATCATTCTCGCAGCGCTGCAGGCGGCCGATCCTGACTTGCCGGTCATTGCCGAAGAATCGGTCGCTTCCGGGAACCTGCCGGACCACGGACCGAGATTCGCCCTGGTCGATCCGCTCGACGGCACCAAGGAATTTATCAACCGGCGCGGCGAGTTCACGGTGAACATCGCGGTCATCGAGCATGGCCGTGCGGTCATGGGCGTCGTCTACGCTCCGGCCATGGACCGGCTCTTCGTTGCCGAAAGCCCGTCGCATGCCTGGCAGGCGCACATGCCGCCCGGCAATGCCCTGACGACAGAGACCCGGCGGCAGCCGCTGCGGATCAGGAAGGCCGACGCCGCCTCGCTCGTCGCCATCGCCTCCAAATCTCACCGCACCCCGGAGACCGACGCGTTCCTTGCCCGCCATCCGGTCGGGGAGATCATCTCGGCAGGCTCGTCGCTGAAATTCTGCCTCATCGCCGCCGGCGAGGCGGACCTCTATCCCCGCATGGGGCGCACGATGGAATGGGACACTGCGGCCGGTCAGGCTGTCGTCGAGGCAGCGGGCGGCCGCGTCCTCTGCGAAGACGGGACGCCGCTCCTCTATGGCAAGCGCGAGCGCGGCTATGACAATCCGCATTTCATCGTCTATGGCGATGTGATGCCGGTGGTTGCCTGAGCCCGGATCCTTGGAACAAGTCTGATTTCCGCGGGCCTGGTACCCGCGATCCCCGGCCTTCGCTGGGGCAGGCAGGTCGAGGGAGGTCGCCAGTTCAAGGCCGGTTGTTCCAGTCGAAACCGGAACCGGCCTAGCCTCGGTCGCCTGCAATCCGGCGGTCGCGTTCCTGGCGCAGGATTTGCGGCTCTTCCGGAATGCGCCGGGGTTCGGCCGATTTCAGCGAGGCGACGATGACGTCTCCGCTCGTCTCCTCGGCGAGCGCGGCGGCAAATGTGGCGATCACGTCCCGGAACTCGTCGAGGGTGACGCGCCGGTCGAGATTGGGGTCGAACCTGGCCGGATTGGCAAGGCTCGCGTCGCGGGTCGGCAGGCCCTCGGCCCAGGCGATCTGTTCGAGCGGGGTCAGGTAGCCGCTCTCGTCGGCGTCGGCGATCGCGAAGGCCGACACGATCCCGCTTTCGATCTCGGTTTCGGTAATGCGCCCGTCGCGATTCGTGTCGAAGCTCACCAGAAGCCCGCCGCCCGGGATGAGGCGGCTTGCCCCAGCCGCCCGCACGGCCTCTTCGGGCTTGACCTCGCCCTGGCCTGGCAGCCTGACCAATTCGTCATCCGCCCGCGCCTTGCCAGCCGGGACGGCGAGGACACAGAGGGAATATAATGCCATCAGGAGGGCGGGACGCGCCAGCATGCCGGAGCCTTTCAGAAACCGATATTCAGACTAAACCGCGTGTGACATGAATGCCACATGACTTTGCAGCATGCACGCGCGTCATCCCGCAGGCGCGGCCATGACCGGCAGCGGCCATTCGGCGCGGCAGGCGCGTCTTGACAGCCGGGGTCCCGAAACCGGCCGCCGGGCCTGGCCGGACGGCGGACACCGTGCTCGTCACCGGGGCGGCGGGTTTCATCGGCTTCCATGTCGCCCTCGCCCTGCTCGCCCGCGGCCTGCGGGTCATCGGCGTGGACAATCTCGGCGATTATTATCCGGTGGCCCTGAAACAGGCCCGGCTCGCCCGCCTGTCCTCCGGCGAGGGATTTGTGTTTTACCAGACGGATATTGCCGACCATGAAGGGCTCCGCACGCTGCCGGGAGTTCAGGAGGCTGATGTCGTCATCCATCTTGCGGCGCAGGCGGGCGTGCGCCATTCGCTCGACAACCCGTTCGCCTATGCCGCGTCGAACCTTGTCGGCCACCTGTCCGTGCTGGAGCTTGTCCGCCATGCGCCGAAGCGACCCCGGCTCGTCTATGCCTCGTCCAGTTCCGTCTACGGGGCCAATGCGAAAGTGCCCTTCAGCGAGGACGATCCGGTCAACGCGCCGGTCTCGCTCTATGCCGCCACCAAGCGCAGCGCCGAACTTCTCAGCGAATCCTATGCCCGGCTCTACGGCCTTGAACAGATCGGCCTGCGCTTCTTCACGGCCTATGGTCCGTGGGGCCGTCCCGACATGGCCTATTGGTCGTTTGCCGCGGCGATCATGGCCGGCGAGCCCGTCAGGGTGTTCAATCACGGCAACATGGAGCGCGACTTCACCTATATCGACGACATTGTCGCGGGCATCATCGCGACCGCGCTCCAGCCCATGAAGCCGGCAGGGGACAGCCCGCACCGGATCTACAATATCGGCAATAACCGGCCGGTGAAGCTGATGCGGTTCATCAACCTGCTGGAAGAGGCCATCGGACGGAAAGCCGTCATGCGGTTCGAGCCGATGCAGCCCGGCGACGTCCGGGTGACCTGTGCCGACATTTCCGCGATTTCCGCCGATTACGGCTTTGCGCCGCAAACGCGCCTCGAAACGGGCATTCCGGCCTTTGTCGTCTGGCTGGGGAACTATCTGGCCCGGCCGGGCTGAGAAATCCCGCAGTCCGGGCACCTTTTCCGCAGAGCGGCGTTGTTGCCCGCAGGAGAGCATGCTAAGGCCCGCCCGGGAAACACATAAAGGATCGTTGATATGACCGATTACGCCGTCGCCGACCTTGCGCTCGCCGAGTATGGCCGCAAGGAGATCATGATCGCCGAGACCGAGATGCCTGGCCTGATGGCGGCGCGCGAGGAGTTCGGTGCCTCCCGGCCCCTGAAGGGTGCCCGCATCGCCGGGTCCCTGCACATGACGATCCAGACGGCGGTGCTCATCCAGACGCTCGAAGCGCTCGGCGCAGAGGTGCGCTGGGCAAGCTGCAACATCTATTCGACGCAGGACCATGCCGCCGCCGCAATTGCCGACAATGGCACGCCGGTCTTTGCCCACAAGGGCGAGACGCTCGACGAATACTGGGAGTTCTGCGACCGCATCTACGAATGGCCGGACGGGCGCACCGTCAATCTCATCCTCGACGATGGCGGCGATGCAACCATGTATCTGATCCTCGGCGAAAAGGCCGAAGAGGACCCGTCGGTGCTCGACAATCCGAAGTCGGAAGAGGAGATCGCCCTCTACAGGCAGATCCGCAAGCGCATCGCCGAGACGCCGGGCTGGTTTGCCCGCATCAAGGCCGGCATTCGCGGCGTCTCCGAAGAGACGACGACCGGTGTCAACCGGCTCTACCAGCTCGAGAAGAAGGGCGAACTGCCCTTCCCGGCCATCAACGTCAACGACAGCGTCACCAAGTCGAAATTCGACAACAAGTATGGCTGCAAGGAATCGCTCGTCGACGCGATCCGGCGCGGCACGGACGTCATGATGGCGGGCAAGACGGCCTTCGTCGCCGGCTATGGCGATGTCGGCAAGGGATCGGCGGCGTCCCTGTCCGGGTCAGGCGCGCGCGTCACGGTCTCCGAGGTCGATCCGATCTGCGCGCTGCAGGCGGCGATGGACGGCTATGACGTCCAGACGCTGGAGACGATGGCCCCGAAGGCCGACATCTTCGTCACCGCCACCGGCAACCGGGACATCATCACGCTCGACCACATGCGGGCCATGAAGGACATGGCGATCGTCTGCAATATCGGCCATTTCGACAACGAGATCCAGGTCGAGGCCCTGCGCAACTTCCACTGGACCAATATCAAGCCGCAAGTCGACATGATAACCTTTCCGGACGGCAAGCGGCTCATCCTCCTGTCGGAAGGCCGCCTCGTGAACCTCGGCAATGCCACCGGCCATCCGAGCTTCGTCATGTCGGCGAGCTTCACCAACCAGACGCTCGCCCAGATGGCCCTGCATGCCAATGACGGCGATTATGAGAACAAGGTCTACACGCTGCCCAAGCATCTCGACGAGAAGGTCGCGCGCCTGCACCTTGCGAAACTCGGCGTCGGGCTGACCGAGCTCTCCGGCGAGCAGGCCGACTATATCGGCGTCACGCCCGAAGGCCCCTACAAGCCGGACCATTACCGCTACTAGACCGGTTCCGGTTCCGATTGAAACAACACGATTTGAGTTGGCGACTTCCCGCGACTTGATCGCGGGACCCATCTCTCAACCCGGCATGCTGGACGCTTGCCAAGTGACCGAGCTGGACCCCGCGATCAAGTCGCGGGGAGCCGCCCGTAAGCACATGGCGGCTCTGCCGAAATCAGACCTGTCTCAGGGCGCCGCAGGAAAGGGCGGCTTGACCCTGCCGCCCGTCTCCGGCAGGTGCGGGTCCTTGTTTCTGCTCACACCAAGAAAGGCCGACCCCATGGCTGACCCCGAAAACACGCTCATCCTTGAAACGACCAGGGGCAAGGTCACCATCGCGCTGAAGCCCGACCTCGCGCCGAACCATGTCGCCCGCATCAAGGAACTGGCCCGCGAAGGCTTCTATGACGGCATCGTCTTCCACCGCGTGATCGAGGATTTCATGGCCCAGTGCGGCTGCCCGAAAGGCACCGGAACGGGCGGATCGCGCAAGCCGGACCTCAAGCAGGAATTCAGCGCCGCCCCGCATGTCCGGGGCACCTGTTCCATGGCCCGCACGAGCGACCCGAACTCGGCCAATTCACAATTCTTCATCTGCTTCGGCGATGCCGGATTTCTTGACCGGCAATACACGGTCTGGGGCCAGGTCACCGACGGCATGGACGCGATCGACGCCCTGAAGCGCGGCGAGCCGGTCCGCAACCCGGATTCCATCATCTCGATGAAGGTGCTTGCCGATCTTTGAGGTTCACGGCGCGGCAGTTACAGTTCGTTCATGACGAGCCGGAACCGCCTGTTCAGTGTGTTGAGCGCGCGCCGCGGGTTCGGCTTTGCCGGCTCGCGGATCGCCCAGCTCATACTGGCGTCAAACCTTGCCGGCCTCGCCATCCTCATCATCGGGGCCATGGTCCTCAACGAGATGCGCGCCGGGCTCGTCGTCTCGAAGAAACAGGACCTTGTCGGCCAGGCGCAGATCTTCACCAACCTTCTCGGCGAAGGGGCGACCATCGGCCAGCCCCAGCCTGACCTCGACCACATGCTCGCCCGCGAGACGATCCGTTCCCTCGCTTTGCCGACGACGGTCCGCGCGCGAGTTCTGACCCGAGAGGGCGATATCGTCGCCGACAGCTTCTTCCTCTCCGAAAGGGTCGACGTGACGGCGCTGCCGCCGATCCGCGATCCGACCCGGTTCGACCTCTGGTCGACCTCGCTGTCCGACGGCGCGAGCGACCTCTTTGCGGCCCTCCTGCCCAACCGGGGCGGCGATGCGGTCCGCACGCAGACCTTCGCAGAGGAATTCGCCGCCGCGCTCGCCGGCAACGAGGCGGCCAGCCAGCGCTTCTCCGATCGCGGGCGACGCGTGATCTCGGTCTCCGTGCCGGTCCAGCGCGTATCGGCCGTGGTCGGCGTGCTCACCCTCGAGGCGAGCGATGTCGACGAGATCGTCGCGGCCGAACGCAAGGCGCTCGTGCCGTTCATCGGCGTCGCCATGCTGGTCGCGCTCGTCACCTCGACGCTCCTGACGCTCGGCATCGCCCGGCCGCTGAAGCGCCTCGCCGTCGCCGCCGACCAGGTGCGCGCCGGGCGGGCCGAACGCCTCGACCTGCCCTCGGTCATGCGGCGCAAGGACGAGATCGGCCTCCTCGCGCAGTCCGTCGACGCGATGACCGAAACCTTGCTTGAGCGGATCACCTCGAACGAGCGCTTCGCCGCCGATGTCGCCCACGAACTGAAGAACCCCCTGACCTCGATCCGCTCGGCTGTCGAGACCGCCGAGCGCGTCAAGCATGATCCGGACGCGAGCGAAAAGCTCCGAAGGCTGATCGCCAAGGATGTCCAGCGCCTCGACCGGCTCATCACGGACATTTCCAACGCGTCCCGCCTTGAGGGGGAGATCACCCGCAGCCCGTCCTCCGTCATCGACATATCGCGCTTCCTGTCTGAGATCGTCTCGACCTATGGCACGGTGGAAGGCGCCTCCGTGCGCGTCCGCTTCCAGGACGAAAGCAAGGGCGGCGGCCTCGTGGTGCGCGGCCGGGACGGGCCGCTCGGCCAGGTTTTCCGCAACCTCATCGACAATGCGAGATCCTTCTCGCCGCCGGACGGCGAGGTGCGCGTGTTCCTCTACCAGGCGGCAAGCGGGCCGCGGACGCTCGCGCGCATCACGGTGGAGGATGACGGGCCGGGCGTGCCGGAAGACAAGCTGGCGAAGATCTTCGAGCGGTTCTACACCGACCGGCCGGCCGGGGCGGCCTTCGGCAACAATTCAGGGCTTGGCCTCTCCATCGTCCGGCAGATCGTCGAGACCCATCGCGGCCTCGTCCGGGCCGAGAACCGGCCTTCCGGCGGCGCGCGCTTCATCGTGGACCTGCCGGCTGAATAGGGCGGGCGGCGCGACGCGTGTTGAGGCGCCGAGCGCTGGTCCCGAACCGTGAAAGCTCAGGGCATCAGGCGGGTCCGGGCCCCGGGGGTCCGCCGAACCCCTCAGAACCGGTCCTTGCGCCCGCGTATCTCGGCGAAGGTCGCGACCGCGTCGCCGGGATGGCCCATGGCCGCCTGGAGGGCCGGGACATCGGCGCGCAGGAACGGGTTCGTCTTCAGCTCGCGGTCAAGCACGGTCGGCACGGTCCAGTCGCCCTTGGCCCGTTTCTCGCTGATTTCGTTGACATAATCTGCGAGCGCCGGATTATCCGGATCGACCGTGACAGCGAACCGCGCGTTCGCTTCGGTATATTCGTGGGCGCAATAGAGCCGCGTGTCCGGCGCGAGCGATTTGATGAGGCTCAGGCTCTGCCACATCATCTGCGCCGTGCCCTCGAACACGCGCCCGCAGCCGAGCGCGAAGACGGCGTCGCCGACAAAGGCGACCTTCTGCTTCGGGAAGTGATAGGCAATATGGCCGAGCGTATGGCCGGGCACGTCGAGCACGTCGGCGGCATATTTTCCGAGCCTGACCGTGTCGCAGGCACCCACGGGCCGGTCGAGGCCGGGGATCCTGTCGGCCTCGCCGCCGGGCCCGGTGATGCGGCAACCCGTCGCCTGCCTGATGGCGAGATTGCCCCCGGCATGGTCCGGGTGCCAGTGCGTGTTCCATATCTGCGTGATGGTCCAGCCTTTCGCCGTGGCCTCGTTCAGGCAGGCCTCGGCATCCGGCGTATCGATGCAGGCCGTCTCGCCGCTCGCAGGATCATGGATCAGGAAGCCGTAATTGTCCCGCAGGCAGGCAAACTGGTGAATCTCGAACATGAAGGGGCTCCGGCGCGATTGGATTTGTCGATCAGGGATTTCACTAGCATAACAAGGGTCATGCGTCAGGATGTCGGCACGCTCGAAGCGTTCTACGCGACCCGGCTAGGCGGGGTCGCGGCGCGCTCGCTTGCCCGCCGCATCGCCTCGCTTTGGGGCGGGCTTGAAGGCGAGGACCTGCTCGGCCTCGGCTTCGCGACACCGATCCTCGCTGCCTTTGCTGCGACGGCCAGGAGCACGGTTGCCGCCATGCCGGAAGAGCAGGGGGCCCTGACCTGGTCGGCGAGCCCGCGCGGGGTCTCGACCGCCCTTGTCGACGAGCACAGGCTGCCCTTCCGGGACGGCGTCTTCTCGCGCGTCATCCTCATCCACGGGCTCGAGGAAGTCACAGCGCCGGCCGCCATGCTGCGGGAGATCTGGCGGGTGATGACGCCCGAGGGCCAGCTTGTCGTCGCCGCCGCGAACCGGCTCGGCCTGTGGGCGCGTGCCGAATCGACGCCCTTCGGCCACGGGCGGCCCTGGACGCGCGGCCAGCTCACCCGGCTCCTGAACGGCGCGCTCTTCCAGGTCACCGCCTGGACCTACGGCCTGCATATGCCGCCGAGCGGCTGGGGTCCGCTCCTCGCCCTGCATGAAAGCTGGGACAAGGTCGGCGAAACGGTCAGCCGCGGCATGGGCGGGGTCGTTCTCGTCGAGGCCCGCAAGCGGCTCTATGCGGACACGGGCGGCCGGGCGATTGCCTTCTCGCCGGTCAAGGCGGTGCGGTCGCGCAAGGGCCTTGCGCGGCTGCCCAAGGAATAGGCACGGACTGACCGGTTCCGGGCTTCACCATTGACCGCATTGACGTTTCTTGCCGCTTCAGTCTTAGCTTCTCTCCTGCCTGACGGGGAAACGCGACATGAAACTTGTGACTGCCATCTTCAAGCCAAGCCGCCTCGACGCCGTGATCGACGCGCTGGGCGCGGCCGGTGCTTCCGGACTGACCGTGTCGGAAGTGCGCGGATATGGCCGCCAGCAGGGCAAGACCGAGGTTTATCGCGGGGCCGAATACGAAGTCCGCCTCCTGCCCAAGGTCCAGGTCGATGTCGCCTGTTCCGACGAGGCGGTCGACCGCATCGTCGAGGCGATCACGACGGCGGCGAATACCGGCACGATCGGCGACGGCAAGATTTTCGTGCGCGGGCTGGATACGGTCATACGCATCCGCACCGGCGAGCGCGACGAGCAGGCCGTATCGGCCTGATCCGCCCCGCACGAAGGCGCTTTGCGAAGCGGGTGGCGGGCGCTATATGCCGCCCATGAGCACACCGCGCGACCATATCCGTAATTTCTCGATCATCGCCCATATCGACCATGGCAAGTCGACTTTGGCCGACCGCCTGATCCAGGCCTGCGGCGGGCTGACCGACCGGGAGATGTCCGAGCAGGTGCTCGATTCCATGGACATCGAGAAAGAGCGCGGGATCACGATCAAGGCGCAGACCGTTCGCCTGAACTATACCGCGAAGAATGGCGAGGCCTATGTCCTGAACCTGATGGACACGCCCGGCCATGTCGATTTCTCCTATGAAGTGTCCCGCTGCCTCGCCGCCTGCGAGGGCTCGCTCCTCGTCGTCGATGCGAGCCAGGGCGTCGAGGCCCAGACCCTCGCCAATGTCTACCAGGCGATCGACCAGAACCACGAAATCGTGCCCGTCCTCAACAAGATCGACCTGCCGGCCGCCGATATCCTGCGCGTGTCCGAGCAGATCGAGGACATGATCGGCCTTGACGCCTCGGACGCCGTGCAGTGTTCGGCCAAGACCGGGCTCGGCATCGGGGACATTCTCGAAGCCGTCGTGCACCGCCTGCCGCCGCCACCGGTCGGCGAGCGCGACAGGCCGCTCAAGGCCGCCCTCGTTGATGCCTATTACGACCCCTATATGGGCGTTGTCGTCATCGTCCGGGTCGTCGACGGCGTCCTCAGGAAAAAGCAGAAAATCCGCATGATGCGGGCAAGCTCGGTCTACGAGATCGACAATGTCGGCGTGTTCGGCCCGAAGCCTGCCCATGTCGACGAGCTTGGCCCGGGCGAGGTCGGCTTCCTCGTCGCCTCGATCAAGGAGGTCGGCGACTGCTCGGTCGGCGATACGATCACCGAGGACCGGAAGCCCTGCGACAAGGCCCTGGCCGGCTACAAAGAAGTCCAGCCGGTCGTCTTCTGCGGCCTCTTCCCGGTCGATGCGAGCGATTTCGACGACCTGCGCGCCGCCATGGGCAAGCTGCGCCTCAACGATGCGAGCTTCTCCTGGGAAATGGAGACCTCCGCGGCGCTCGGCATGGGCTTCCGCTGCGGCTTTCTTGGCCTCTTGCACCTCGAGATCATCCAGGAGCGCCTCTCCCGCGAGTTCGACCTCGACCTCATCGCGACCGCCCCGAGCGTCGTCTACGAGCTGACCATGACCGACGGCACGGACATGCAGTTGCACAACCCGTCCGACATGCCGGACGTGGTCAAGATCCGCGAGATCCGCGAGCCGTGGATTTCCGCGACCATCTTCACGCCGGACGAGTATCTCGGCGGCATCCTGAAGCTCTGCCAGGACCGGCGGGGCGTCCAGAAGGAGCTGACCTATGCCGGCTCCCGCGCCCTCGTGAAATACGAACTGCCGCTCAATGAAGTCG
>CAYSED010000014.1:0-9926 GCA_964429935.1 uncultured Hyphomonadaceae bacterium
GCGCAGCCGCTCGAACTCGTCCTTCGTGATCTTGCCCTGCCGGATCTTGCTCGCCGTGATGCCGGAGCGCTCCGACAGGCTGCGGGTGGCCAGTTGCTCGCGCGACATTTCGAGCGAAAAGAAGCCGACGATCGCGCCGTCCACGGTCTTCTTCGACCCGTCCTCCTGAGGCTCACGGCGGCAGGCGGCGGCGGCATTGTAGGCGATGTTGGTGGCGAGCGAGGTCTTTCCCATCGACGGCCGCCCGGCAAGGATGACGAGGTCGGACCTGTGCAGCCCGCCGAGCAGGTTGTCGAGCGCGTGCAGGTGGGTCGCGATGCCGGCGATCTTGCCGCCGCGCTTGAAAGCCGATTCGGCCATCAGGAGCGATTCGGTGATCGCGTCGGCGAAGGGCAGGAAGCCCCGGCCGGTTGAGCCGCGCTCGGCCAGGTCGAACAGGCTGCGTTCGGCCTGTTCGATCTGGCGGGGGCCGTCCTCGCCGGGCTCCGGGGAGAGCGCCTTGGCCTGCATCCCGGTGCCGAGGGCGATGAGCTCACGCCGGATCGCGAGGTCGCGGATCATGCGCGCATAGTCGGAGATTTCCGGGCCGAATGCGGCGCTGTCGAGAAGGTCGGCGAGATAGGCCGCGCCGCCGATCCCGGCGAGCTTGTCATGCTTCTCGAAATGCTCGCGCAGGGTGACGCCGTCGGCCACGCGGCCATTCAGGATGAGGGTCTGGGCAACCTCGAACACTTCCCGGTGGGCCGGGGCGTAGAAGTCCGACGGCTTGAGGATTTCGGCGACGCGCTGGAAGGCATTGTTGTCGAACAGGACCGAGCCGAGCACCGCCGCCTCGGCAGGCAGGTTGTTCGGCGGCGTGATCGCAGCGTCGCGGGCGGGGGGCGTGTTGTCGAGCGGCATGGCTCCCTCCATAGCCGAAACCGGCGCCGGATTCCCGGCTGATTCGTCCGCACAAGGCGGTTGTTCACAGGAGATGTCGGCTGGTGGACAAGTCGCGGGCGCGTTCCCGTTTTGCTCTAGGAGCGCCTTCCTCGCCTCCTTGACCGTATACCGAACAAGCCGCGCAAGACAAAGCGAGTAAGGTAATTGAAAACAACTTTCAGTACGTTAACCAAACTTAGATCTCCAAAATACCAGTTTTGAAGGATACTAATGTTTGGCAGAAACTGACGTTTCAAACCGCCATTCTCATCCACCAACTTCTTTAAGACCGCATCGACAGATTCAATATCGGCGCGGAAGAACTCTCTCTTCTTATTTACTCGCATCGAGTTCAATCTTTGATGAACTGCGCGCTCGACAGCAAGCGGATCGTTGACCCGTAATTTTGTCACAAGCTCAAACGCCATTGCAGAGCTAGTAGAGCCCGACAACTCCTTGATCCGATCTTCTACGGCCCTAGTAGTCATTCCGATTTTCAGAATGCCGGGCATCGAACGATTTGAAAGGATATATATCCAGCCACCGCTGCGTTTAGCCATGTCTCCCACCTAAAAAAATCAGACATCCTGCATCGACTTTCCAACACTTAGCCCAAGCAAGAAAATCGAGCATGAAGCGTTCGGGGCCAATTGAACCATTTCTCCTAATCTAGTGTTCCCGTTTTGCCCTTTGCGGACCCCGGCAATCAGTTTAAGCCCCGTCGCCATGGCCAAGGCTGCGATCACCCATTTTGCCTGCCAGGCGTGCGGCGAGGTCCATTCCAAGTGGGCCGGGCGCTGCGCGGCCTGCGGGGACTGGAACACGCTCGTCGAGGAAGCCGGCACCGGCGTGCCGGGAGGCCTGGCGGCCGACAAGGCCGGAGCGAAAAAGCCCGGCAAGCTCGCCTTCACGGCGCTCGACGGCGAGGACGAGAGCCCGCCGCGCATCGTGCTCGGCGTCGAGGAGCTTGACCGGGTATTCGGCGGCGGCATCGTGCCGAGTTCGGCGACGCTGATCGGCGGCGATCCGGGGATCGGCAAGTCGACGCTGCTATTGCAGGTCGCCGCGCGGCTCGCACGCAACGGGCTGTCCGTCATCTATGTGTCCGGAGAGGAAGCGGGCGCGCAGATCCAGGACCGCGCGCGGCGGCTGAAGGTCGCAAACAGCCCGGTAAAGCTCGCAACGGAAACGGACCTGCGCAAGGTCCTTGCGGCGCTGCGGGCGGCGCAGCCCGGCTTCGTCGTGATCGATTCGATCCAGACCATGTGGTCCGACAGCCTCGAGGCGGCGCCAGGAGCGGTGGCGCAGGTGCGGGCCTGCGCGCAGGAGCTGACCCGATGGGCCAAGACGTCCGGCGCGGCGGTCGTGCTTGTCGGGCACGTCACCAAGGACGGCCAGATTGCCGGGCCCCGGGTCGTCGAGCACATGGTCGATACGGTGTTCTACTTCGAGGGCGAGCGCGGCCACCAGTTCCGCATCCTGCGCGCGGTCAAGAACCGGTTCGGCCCGACCGACGAGATCGGCATCTTCGAGATGAGCCAGTACGGCCTCGCCCCGGCCCCGGAACCGTCGGCCCTGTTTCTCTCGTCAGATGGCGAGGGGGCGGGCGGGGCGGCGGTGTTCGGGGCGATGGAAGGCTCGCGCCCGGTGCTGGCCGAGGTGCAGGCGCTCGCGGCGGCGTCTTCCTATGGCACGCCGCGCAGGTCGGTCGTCGGCTGGGACGGCAATCGGCTCGCCATGCTCCTCGCCGTGCTCGAAACCCGCTGCGGGGTCAGCCTTGCAGGGCGGGACGTTTACCTGTCGGTGGCGGGCGGCTACCGCATCACCGAACCGGCGGGCGACCTTGCCGCCGCTGCCGCACTCCTCTCCTCGATGGCCGGCACGGCCCCGCCGGAGCGCTCTGTCTTCTTCGGCGAGGTGGCACTGTCCGGCGCGATCCGGCCGGTTGCCCGGATGGAGCAGCGCCTCAAGGAGGCCGAACGGCTCGGCTTCAAGCGCGCCTATGTGCCGGAAGGCAGTCCGGCGGCAGTTGACGGCTTGACGGTGGTTCCGCTTAAGCGTTTGAACGAGCTCGTGGAACTCCTCGCCCCGGACGCCGCCCAATGATCGACACCTTCGCGAACGCATTCACCTGGTTCGACGGAGCCGCCGTGGCGATCATCCTCCTGTCGGCGCTGATGGCGCTGTCGCGCGGCTTCATGCGCGAACTGGCGACGCTCGGCGCTTTCATCGCGGCGCTCGCGGCTGCCTTCTATGCCAACCGCTTTCTCGGCGGACGCCTCGCCGGCCTCCTGCCGGACGATGCGCCGGGCTGGGCCTCGAACGCGATCATCATCGCGGTCGCCTTCCTCGCTGTCTATGTCATTGTCCGGTGGGTCGGCAGCCGCCTGTCGAGCACGATCCAGGGCGCGGACGGGGTGAGCATGGTCGACCGTCTGGCCGGGCTCGTGTTCGGCGCGGCGAGAGGCGTCGTGGCCATGGTCTTCTTCGTGCTCCTGATGAACAACAGCATCGAGGAAGACCGCATCCCGGGCTGGATTGCCAAGGCGGCGAGCTATCCCCATTTCCAGTCGGCCGCTTCGGTTCTCAATGCCAGCGCGCCGCGAATAGCCGAAGACATTCAGGACAACCTGCCCGATCCTGACCGGGCGCGCTAGTTTCCGGCACCCATGCCGGCCATTGGAGAGGCCACGCCGATGTTCTGGGACCATGACGACGACAAGCCCCGCGAGGAATGCGGCGTCTTCGGCATCCACGGCCACCCCGAGGCGGCCATCCTGACGACGCTCGGCCTGCATGCCCTGCAGCATCGCGGGCAGGAAGCGTGCGGCATTGTCTCCTATGACCACCACCGCTTCCATGCCGAGCGCCATCTCGGCCTCGTCGGCGACAATTTCACGGGACTCGACCTGCCGGAACGCCTGCCCGGACATGCCGCCATCGGGCATAACCGCTACTCGACGCAGGGCAAGCCGGTGATGCGGAACATCCAGCCGATCTTCGCCGATCTCGCGAGCGGCGGCTTTGCTATCGCCCACAATGGCAACCTCACCAATGCCCGCAAGCTGCGCCACGAGCTCGTCCAGAACGGGGCGATCTTCCAGACGACGATGGATACCGAAGTCGTCCTCCAGCTCATCGCCAAGAGCCCGCGCGCGCTGATCGTCGACAAGCTCGTCGATGCGATGAGCCAGATCGAGGGCGGATATGCGCTGATCGCCCTGACCAGCAAGAAGCTGATCGGCGCGCGCGACCCGATCGGCCTGCGCCCGCTGGTGCTCGGACGGCTTGGACCTGCCCATGTCCTCGCCTCGGAGACCTGCGCGCTCGACCTGATCGGAGCAGAGTTCATCCGCGAGATCGAGAACGGCGAGATCGTCGTGATCGACGAGACGGGGGTCCAGAGCCTGATGCCCTTCCCGTCCCGCCCGGCCCGCCCGTGCGTGTTTGAATATGTTTATTTCTCGCGCCCGGACAGCGTGCTGCACGGGCGGAGCGTCTACGAGGTGCGCCGCCGGATGGGCCACCATCTCGCCCTGGAGACGCCGGCGGACGCCGACGTCGTCGTGCCGGTGCCGGACAGCGGCGTGCCGGCGGCCATCGGCTATGCCGAACAATCCGGCCTGCCCTTCCAGCTCGGCATCATCCGCAGTCATTATGTCGGGCGCACGTTCATCCAGCCGACGCAACTCAGCCGGCAGGTGTCGGTCTCGAAGAAGCATTCGCCGAACCGGTCCGTGCTCAAGGGCAAGCGCGTTGTCCTGATCGACGATTCCATCGTGCGCGGAAACACGTCGAAGAAGATCGTCAAGATGGTGCGAGATGCCGGGGCGACGGAGATTCATTTCCGCTCGGCGAGCCCGCCGATCCGCTTTGCCGATTTCTACGGCATCGACATGCCCTCTCGCGACGACCTGTTCGCGGCGCGCCTCGGCCATGACGAGATGGCGCGCGAACTCGGCGTCGACACGCTCGGCTTCCTGTCCGTCAACGGCCTTTACCGGGCGATCGGCGGGGCGCCGCGAAACGATGCGCACCCGGAGCATGCCGATCATTGCTTCACAGGCGACTATCCGACGCCGCTTGCCGACCATGACGCGCAGAGCAGCGCCAAGGAACACCAGCTCTCGCTCCTCCTGGACTGAGGCGGCATACGATGGCGGACAGGCGCATCACGCTCGTGACGGGCGCGTCGAGGGGCATCGGTCGGGCGCTGGCGCTTGCCCTGGCTCGCGAGGGCCATCATGTCATTGCGGTCGCGCGCTCGAAGCTCGCGCTGGAAAAGCTCGGCGGGGAGATCGGCGCGGGGGGGGGCGAGGCGACTCTCGTCCCGCTCGACCTTGGCGATGCGGACGGCATCCGGCGGCTGGGCGCGGCGGTGCTGGAGCGGTTCGGGCGGCTGGACGGACTGGCTGCCAATGCCGGCGTGCTCGGCACGATCGGGCCGCTGCAAACCGTCGGGCCGCGCAGCTTTGCCGAAACGATCGAGATCAACCTGACCGCCAATTACCGGCTGATCGCGGCGCTCGGGCCTGCGCTGGCGAAAAGCGCCGCGCCGCGCGCCGTGTTCGTGACATCGAGGGTCGCCTCGAGCCCCCGGGCCTTCTGGGGACCCTACCAGGCGTCGAAGGCCGGCCTTGAGGCTATGGTTAACGGCTGGGCCGACGAGACCGAGGCGATGGGCTTCAGGGTCAACCTGTTCGACCCGGGCGCGACCCGTACCGGCATGCGCGCCGAGGCCATGCCGGGCGAGGACCCGCTCGCGCTGCCCGCGCCCGAGGACGCCGCGCGGCACATGGTGCCCATGCTGGGCGACGGCGAGCGCCGGACCGGGCAGGTAATCCGCGCCCGCGACCTCGCCTGAGGCTCAGAGGAAGACGAGGCCGATATCGCCGCGCTCGGACCAGACGATGCGGGCCGGGCGGTTGATGCCGAGCGAGGGCACGGTGAGAATGACATCCTGCGGCGGGGTCTCGCGGGTGCGGAACCGGACATGCGCGCCCTTCTCGGTATAATTCATCAGGACGCCGTCGATGCGACAGGACCGCTTGTCGTGCAGGATGCAGCGCTGCCAGGTCGGCAGGCGTTTCTCCTGCCGCTTCTCCCGGGGCGGCCGCACGAACGGGACGACTTTCGCGCCGGACGTCTGGACCGCCTTTTCGAGGCGGACCGGGTCGATGGACGGCTTGCGGGGGAAAAACATGTCAAAGGCCTCTGCTGTCCCGGGCGAGTTTGCCCGGCACTGATGACGCCCCGAATGTCCAATTCGCGTATTCTGTTCTACAGCAATATAAGCACGGGCTTCTTGATACGAGGTTAACGAAGGCCGGAAACATTCCCGGCAGAAACGGGAAAGGCCCCGCGTCGCGGGGCCTTTGATGTTTAATTCCGGATCCTTAAAGCCGGTAGCGGATCTGGTCGGACCAGAAGCGCTCGAGCCGGGAGACGGTCTTGTTGAGCTGGTTCAGGTCGTCATGGCGGACGCTGGCCGTCGGCTCGAGGGCGGAAGCCTGCTTGTCGAAGAGGCTCGACACCCGGTCGCGCACCTTCAGGCCGCGCGGCGTGAGCGACAGGTGGACCGTGCGCTTGTCGGCCTCGGAGCGGACCTGGTTGAGATAACCGCCCTCCTGGAGCTTTTTCACGTTGTAGGACAGGCTCGTCCCGGCGAAGGCGCCGCGGGCCCGCAGCGCTGATGCCGGCACGTCCTCGTCGCCGATTTCATAGAGCAGGAGCGCCTGCACGCCGGTCAGGTTGCGCTCGCCGCTGCGTTCCAGATCGTCCTTGACGACATCATGGAGGCGGCGGTGCGCCTGCTCCAGAAGCGACAGGGACTTCAGGAAGGAGTCCGCGACCGTGTCTGCAGTTTCCTGCATCGAGAGATTTTTCATTTCCATCACCACTCAACTTTTGTTGTAGTTTGAATGTATATACGGAAATGTTCCTAATTATTCGATAATCCTATCTATGCCGTTTTGGTTAATATATATTCGCTGCGGCTTAACGCGGCCCGAACACCAGTTCCTCGCCGTCCGGAAGCGGCGCGAACACGGCGTCCACCATCGCCTCGTCGACGCCTGCGAGGTCCGGCGGGGACCAGTTCGGCGCATTGTCCCTGTCGATGATGACGGCGCGGACGCCCTCCTGGAAATCATGGCTGCAGACCAGGCGGGCGCCGATGCGGTACTCGTTGCGCATATTGTCCTCAAAGGTCTCGAAGGCGGCCCCTTCGCGCAACTGGCGCAGGGCGACCTTCAGGGTGCGGGGCGATTTCGCCGCGAGGGCTGCGGCCTGCTCGGCGGCCCAGTCCGTGCCTTCGGCTTCCAGCGCGGCGAGGATGTCCTCGACGCGGGGCTGCGAGAAGCAGCGGTTGATGGCCGGCATGTGCGGCTCGAAGGAACCCGGCGGCACGGCGTGCCCGGCCCGGCGGAGGATCTCGCCGAGGAGTTCGGCCGCCCCGGCGCTGTAGTCGGCCTCGAGCACCTGGCGGCGCAGGTTCGGCACCAGTTCGGACGGCAGGACATGTGTCGCGATCCCGGCGGCGGCAACATCGCTGCCCTTCAGGCGGGCACCGGTCAGCGCGAGCCAGGTGCCGAGTTCGCCGCGCAGGCGCGGCAGGAACCAGCCGCCGCCGACATCCGGGAAAAGGCCGATCCCGGTTTCCGGCATGGCGAACACGGTCCGCTCGGTCGCCACGCGGTGCGAGCCGTGGACCGAAAGCCCGACGCCGCCGCCCATGGTGACGCCGTCCATCAGGGCGAGGAAAGGCTTCGGGAAATTGTGGATCGCCGTGTTCAGCCGGTATTCGGCGGCGAAGAACCGGCGCGCCTCGGCGCCGTCGCCGCGCCCGCTCGCGGCCAGCATGCGTATGTCGCCGCCCGCGCAGAAGCCGCGCGTGCCCTCGGCATGGTCGATCAGGACCATGTGGATGCCCGGGTCCCTCGCCCAGTCCGACAGGGCAGCGAGCATGGCCGTGCACATAGGCTCGGTGAGCGCATGCAGCGCTTCGGGCCGGTTGAGGGTCAGATGGCCGACACCGCCTGCCTGCCGGATGATTGTCGTCCCTGTCATGCGCTTTCCCTGAATATGCCCTGTCGCGGCAACGGCTTGTTCATCATTGGCTGATAGCTGGTTTACCCTGACAGGAAAGCGAATGTCATGTCCCTGGATATTGGCAATGCCCGCGGGGAGCGCCGGACGAAGTCCGGCCGCACGGCCCGCCTGTCGCTCGGACTGTTCCGGTCCGTCTAGGGCGAGGTCCTCGACCTTTCGGTCAGCGGGGCGAAAGTTCGCCTCGACCGTCCCGTGAAGAAGCTGCCCAAGGCCTTCTCCGTCGAGATCGAGGGCACCGGCGTTCCGAGGAAACACGAGGCCGTCTGCCGCTGGCAGGAAGGCGACCTGGTCGGCATCGAGTTCAAGTACTGAGCTTTCAAACAGGGTTTGCGCCCTGCCCGGCTCTGGTCCATCCTTTCGGCACAAGCAGAAGCCGGGAGGATCGCTGATGGGCGAGGCGCGCGAATTTGACATCATCATCTATGGCGCGAGCGGCTTTACCGGCCGCCTCGTCGCCGAATACCTGAACGAGCGATACGGCGAAGACCCGAGCCTGAGCTTTGCGCTGGCCGGGCGCAGCCTTGCCAAGCTCGCCAGCGTGCGCGACGAGACGGGCCTACCGGTCGATACGCCGCTCGTCGAGGCCGACGCCGACCGGCCGGACAGCCTGCGGGGCATGGCGCGGCGCGCAAGGGTCATCATCACGACGGTCGGGCCCTATCAGCTCTATGGCTCGGACCTTGTCGCGGCCTGCGTCGAGACGGGCACAGACTATGTCGATCTCTGCGGCGAGCCGAACTGGATGCGCCGCATGATCGATGCGCACGAGACGGCCGCCATGAAGAGCGGCGCGCGGATCGTGTTCTCCTGCGGGTTCGATTCCATCCCGACGGACCTCGGCGTCCTGCCCCGGCAGAACGAGGATGTGAGGCGCTTCGGAGCGCCGGTCCCGCGGGTGAAGGGCCGGGTGCGGGCGATGAACGGGACGTTTTCGGGCGGCACGGCGGCGAGCCTCAAGGCCACGATGGCTGCGGCAGCGAAAGACCCTTCGGTCATCGCGCTTCTGCAGAACCCGTTCGCGCTCGTGCCCGGCTTCAAGGGCGCGGACCAGCCGAGCGGCATGAAGGTCGAACATGACCCTTCACTCGACATGTGGGTCGCCCCGTTCATCATGGCGACGATCAATTCCAAGAACCTGCACCGGTCGAATGCCCTTATGGGGCATGCCTGGGGCGAGGATTTCGTATATGACGAAATGGTCGTGACCGGCCCCGGGGAGGACGGCCGGAAGATGGCCGACATGGTCGCCCGCGCGAATCCGCTTGGCGGTGACGGCGGCCCGAAACCCGGCGAAGGCCCCTCGAAGGAAGAGCGGGACGCGGGCAATTACGACATCCTCTATCTCGGCGAGATGCCGGACGGGCGGACGATCCGCGTCGGCGTGACGGGTGACCGGGACCCTGGCTATGGTTCGACATCCAAGATGCTGGCCGAAGCCGCGATCTGCCTGATCCGCGACTGCCCCGACACGCCGGGCGGCATCTGGACGACCGCACCGGCCTTGGGCGAGCGGCTCGTCCGGCGGCTTGTCGCCCATGCCGGCATGACGTTCGACATCGAGGCCTGACATGATGTCCACAGGAAAACCGTGGAGGGCGGCATTCGGCGCGCTCGTCCTGGCGTCGTGCGCCAGCGCTCAGACGCCCGGATCATCGCCACCCGCCTGCGCGCCGCTCGGGCTGGCGGGCGACACGCTTGCGGCATGGCGGGCGGGCGGGTTCGAGACGGCCGAGCCGGACCGAGCCGCGCGCGAGCTCGCGGCCTGCCTTGAAGCGCCGGACGCGGCCTTGCGCGACGGGATCGGCTATGAGGGGCTTGCCGCCCTGCTGCGCGGCGATTACTCCTGGGAGTCGTGGCTCACTGACGGCCTCGGGCTCGTGCTGGGCGGCACCGGT
>CAYSED010000014.1:9936-16205 GCA_964429935.1 uncultured Hyphomonadaceae bacterium
GCTGCGCGGCGGCGCGGTGTCCGAAGCGGCGAGGCTGGATCTCATCGGCACACTTTCGGCGCGCCTTGAAGCGCCGGACCCGGACGGGTTCGGACGGCCGTTCGCGGCGCTCGCGCTCGCCGAACTTGCCCGGACCGACCGGGTGGAAGCCTTCCTGACTGTCGAGCAGCGATCAGGGCTCGTTCGGGCGGCAGCAGGCTACCTGTCCGGCGTGACCGATTATCGCGGCTTTGACGAAGAAGATGGCTGGCGGCACGGCGTCGCGCACGGGGCGGACTTCGCGCTGCAACTGGCGCTCAATCCCGCGATCGGCGCGGACGGGCTCGGGCGGCTGCGGGACGCGCTCGGCTCGCAGGCAGCGGCGCGGGACGGCCACGCCTATGTCTTCGGCGAACCGGAGAGGCTGGCGCGGGCGCTCCTCATCATCGCCTCGCGGGAGGCTTTCGATGCGGACGACTGGGAAGCCTGGTTCATCTCGCTTGCCGACCCGGCCCCTCTTGCAGACTGGAACGAGGCTTTCGGGTCCGAGGCGGCGCTCGCCCGGCTGCACAATCTCAAGGCCTTCGCCCATGCCCTCTATGTGCCCGCAAGCCTCAGCGAGAACCCTGTCTACATGCCGGTACGGGACGGGGCGTTCGGGCTCCTGAACGCCTTGCCTTAAGCCGGACCTAGAGCCATTCCGCCTGTGGCGGAATCGCTCGTCGCTGTTCTCTCGCTCACGCCAGTCGGCTGGCGCCGAGGGCTCCGCGGGGGCGGCGCAGGGGCGCCGGGCGACCCTTGGTCGCTTGTCGCGCTTCCGCTGAAGTCGAAAGCGCTCTAGCTGTGAGATTTCAACAGGTCGCGCGAGATGATGACGCGCATGATCTCGTTGGTGCCCTCGAGGATCTGGTGGACCCGGAGGTCGCGGACGGTCTGCTCGACGCGGTAGTCCTTCAGGTAGCCATAGCCGCCATGGATCTGCAGCGCGTCATTGGCGACCCTGAAGCCGGTGTCGGTGACGAAGCGCTTGGCCATGGCGCACCAGCGGGTTGCATCCGGCGTGCGGGCGTCGAGGCGCGCAGCTGCCTCGTAGAGCATGACGCGGGCGGCCTGAAGCTCGGTCTCCATGTCGGCGAGCTTGAACTGCGTTGCCTGGAAGTCGGCGATGGCCTTGCCGAACTGCCTGCGCTCGCGGGCATAGGCGAGCGCGCGGTCGAGGGCGAACTGCGCGCCGCCGAGCGAGCAGGCCGCGATGTTGAGGCGGCCGCCGTCGAGCCCGGCCATGGCGAAGCGGAAGCCGTGGCCTTCCTCGCCGACGCGGTTGCGGACCGGCACGCGGACCTCGTCGAAGATGACCTGGCGGGTCGGCTGGGAGTTCCAGCCCATCTTGCGCTCATTCGCCCCGAAGGACAGGCCGGGCGCGCCTTTCTCGACGATGAAGGCCGAGACGCCGTTCGCGCCGTCATCGGACGTGCGGGCCATGACGACATAAACATCGGAGACGCCCGCCCCGGAGATGAACTGCTTGGTGCCGGAGAGGACATAGTCGCCGCCGTCGCGGACCGCCCGCGTCGCCATGGACGCGGCGTCGGAGCCCGAGCCGGGCTCGGTCAGGCAATAACTCGCGATCAGGTCCATCGCGGTGAGGCGCGGCAGCCATTCCTGGCGCTGTTCCGGCGACCCGAACCGGTCGATCATCCAGCTTGCCATGTTGTGGATGGAGATGAAGGCGGCGGTCGATACGTCGCCCATGGAGAGCTGCTCGAAGATCAGCACGGCGTCGAGGCGGCTGAGGCCCGAGCCGCCGACGTCCTCGCCGACATAGATGCCGGCAAAGCCGAGGCTCGCGGCATCCCTGATGACATCGACGGGGAAATGCTTCTCCTCGTCCCAGCGCTCCGAATGGGGGGCGAGCCGCTCGGCGGAATAGCGCCGGGCCATGTCCTGGATCATGACCTGTTCGTCGGTGAACGGTGCACTCATTGGCGCGCGCTCCATCTTTGGCTAGGGTTCAGGCCGAGAGATGCCACAGGGGGGCGACAGGTCAATGGCAGGCTTGCCGGCAGGCTACGAAATGCGGGCCGCCGTGCAGGGCGACATTCCGGCGATCCTGGCGGCGGACCGGGCTGCATCTGAACTGTTCCGGCCGACGGGGCTGATCCCCGGCATGTCGGCGATCCCCGAGAGCGTGCCGGCGGACGTGCTGTCCCGGTCGATCGAGAGCGGGCTCGTGCTCGTGGCGGCGGACGGGGAAGGCCCGGTCGGCTTCGCGCTCTGCCAGGTCAAGCCGCCGGTGCTCTATCTGGACCAGATCTCGGTCGATCCGGCACATGGCCGCAAGGGGCTCGGACGGGCGCTGATGATGGCGCTGTTCCCGCTCGCCGAGGCGCGGGGCGCCGACGCGGTGATCCTGTCGACCTTCCGGGAGGTTCCGTGGAACGGGCCTTTCTATGCAAGCCTCGGCTTCAAGGAAATTCCGCGGCGGCGCATGACCGACTGGATGCTGGAGATCGAGGCGATGCAGGCCGCAGAGCTCGACGTGTCGAAGCGCTGCTTCATGCGTCGTCCGGTCCGGCGGTTCGCCCTGTTGCGCCGGCGGGTGACAAGCGACGGGAGAGGTGCCACACACCGGGCATGACAGACCAGGTTTTCCCCCAGCGCTTTCCGGCGACGCGCCTGCGACGGATGCGCCAGGCCCCGTGGATACGCGAACTTGCCGCCGAGACGCGCCTTGCACCCGGCGACCTCGTGTGGAGCCTCATCGCGCATGACGGCCCGGCGCCCCGCGTGCCGGTGGCATCGATGCCGGGCGTTGACCGGCTGAATGTCGACGAACTCGCGAAAGCCGCCGTGCGGGCACGCGAACTCGGCATCCCGGCGATTGCCGTGTTCCCGAACATCGACCCGTCGAAAAAGGACGCGAACGGATCGGAAAGCCTGAACCCGGACGGGCTCGTGCCGAGAGCGATCCGGGCGATGAAAGCGGCCGCGCCGGAGGTCGGGATCATCTGCGATGTCGCGCTCGACCCGTTCACGAGCCACGGCCATGACGGGCTGATCGACGAAGTCGGCCGTGTCCTCAATGACGAGACCACGGACATGCTCGTGCGGCAGGCGCTGGTTCAGGCCGGTGCGGGCGCCGACGTGGTGGCACCCTCTGACATGATGGACGGCCGGATCGGGGCGATCCGCGCCGCGCTTGAGGCGGCAGGCCACGCGAACACGCTGATCCTGTCCTATGCGGCGAAATATGCGAGCGGCTTCTACGGGCCCTACCGGGATGCCATCGGGTCGGCGTCCGCCCTGATCGGCGACAAGAAGACCTATCAGCAGGACCCGGCCAACAGCGACGAATCCCTGCGCGAGGTCGCCCTCGACATTGCCGAGGGGGCCGACATGGTCATGGTCAAGCCGGGCCTGCCCTATCTCGACATCGTCTGGCGCGTGCGGCAGGCCTTCTCGGTGCCGACACTGGTGTTCCAGGTGTCCGGCGAATATGCGCAGATCATGGCCGCTGCGCAGAACGGCTGGATCGACGGCGACCGCGTGATGATGGAAACGCTCCTCTCGTTCAAACGGGCGGGCGCATCCGGGATCATCACCTATTTTGCGGAAAAGGCTGCGGAGCGCCTGCAATAGGCGGCCCGCGCAGATTTGATCGATAAACAGCAAGTTTTTGCGGAATAACGACTAGCCAATGGCCGGAACCGCTCTTAATAGGGTTAACAACCTGACAGTCCATGCCTGTTTCCGGCAATAACCAAAGAGGATATTTCATGCGCCAGCGCTTTCTCCTGACCGCCGCCCTCGGGCTCGTGCTTGCCGCCTGCGACACGGTTCCGGCCGGCCCTACGGGCCTTGCCGAGACGGCTGCGCCCGCTGCCTCGGAACCGGCCTATCCGGGCGGGATCACGCTTGTCGAGACGGTGGAGCGCACGGGCGACGAGATCGTCATTCCCTACAAGAAATTCCTCCTGCCGAACGGGCTGACCGTCATCCTGCACGAGGACGATTCCGACCCGCTCGTGCATGTCGATGTCACCTATCATGTCGGCTCGGGCCGCGAGGAGGTCGGCAAGTCCGGATTTGCGCACTTCTTCGAGCACATGATGTTCCAGGGTTCGGAAAATGTCGGCGACGAGGAGCATTTCAAGATCATTTCCGAAGCTGGCGGCACGCTGAACGGAACGACCAATTCGGACCGGACGAATTATTTCGAGACCGCTCCGGCCAACCAGCTCGAAAAGATGCTTTGGCTCGAGGCCGACCGGATGGGCTTCCTGCTGCCGGCCGTGACGCAGGAGAAATTCGAGGTCCAGCGCGAGACGGTGAAGAACGAGCGCGGCCAGCGGGTCGACAACGCGCCCTACGGCCTCCTCGGAGAACGCGTCGGCGAAGCGCTTTTCCCTGAAGGCCATCCCTATTCCTGGAGCGTGATCGGCTATCTCGAGGACCTTGACCGGGCCGACCTTGACGATCTCAAGCGCTTCTTCCTGCGCTGGTACGGCCCGAACAATGCCGTGCTGACCATTGGCGGACGCCTGAACGAGCAGGAGACGCTCGAATGGGTGAATAAGTATTTCGGACCGATTCCGGCCGGCCCGGCAGTCGAGGATCCGGTGCCCGTGCCGGTCACGCTCGACGCGGACCGCTATATTTCGCTCGAAGACAATGTCGCCCTGCCGCTGCTCTACATGTCATGGCCGACGGTTGCGGCGCGCCATCCCGACGAGGCCCCGCTCGACGTGCTGAACTCGATTCTCGGCGAAGGGCGCACCTCGCTCATGTACAAGAACCTCGTGCGCGACGGGAAGGCCGTGCAGGCGCAGGCGAACCATGGCTGCGCCGAGCTTGCCTGCCAGTTCACGCTCCTCGCCCTGCCGAACCCGGCGACCGGAACGACGCTGTCGCAGGTCGAGGACATCATCCGCGCCTCGCTCGAGGAATTCGAGACGCGCGGCGTCGAGCCGGACGACCTCGCCCGCGTCAAGGCGGGCATCGTGTCGGGGCTCGTCTTCGGGCTCGAAAGCGTCTCCGGCAAGGCGAGCCAGCTCGCCTTCTTCGAGACATTCGCGAACAATCCGAACTATATCCGGGAGGAAGTGGCGCGCTACGAGAACGTCACGGCAGACGACGTGCTGCGCGTCTATGAGCAGTATATCAGGGGCAAGCCAGCCGTCATCATGTCGATCGTCCCGAAGGGCCAGATCGAGGGCATTGCCGGTCCGGATACCTGGGAGCGCTACGAGCGGACGATCCCGGACGCTCCGTCGGCCGAGGGCCTTGCCCTGCGCGAACCGGCCGACACGTTCGACCGCTCGGTGCAGCCGCCGGCCTCGGATGTCGATCTCGCCCTCGCCCTGCCGGAGCTTTACCGGACCGAGCTTGGCAACGGAATCAAGGTGCTCGGCGCGCTGAATACCGAGACGCCGACCACGGCCCTCCAGATCCGGATCAAGACCGGCCAGCGCAACGAGCCGCTCGACAAGCTTGGCCTGGCCGACATGACTGCCGGGATGCTCGGCGAGGCAACGGAAATCTCGACCAATGAGGATCTGTCCAACCGGCTTGCCCTGCTCGGCTCTCAGATCACGATCGGCTCAGGCGACGACTTCATCACCGTGACGGTCCGGTCGCTGACAGAGAATCTCGGCGAAACGCTCGATATCGCCGCCGAGCGGCTTTTCCAGCCTGGCTTCAAGGAAGAGGACTTCGCCCGCCTGAAGGCGCAGGCGCTGCAGGGAATCGAGTTCTCGAAGACCCAGCCCGCCGTGACCGCGTCAGGCGTGTACAACCAGATCCTCTATGGCCGCGACAATGCGGTCGCCTATCCGGGCCAGGGCCTCACCGCGACGGTCAGCGCGATCACGCTCGATGACGTGAAAGCCTTCTACCGGGACAATTTCTCGGCAGCGGTGACATCGGTCGTTGCCGTCAGCGACCTGTCGGAAGCGGAAATGGCGAGCCAGCTCGCCTTCCTGTCGGACTGGGAAGCTGCTCCGGTCGAGACCGCGCCGCTGAACCCGTTCCCCGAGCTTGCCGCCGGAACGCTCTACCTGATCGACAAGCCGGACGCCGCGCAGTCAGAAATCCGCATCGGCAAGCGGGCGATCCCGTTTGACGCGACGGGCGAGTATTACCGGGCGGGCATCATGAACTTCGTCCTCGGCGGGGCCTTCAACAGCCGCATCAACCTCAACCTGCGGGAAGACAAGGGCTACAGCTACGGGGCCTTCTCGTTCTTCGCCGGCAACGAGGACTATGGCTCGTTCACCGCGCAGGCCGGCGTG
>CAYSED010000014.1:16215-19054 GCA_964429935.1 uncultured Hyphomonadaceae bacterium
GCGTGCGGACCGACTCGACGGCAGACTCCATCCGCCAGTTCGTGAACGAGATGAATGCCTATTTCGAGAGCGGCATCACCGCAGAAGAGCTTGCCTTCACAAAGAGCGCCATCGGCCAGCGCGACGCGCGGGCGTATGAAACGCCGTTCCAGAAGCTCGGCTTCATCTCGAACATCCTGACTTATGACCTTCCGGACGGGTTCGTCGACGAACAGAAGCAGATCCTCGCCAACATGACGGTCGAGGAGGTGAACGCGCTCGCGAAGGCCTATCTCGACACAAGCGAGATGGTCATCGTCGTGGTAGGCGACAAGGACGTGATCCTCCCGAGCGTGACCGAGCTCGGCTACGAGATCGTCGAGCTCGACGCGGACGGCAATCCGGTCGAGTAGGATTTCGGGCTCATGGACTGAGAGCTCCGCTGCCGGGACCGGCGGCGGAGCTTTCGTTTATCGGCTGGAATGCCGGTCAGTCGTCCTGGCCTTCTGCGAACATGTCGCCGAGCAGGGCGACATGGCTTGCCTGCCAGGCCTCGACCAGGAACAGGATGCCGACCCCGGCGAGGACGATCCAAGGGGTCACCGGGTTGTGGGCGGCGGTCATCATGAGGTCGAGCATCGGCAAGTCACCCTGTTTCCGGCTGTTATCTGTTGAGGCGAGTATGGCGCGGCGGTCTTAACGAGACCTGAGTCCAATGCGGCCGGACCGGGGCGAAAGCGTAACCGGATTGCCGCCATTTCTTTACCTTGGCGAACAAAGGCTTAAAGACTGGGCGCATGGCGAGCCGTGCAGCGAAATCCGTCAATCCTCCCCGCGCCTGGCAGCGCATGCTGTCGGGACGACGGCTCGACCTGATCGAACCGTCGCCGTTCGACATCGAGATCGAGGACATTGCCCACGGGCTTGCCCGGGTGGCCCGCTGGAACGGCCAGACATCCGGGCAGCATGCCTTCTCGGTCGCGCAGCATTCGGTGATGTCATCGGCGACATGATCTCGCCGTTCAAGGCCATTCTCGGCGACAGCTACAAGGGGGTCGAGAAGCGACTCGAAGAGGCGATCCACCTGCGGTTCGGGCTGCCCGCGCGCACGCCGAAACGGCTGAAGGACCGGATCAAGGAGGCCGACCGGATCTGTGCGTGGCACGAAGCCGTGCAGCTTGCCGGGTTCTCGGCCGCCGAGGCGGACCGCTTCTTCGGACACCCGCCCGGGAACTGCCGCCTGACGCTCGTCCCGGAACCGCCGGACCGCGCGCAGGGCGCTTTCCTCACCCGCCATGCCGCCCTGCTGGCCGAGATCGAGGCGGCGCACCCGGCATGAGCACGGACCTCCTGATCGGCCTGTCGGCGGTGATCGTCTCGCTCGAGGACGCCATGCCGGTGTGTGTCGAGACCCGCCGGGCCGACAGCATGCCGGCCCTGCCCTACGGCAAGTTCGATCCGGCGGCCGACCGGACCTTCGAGCTTGCCCTGCGCGGCTGGGTGTCCCGGCAGACCGGCTTCGCGCTCGGCCATGTCGAGCAGCTCTACACGTTCGGCGACCAGGGGCGGGACACGCCCCATGCCGTTATCCCGGACGCCGCCGACACCGCGCGCACGGTCTCCGTCGGCTATCTGGCCCTGACGGCGGAGGCGGCGGAACCGGAGGCCGAGTTCGCCGCCGAATGGCAGAGCTGGTATGCGCATTTTCCCTGGGAGGACCACCGCCCGGCGCGACCGTCCGTCATCGACAAGGTGATCGCGCCCCACTTGTTGACCTGGGCGGCCGGCAATCCGCAGCGGATGGACCGCGCGCGCCTTGCTTTCGGCCTGCAGGGCCAGGCCTGGGTCGAGGAGCGGGCGCTCGAGCGCTATGAACTCCTCTACGAAGCGGGGCTTGTCGCCGAGGCGACGCGCGATGCCGGACTCAGCGCGGCCCTGCCCGTGCTGGGCGACCCGATGGCCTCCGACCACCGCCGCATCCTCGCCACGGCGATTTCCCGCCTGCGCGGCAAGCTGAAATACCGCCCTGTCCTGTTCGACATGATGCCGGACCGGTTCACCCTGTCGGCCCTGCAGGCCGCCGCCGAAGCCATTCTCGGGCTTCGGCTGCACAAGCAGAACTTCCGGCGCGCACTGGAGCGGACCGGACTTGTCGAGGGTACCGGCGCGCTCGAGACCGGCACGGGCGGGCGGCCGGCCGAGTATTACCGGTTCCGCCGGGAACTGCTGCGCCGCCAGTCACTGAGCGGAATATCAACGCCCGTGGCGCGCCGCGACGCCTGAGCGGGGCACCTGCCGGGCGCTCCGGAACCAAGTGCAGAACCGCTCAACCGGGGACCGTGCGCCTTGCCGCCGGGCCCGGACCGGGTCTAGTCTTGGCCTGTCGAACAGGCTGGCCGTGCGGCCGGGCCAGACAGGGAGTTTATGCCAATGGCGGACATTTCGGCCTGGGGCCTTGCCGTTCTGGGCGGTTATCTCATGGGGTCGGTCCCGTTCGGCCTCGTCATCACGCGGGCGGCCGGGCTTGGCGACATTCGCGCCATCGGGTCCGGCAATATCGGCGCGACCAATGTCCTGCGGACGGGACGGAAGGATCTCGCCTTTGCGACCCTTGTCGCCGACAGTTTCAAGGCGGGCCTTGCCGTCGTCCTGTTCGCCTCGCTGTTCTCGCACAATGCCGGGCTCGCTGCCGGAGCCGCCGCCTTTGTCGGCCACTGCTATCCGGTCTGGCTCGGCTTCAGGGGGGGCAAGGGCGTCGCCACCTATGCGGGCCTGCTCGGCTTTGCGTCATGGCAGGGGCCCGCCCCCGGGGGGCGGCGCTGGCCCCGAGGCATCACCTTGCCCCTGGCGGCCCGGCGGG
>CAYSED010000014.1:19064-33182 GCA_964429935.1 uncultured Hyphomonadaceae bacterium
GTCGGCGCGCCGATCTGGCTCGGCCTCTTTGCCCTGACCCGCATTTCATCGCTTGCGGCCCTTGCCGCCGCCGCTGCCGTGCCCGCTGGCGCCTACATGCTGGGCGAGACCGGCTACGCGACCGGCATCCTCGCTTTCCTGTCCGGCCTCGTCTTCTGGACGCACCGGGCTAATCTTGGCCGCCTGATGCGGGGCGAGGAACCCCGGTTCGGGACCCGCAAGGAGCCCGGCGGGTGACCCCTCGCACGCTGTCGGCGGTCGAGCGGCGGGACTGGCTGCGCCTCGTCCGGACGCCGAGCATCGGGCCGGTGACGTTCAGCCAGCTTCTCCGGCGCTACGGCTCTGCGGCGGCGGCCCTCGAGGCCTTGCCGGACCTTTCTCGCCAGGCCGGGCGGACAGCGGCGCTCGTGCCGCCCGGCGTCCTTGCCATCGAAGAGGAAATCGACCGGACGGCGGCCTATGGCGCGCGGCTCCTGGCTGCCTGCGAGCCTGACTATCCAAGGCTCCTCGCCGCGATCGACCCGCCCCCGCCGATGATCGCCGTGCTGGGCGGGACCGGCCTGCTCAACCGGCCGGCCGTTGCCATAGTCGGGGCGCGCAACGCCTCGGCGGCGGGACGCAAGATCGCCCGCGACATGGCCACCGGGCTCGGGGCTGCCGGCTACGTCATCGTCTCCGGCCTGGCGCGCGGGATTGACGGCGAGGCCCATGCGGCGGCGCTCGCAACCGGCACGGTCGCCGTCCTCGGCGGCGGCATCGACCATGTCTACCCGCCCCAGCATGACCGCCTCTATGCCGCCCTCGCCGAGCGCGGCGCGATCATCAGCGAAAGCCCGTTCGGGCACCGGGCGACGGCCAGGGACTTCCCGCGCCGCAACCGGCTGATAACCGGCCTCGCGCTCGGAACGGTGGTGATCGAGGCGGCCGAACGGTCGGGCTCGCTGATCTCGGCGCGAACCGCTGTCGAACAGGGGCGCGAGGTTATGGCCGTGCCGGGCTCGCCGCTCGACCCGCGCGCGGCCGGGACGAACCGGCTGATCCGGCAGGGCGCCGCCCTCGTCTGTTCGGCCGGGGATGTTGCCGAGATCCTGTCCGGTCCCGGAACCGGCCGCCTCGCCATGGCGGAGGGACCGTGCTTCGAGGACGAGCCGGACCCCGGCCGGCCGCCGCCCGGCCAGATTGCCCTCGTCCGGGAAGCCCTGTCGCCGAATGCCATGCCGATCGAGGAGATCGCGCGGGCCTGCGGACTTGGCCCGGGGCGCTGCGCGGCGATCCTTGTCGAGCTGGAACTCGCCGGGGAGGCGATGACGCTCGCAGGCGGACTGGCGGCGCTGGCGGACCGCGACGGCGGGGAGCCGCGCTGAAAAGCCGGGGGCCAACAGACATCCCGTCTGGACCTCGCGCCGGGGCCACACTAAGCAGGACGGGACTGTTTCCGGCAGGCCAGAAAGGCCCGCGAGCGCAGGAGTGAGTGGTCTTGGGCAACTGGTCCCTTTGGTTGGCAGCGGGACTTGTCCTCGTTCACGGCGCGTCCGGGGCGGCGGCGCAGGACGCAGCGGCCGCCGAACAGGTCGTGCTGGAAGCGGACGCCATCGCGCAGGAAGAAGACGGGCTTGTCATCATCGCGACCGGCAATGTTGAGGCGTCCTATGGCGGGCGGGTGCTGCGCGCCGACCGGGTCGTGTACGACAAGCGCACCGGCAAGGTGCGGGCGACCGGCAACGTCGCAATCCTCGATGCCGACGGAACACAAAACTTCGCCGACGAGGTGGAAGTCAACGACACGCTGAGCGAGGGCTATGCGGTCGGCTATTCGATCCGGCTGCCGGACGGCGGCGGCGTGGCGAGTTCCAATTCGGCCGTGCGCCAGTCCAACGGGATCAATGCACTCGACCAGGCGATCTTCACGGCCTGCGAAGTGTGCGAGGAGGACGGCGTCCGCCCGACCTGGGCCCTGCGGGCGCGCCGGGCCGTGCTCGACCAGAACAATGACATCATTTCCTATCGCGATGCCGTGCTCGAGATTGGCGGCATCCCGGTCTTCTACCTGCCCTATTTCTTCCACCCGGACCCGACGGCCGGACGCCGGTCCGGCCTCCTCTTCCCCAAGATCGGCGTGTCGAACCGCCTCGGCGGCGTCTATGGCCAGCCCTATTACCGGGTGCTCTCCCCGTCATCGGACCTGACGATCACGCCGACCGTCTACACGCGCGTGCGGCCGCTCGCCGAGATCGAGTACCGCAAGCGCTTCTGGTCCGGCGAACTGAACGCCAAGGGCAGCATCACCTACGAGCGCGACTTCGACAATGGCGGCAACCGTTTCGGCGAGGAAGAGGTACGCGGGCATGTCTTTGCCACGGGAGCGTTCCGCGCCAATGACACATGGAGCTGGGGGTTCGGCGTCGAGCGGGCGAGCGACGACCTGTTCACGCGGCGCTATTCCATTGATGGCGAGGACGTGCGGCGCGGCCTCTATGACGGCCAGCCGCTCACGCTCTTGTCGCAGGCCTTCGTCGTCGGCCAGACCGAGACGTTCTATGCCGACGGGTCGGTGCTGTTCTTCCAGGACCTGCGGGCCGATTCGCCGTCCGTGACGGAATCCCCCATCGTCACGCCGCTTGTGTTCTCGGAGAAGCTTTTCGACCTTGGCCGCTATGGCCGGGCGTCCGTCAGCGCGTCGTCGGCGACGCTCGCCCGGGATGCCTCGGCCGGCAGCAGTCCGGACATCAACCCGGACAGCCGCCGCGTCTCGCTCGGGGCGGAATGGTCGCAGACGCATGTCCTGCCGGGCGGCGTCGTGGTCGAACCGTTCGCCGATGTCCGCGGCGACTATTACGATCTCAGCGAAGCAGCCTCCGGTCAGCCCAACGTGACGCGGGTTGTCGGCTCGGCCGGGACGAAAGTATCCTGGCCGCTCGTCCGGCCGGGAAAGGCGGTCGATCTCATCGTCGAGCCGGCTGTGCTGGGGGCATGGGGCCTCTCCAACACGAACGACGACGCCATACCGGTCGAGGACAGCCTGCTCGCCGAATTCGACGAGTCGAACCTCTTCGAGTCCAACGGCTTCGACAATTACGACCTCTATGAGGGGGACGGCCGGCTGTCGGTCGGGGTCACCGGAACGGCGCGGTTCAAGTCCGGCCCGGCGATCAGCGCGATTGCCGGGCGGCGCTGGCGCTCGCGGGCCGACGACGCGTTCGATGTCGCCTCGAACCTCGACGGCACCTCGTCGGACTGGGTCGGCGGCGTCTCGGCCGATTTCGGCAATCCGCTGCGCGTCGAGGCCCGGGTCCGCCTCGATGACGACAGCCTGGCGCTGAACCGGATCGACGCCCGGGCGACGACCGGTTTCTGGCGGGTCTCGGGATCTGCCCGGTATTTCCGGGTCGACGAAGACATCCGGCCCCTGGTTGGCACGCCGGATGAAGGGATCGACCTCGGCGGCGCGCTCCGGCTGACGCGGAATTACTTCCTCCGCTACAGCCAGTTGCGCGACCTGACGGCGAACAGCGACCTGCAGCGCTCGTTCGGCATCGTCTACGAAGACAATTGCTCGCGCTTCGAGGTGGCCTATACGCGGTCCGAAGCCCTCGACCGGACCCTCGGACCGAATGATTCCTTCTTCTTCAGGTTCTCGTTCAAGTCGCTCGGCGAGTTCGGCGGCTGAGCACCCTGTCTGGCGACTGTCCTGCGGAATTGCCATCAGAACGACAATTTGCGAGTTTCAGGGATGCATTGCTGGCTCCTCGCGCCAGCACCAGCCAGCGGAGTACCTGTCCATGTTCCGGACCATTCTCAGCGCCAGCCTCCTCGCTTTCTGGGTTGCCAGCGCCAGTGCGCAGACCCCCGAAGAGGAGGACATGACGCAGCTTGAAGGCGTTGCCGTCGTCGTCAATGACGAGCCGATTTCGTTTTTCGACATCCGCCAGCGCACGCGGATGCTGATGATGACGCTTGGCACCGAGCCGACACCCGAAGTGATGCAGCAGCTTGCCGGAACGGCGCGCGAACAGTTGATCGAGGAGCGCCTGCAATTGCAGGCGGCCAAGGAGCGGGAACTGGAGATCAGCGAGAGCGACATTGCCCGGTCCGTCGCCGACATTGCCGAGCAGGCAGGCGTCGACCGCGAGACGCTCTACCAGCAATTCTCCGGCGTTGGCATCAGCCCGGTCACGCTCGAAGAGCAAATCCGCGCCGACATTGGCTGGCGGCGCATCATGCAGGGCCTCTACGGGTCGCGCATCCGGATTTCCGAGAACCAGATCGAGGACCAGATCGAGCGGCTGAAGCGCAGCTCGCAGGAAACGGCCTACCAGCTAGCCGAAATCTTCCTGTTTGCGCCAGACGAAGAGTCGCGGGTGCAGGCCGAGGCCGCTTCCGCCTCGATCGTCGAGCAGTTGCGCCAGGGCGCGCCCTTCCGCGTCGCCGCCCAGCGGTTCTCGTCGGCCCCGACCGCCTCGACCGGGGGCGACATGGGCTGGGTGGCGCTTGAGGATCTGGATCCGGCCCTTGCCGCGGCGGTCGAGGCAGCGCCGGGGCCCGGCATACTCGAGCCCGTGGCGACCGAGCAGGGCGTTTATATCCTTGCCCTGCGCGGCAAGCGGGAGCCGTCCGAGGAGACCTCCACGATCACACTGAAGCAGATCGTCGCCACCAATGGCGACATCGAGACGCTGGAGCGGGCGGTGGACCGGCTCGACGGCTGCGACTCGGTCGAGCGGGTCGCGGAGGGCGACGAGAACCTGCTGGCGGTCGATCTTGGCGACACCATGCTCTCCGAGCTCGCCGAGAACTCGCAAGCCCTGGTCAGCCCACTGGCGGTCGGCGAGGCGAGCGTGCCGTTCGAGATCGGGGCGGGCTGGTCGTCCATCATCCTCTGTGCGCGGCAGGACGGGGTCGAGAACCTGCCTAGCCGCGACCAGATCGAGAACCAGCTCTTCGGGCAGGAACTCGGCATGATCTCCGACCGGGAATTGCGGGACGCCCGTCGCGACGCGACGATCCTCTTCCGCTAGGCCTGTTCCGACGGCGGCAGAAATGCCAAGGCATGGCGGCCCGCCCGTTGGCCCATGGCCCCTTGCCAAACGGCCCGCGAGGCAGGACACACCTCGGCCATGAGCCGCGCCAGCGACCTTCCCCTCGTGCTGACCATGGGCGACCCGGCCGGATGCGGGCCGCAGATAAGCCACGCGGCCTGGTTTGCGCTGAAGGACGAGGGGACATGCTTCTTCATCGCCGGCGCGCAGGACGTCCTCAAAGCCTGCGGGAGGGCCGTGCCGATTTCGGCACCGGATGAAGCGCGGGATGCTTTCCGGCACGGCCTGCCGGTGCTCGGAACGGGCGTGCCCTGCCCCGTTCCGAGACCGGGCGAAGCCGATCCGGCGACGGCCCCCTGCATCCTCGCGTCCATCCGGCAAGGCGTTGCCCTTGTCCGGAGCGGGGACGCGGGCGCGCTCGTTACCAATCCTGTCAGCAAGGCACTGCTTTACGGGGAAGGCTTCCAGTTTCCCGGCCATACCGAATATCTGGCAGCGCTCTGCGCCGGGCCTGGCGGGACGGTGCCATACCCGGTGATGATGCTGGCCGGCGGCGGGCTCAGGGTCGCGCTCGCGACGATCCATATGCCGCTTGTCGAGGCGGCGCAGTCTCTGTCGGTCGAGGGCCTCGTCCGGATCGGCGGGATCGTCGATGCCGGGCTGAGGCGCGACTTCGGTCTGGCAGCACCGCGCCTCGCCTTTTCCGGGCTGAACCCGCATGCCGGGGAATCCGGCACGATCGGGCGCGAGGAGGTCGAGATCATCAATCCGGCTGCCGAGGCGCTGCGGGCGCGCGGGACCGACATGTCGGACGCCCGCTCCGCCGACACGCTCTTTGCCGAGGCGCTCGGCGGCCGGTTCGACGCCGTCATCGCCATGACCCATGACCAGGGCCTGATCCCGGTCAAGACGCTCGATTTCTGGGGCGGGGTCAATGTCACGCTCGGCCTGCCGATCGTCCGGACGAGCCCGGACCATGGCACGGCCTATGACGCGGCGGCGGCCGGAACCTGCCGGGCGGACAGCCTGATCGCAGCGATCCGGCTTGCTGCTGCCAATGCCGCCCGCCGCCGAGATGGCTGAGCCCGGCCGGCCGCCGCTGACGGTTGCCCCGGCGCGCAAGGCGCTCGGCCAGCATTTCCTGTTCGATCCCGACATCCTGAGGCGGGCGGCGAGCGCTGCCGGGCCGGTCGCGGGGCGCACGGTGATCGAGGTCGGCCCGGGCCCGGGCGGCCTGACCCGGGCGCTTCTCGACCTCGGCGCTGCCTGCCTCGTCGCGGTCGAGGCAGATGCCCGCTTTGCCGAGGCGCTCGGCCGCTGGCCGGAGGCTGCCGAAGGCCGCCTGCACGTGCACCAGGGCGATGCGCGCAAGGCCCGCTGGGAGAACCTCGTCATGGCGGCGGGCGGGACCCTCCCGGCGATGATCGTCGCGAACCTGCCCTACAATGTCGGCACGCCGCTTCTTGTCTCGTGGCTAAAGGCGGCCGACTGGCGCGGCAGCATGGCGCTGATGTTCCAGAAGGAAGTGGCCCTGCGGATATGTGCCGTGCCGGGCGACCCGAACTATGGGCGGCTGGCCGTGCTGACGGCTGCCGTGGCGCGGGCGCATGTTGCTTTCACCCTGCCGCCCGGCGCGTTCCGGCCGCCGCCGAAGGTGGACAGCGCGGTCGTGGTGCTCGAACCCCTGCCCGAGGCCGACCGGTTCGGCGACCTTGCGATGCTGGAGGAGATCACCGCCGCCGCATTCGGACAGCGGCGCAAGATGCTGCGGGCGAGCCTGAAGGCACCTGCGAGGGCGCGCGGGCGCGATGTGCATGCCTGGCTGGAGGCCGCCGGGATCGATCCGGAAGCGCGCGCGGAAACCATCGACCAGCCGGGCTGGCGCCGGCTCGCCATGGCCCTCACCGGCGGCCCCGGGCAAGGTCCTGGCTGATCCTGATCTCGGCCGGTTCGCCGGTCAGCCGGTGGCGGTAGACCTGCACGTTCTCGAGGATGCGCTGGATATAGTTGCGGGTCTCGGAAAAGGGCACAAGCTCGACCCAGTCGACCGGATCGACCTCGCCGTCGCGCGGATCGCCATAGTCGATCACCCACTGTTTCGGGCGGCGCGGACCGGCATTGTAGGCCGCAGCGGTCATGATGTAGGAGCCCTCGAACATGTCGAGGAGGTCGTCGAGGTGCGAAGCGCCGAGCGTCATGTTGTAGCCGGGATCGTCGGTCAGCCACGAGGTGCGGTAGGGCAGCCCTTCGCGCCGGGCCTGCGTGCGGGCGGTTGCCGGGATGAGCTGCATGAGACCCCTCGCATTGGCATGCGAAATGGCGCGCGGGTTCAGTTCGCTCTCCTGCCGGGAGAGCGCGAGGACAAGCGCGGTTTCCACGTTGACGCTGCGCTGCAGGGGAAAGGATATCACCGGATAGGCCGCCTCGGGTGCGATGATGCCCTTGCCGAGCCCGGCCTTGCCGCCGCGCACGCCGACGTCCGGCAGATGATATTCATTGGCAATCTCGGCCAGCATGACCTGCTCGGCCGGGGTCTCCAGCAAGTCGTCGACATGATAGGCGAACTGGCGGAACAGCCCGCGCTCGCCGGCCTCGCCGAGGAGCCGCAGGGCGACAATGAGCGGACGCGACAGGAAGGCTTCGCGCTCCTCCTCAGACGGCATTGCGGTCGGCGGCAGGATGATCGATGACTGCCCGGCCTTTTCGGCGGCAAGCTGGCCGTAATAGGCGGTCGAGTGGATGGCGGCGAGCCGGTAGGCGGCCTGTGCCGCTTCGGGCTGGCCCATGGCGTCGAGGGCGCGTCCGTTCCAGTAGTCGCCGCGCGACGCGCTGATCGCCGTGGTGACGCCGGCCCGCATGGTCTGGAAATGCTGGGCGGCCTTTTCGGGCTCGCCGAGGAAACGCAGTGCGATCCAGCCGGCAATCCATTCGGCATCCGCAAACCCGGCCCCTTCGGACATACCGTGGGGGGCGGCAAGCCGGTAAGCGGTCCGGTAGTCCTTGTTCTTCAGCGCGTCGCGCAGGGCGATATTGCGCTCTTCCCACAGATTGTCGCGTCCCGCTTCCGGGACCTCGCTGCCGTCGATGCGAACGAGAAGCTCTGTCGCGCCGGCCTGGTTCCGGCCGCGAACGCGCCGCCAGCGCGCCCGCTCGAAGAGCAGGCCGGGGTGCTCCTGAAGGCTCGCCGGCACGGCATCGACCGCCGCATCGACATTGCGTCCGCCCCATTTCAGGGCCATGCGCGCGTCGGCAAGGGCAAGATGGTCTGCCGTCAGGCGGGGACGCATCCGGCCCGCTGCGGAGCGCTGGCTCGTCCACAGGAGGAAATCCATGCGGGCGCGATGGTCATCTTGCGTGAAATCCGTGCCGAACCGGCTGGCGAGGGCGCGCTCGGTCTCCTCCGACAGCGTGTTGCCGCGCCAGGCATCGCGGGCAATCCCGACGGCGGCAGGGCGGTCTCCGGTCTCGAGCAGCGCCCCGGCGAGCGCGGCCTTGCCGTCTCCGGTCACTGCGCCGCCAATGCTGCCGAACCAGTCGACCCTGGCCTGCGGGGACAGGGCGCTGATCGCGATCGCTGCCTCGGCGCTGTAGCGGATCTGGCTCGCGCGCGGCCAGTCGGAAAGGCGTGCGAGAGCCTCGTTGAGCGTGTCGAAGCCGACATAGGTGTCACCGGCGAGGGCCAGATGCCAGAGCACGAAATCCTCGACCGATTCGTCGCGGGCGAGATCCCGGAGCTGTCTCAGCCTGGACCAGTTGCGCCCGTCGCCAGCGCGGATCGCCTCGCGGACGACGGCCGCGTCCTGCGTCGAGACGATCTTCGAGGCATAGACGACCGGCGGCTTCAGGCTCGGCGGCGACGGCGTGCCGGCCGCTGCCGAAGACCAGCACAGAACCGCCCCGAAAGCGGCCAGAAATGACTTCAGCATGCAGCGGTCCTTGGTGTTGGCGGTATGACATGGCAAAGAAGCCGGGCTTGTCGCCCTGGCAAGCCCGGACGAAACACGACTTTGCGAGACTTGCATGTTCCACGGCTCCATCCCGGCCCTCGTCACACCATTCAAGAATAATGCCTTAGATCGTGACGCTTATGTGGCGCTGATCGAGAGACAGATCAGCGCAGGCTCCTCGGGGCTGGTTCCGGTCGGGACGACGGGCGAATCAGCAACGCTCAGCCATGCGGAACACCGCGAGGCCGTGAGCCTGTGCATCGAAACGGCACGGGGCCGCGTGCCGGTCATTGCCGGGTGCGGATCGAACGCGACGGCCGAAGGGATCGGCCTTGTCGAGCATGCCAAGGCGGCCGGGGCCGACGCGGCGCTCGTCGTCTGCCCCTATTACAACCGGCCGGACCAGGCCGGACTCGAAGCCCATTTCACGGCGATTGCCGACGCGGTGGCCCTGCCGCTGATTCTCTACAATGTGCCGAGCCGGACCGCGTCGGACCTCCTGCCCGAGACTGTCGGGCGGCTCGCGCGGCATCCGAACATCGTCGGCATCAAGGACGCGACCGGCGACCTCTCGCGCGTCTCGCTTCACCGGGTGCTCGCGGGCGAGGGCTTCGTGCAGCTTTCCGGCGACGATCCGAGCGCGCTCGGCCACCGCGCCATGGGCGGCACGGGCTGCATCTCGGTGACCGCGAACGTCGCACCGGACCTCGTGGCGGCGATGCACAAGGCGGCGGGGCTGGGCGACCTGCAGACGGCGCGCGGAATCGAGGCAAAGCTGATCGCGCTGCACAAGGCCCTGTTCGTCACGCCGAGTCCCGGCCCGACAAAGCATGTGCTGGCAAGGCTCGGCCTTTGCGAACCGGACGTGCGGCTGCCGGTCACACCGCCCGGACCCGCCGCCTGCGAGATCATCGACGCCGCCCTCGCCGCCGCCGGGATCGGGGCCTGACGGAATGGCGCAGTCCAAGGGACGCTCCGACGGGCTCGTTGCCGAAAACCGGCAGGCGCGGCGCAATTATTCGGTCGAGGACACTTACGAAGCCGGGATCGTGCTCGTCGGATCGGAGGTCAAGTCGCTGCGCGAAGGCCGGGCGAACATTGCCGAAGCCTATGCGAGCGTCGAGCAAGGCGAGCTCTGGCTCATCAATTGCGACATCCCGATCTATACCGCCGCCAACCGGTTCAACCATGAGCCGAAGCGCAAGCGGAAGCTGCTGGTCAAGGCGCGGGAGCGGTCGAAACTTGCCCAGTCGGTCGAACGGGAGGGCCGCACCATCGTGCCCCTGAAGCTCTATTTCAACGATCGCGGCATCGCGAAAGTGCTGATCGGCCTCGCCACGGGGCGCAAGAACCCGGACAAGCGCGAAGCCGTCAAGCAGCGCGACTGGCAGCGCCAGAAGGCCCGCATCCTGCGCGAGCGCTAGCGTCGGCCCCGAACGGGGCTATACTGCCCGCCCATGAAGCGCCTCCTTCTATCCGGCCCGGTCTCTGTCGCGCTCGGCCTACTGATCTGGGCCTACATGGCCCTGTGCGGCCGGACGATCCGCTGGCAGGTCGAGGGACTTGAGGGGGCCGCAGCCGCGTGGGCGCGCGAGGGCGGGCTGATCGTCGCGGCCTGGCACTCGACGATCCTGACCCTGCCGACCGGCTGGACAAGGCACATGCGGCGCTGGCCGCAGCGGAAGGCCCCGTCGGCCATGCTGATCTCGCTGTCGCCTGAGGGCGAGCCGGTCGCCCGCGCGATCCGCCATCTCGGGCTCGAAAGCATTCGCGGCTCGCGCTTCAACCGGCGCAAGCGCAAGGACAAGGGCGGCGGCGAAGCCCTGGCCGAAGCGTCGCGGCTCCTGAAGGCGGGCGGGGCGCTCTGCATCACGCCGGACGGACCGAGCGGACCCCGCCAGCGGGCCGGGCTCGGGCCGGTCGTGCTCGCCCGCCGCTCCGGGGCGACGATCCTTCCCTATGCCCTGGCGACGGCACCGGCCAAGCGCCTCGAGACGTGGGACCGGTTCCAGATACCGGTCCCGTTCGCGCGCGGGGCCATCGTGTTCGGTCCGGTCCTGTCGCTCGAAGATGCCGGCAGCCCCGAAGCGATGCGACGGGAACTGGAGGCGAGGCTGAATGCGGCCACGGCGCGGGCCGAGGCGCTGTGCGGCGCGCCGCACGTGCTGCCGGCCCCGACCCCGGACCAGCGAGCGGATGCGGCGTGAGCGTCGGCCTCGCCCTCTACCGGATGGCAACCTTCGGGCTTGCCCCCTTCGTGCCGGGCATCCTCGACGGACGGGAGGCCCGCGGCAAGGAACCGGCCGGACGGCGCGGAGAACGCCTTGCCCGCAACCTGCCGCCGCGCCCGGAAGGCCGCCTCGTCTGGGTGCACGGGGCGAGCCTCGGCGAAACGAGGCTCCTCTACCGGCTCTGCAAGGCAATGGCGGCGGCGGCCCCTGACCTCTCCTTCCTCGCGACGAGCCAGACGGCGACGTCCGCCGGGCTTGCCCCGGCCGCACTGCCGGAGCGGGCGATCCACCAGATGGCTCCGGTAGATGTTCCGGCCGTCGCCCGGCGCTTCGCGAATCACTGGCAGCCAGACCTCTGCATCTTCGCGGAAGGGGAAATCTGGCCGAACCTGCTCGCGGGGGCAGCGCGGTCGCAAGCGCGGCTGGCGCTCGTCAACGCGAGGATGACGGCGCGCACGATCACCGGGTGGAGCCGGTGGCCGGATGCCGCGCGGTCCGTCTTCGGCCGGTTCGACCTGATCCTACCGGCCGACACGTTCACAGCGCGCGGGCTGAGCGGCCTCACAGGACGCGAGATCGCCCCGTTCGGGACGCTGAAGGCACTGGCGCCCGAGGACACTGCGCCTGGCGGAGCCGACGGGATGGCACCCCTGCCCTGGAGCGGCCCTGTGCTTCTCGGCGCCTCAACGCACGACGGCGAGGAAGCCATGCTGATCGAAACGCTTGCCGCCCTGCCGGACGGGGCGAGACTGATCCTTGCGCCGCGGCATCCGGAGCGCGGGGACGCCATCGAGGCGCTGGCCAGGACGCAAGGGCTCTCCGTTGCAAGGCGCTCGCGCGGGGATGCCGTAACTCCTGGCACGACCGTGCTGCTCGCCGACACGGTCGGCGAGATGGCGGCCTGGTATGCCCTCGCCGATCATGTCTATCTCGGCGGAGCGCACCGGCCGGGACCCGGCGGACACAATCCGCTCGAACCGCTCGCTGCCGGAAAGCCGGTGATCTGCGGGCCGCACATGACGAATTTCACCGATGTCGCCGACGAACTTGCCGGCATCGGGGCGCTCCGGACGGCCAGAACCGCCGGGGATGTCGCCCGTCTGTGCCGCGAGCCGCCGGACATGGATGCCGGGGCCGTGGCGGCCTATTTCGAAAGGGGACGTTTCCGGTTTGCTGAAGCGACCCGGCTTCTGCTTGCGCTCCTGCCAGCGGGCGGCAGGCCTTGAGGGCGCCGCACTTCTGGTCCGCCGGGCTCGATCCGCGCTCGCGCGCGGCAGCGCCGCTGACGCGGGCAGTGCTGACCCCGCTCGCCTCGGCCTGGGCGATGGTGACGGCGCGGCGCATCGCGCAAGGCCGGCCGGCCAGCTCGCCTGTGCCCGTCATCTGTGTCGGCAATCTCACGGCGGGGGGGTCCGGCAAGACGCCGGTGGTTGCGGCCCTGCGGCAGGCATGCGCCGCGCGGGGACTGGTCGCGGCCTCGCTGTCGCGCGGGCATGGCGGCCGGCTGGCGGGGCCTCTCAGGGTATCGGCCGACGTGCATCGGGCCGGGGATGTCGGCGACGAGCCGCTGATGCTGGCCGCCGGAGGCGAGGCCTGGATTGCGCGCGACCGGGCAGCCGGAGCGGCGGCCATGGCCAGAGCGGGCGTCGGCCTGATCCTGATGGATGACGGGCACCAGAACACGGACCTGCGCAAGGATCTCTCGCTCGTCGTGATCGATGCCGCCGCCCCTTTCGGCAACGGGCACGTCATTCCAAAGGGGCCGCTCCGGGAGCCGGTCGCCGCCGGGCTTGCGCGGGCCGATGCCGTGATCCTGATGGGCGAGGGACCGGTGCCGGAGCCTGTTCTGGCAAGCGGTGTCGCCGTGTACCGGGCACGGCTCGTGCGGCGGACGGCACTGCCTGCCGGGCCGCTCGTTGCCTTTGCCGGGATTGCCCGGCCGGACCGCTTTTTCGCAGCCCTGGAGAAGGACGGCGCGGAGATCAGGGACGCTGTCGGCTACGGCGACCATCATGTCTTCCGGCCCGCCGACCTCGCCTTCGTCCGCAGCCTTGCCGAAGCCCATGGCGCATCGCTCGTGACAACGGAAAAGGACTTTGCGAGGCTGCCGGCGGACCGGCGGAGAGGCATCACGGCGATCTGTGCCGAGGCCGTGTTCGACGATCCGGGCGACCCCGGCCGCCTGCTGGCACCCATCCTCGCGAGGCAGGCGGCATGAGCGGGAGCGCGTACGTGCGGCCGGGCGATGTCGAGCGGCGGGCGTCTGCCTGGCAGAAACTTCTCTGGCGGATCGAGGCCTTCGCCTGGGACTGGGTCTACTGGGCGCCCGTCTCGCGGCTCAGCCCGGACAGGGCCTCGAACCTCGGCGCATGGATCGGCCGACGGATCGGCCCGCTCCTGTCTCAGCACAAGGTCGCGCTCGCCAATCTGCGGCTCGCCTTTCCGGAATGGAGCGAGGCGCGCGTCCGGGCGACCGCGCTCGATGCCTGGGAGAGCGCCGGACGGACGGCCGGGGAACTGCCGCACCTGCCGAACCTGAAGCCCTACGGGCCGCAGAGCCGGGTTGAGGTGGCGGGAGCCGAGCGGCTCGACGCGGTGCGCCTCTCGGGGGCGGGCGCGGTGCTCGTGTCGGGGCACTTCGCCAATTGGGAAGTGATGGCCTCGGCGATCTGCAACCGGCCGCTCGACTGCCTCGTGACCTACCGGGCGATCAACAATCCGCATATCGACCGGCGGCTGAACCGCGCGCGCCGGGCCTACGGGATCGAGGTCCTGACGCCGAAGGGGCTCGGCACGCGCGCCCTGATGACCGCGCTCGGCGAGGGCCGTGCCGTCGCCCTGATGAACGACCAGAAGTTCCGCGAGGGAATTGCCGTGCCGTTCTTCGGCCGTCCAGCCATGACG
>CAYSED010000014.1:33192-42826 GCA_964429935.1 uncultured Hyphomonadaceae bacterium
GCCCGGCCCGGCTTGCCATCCGCCCCGGCGTCCCGATCCTGCCGGTCTCGACCGTGCGCACCGGGCCGGCCCGTTTCCGCGTCGACATCCACGCGCCGGTCTGGCCGCCCGACGAGGGCAGCCTTCCGGAACGGGTCGAGGCCACGGTGACGGCCATCACCGCTTTCATCGAGGCGCAGGCACGCGCGCATCCCGGACAGTGGTTCTGGATGCACAAAAGATGGCCGACTCGGAACGAATTGGAAACCGAGACCCGATAGGATCGGGTCATTCAACGCATCCGCCGGATGCCGGAGCAGGACATGATGCTGACCTATCTCTCCATGGCGGGCCTCGCGTTCGGGGCCTATGCCGGCTTCATGGCGCTGATCGCTCCGGAGCGGATCGCGAGTCTCCTTCGCCTGCAGGCCGACCCCGCGCGCCCTGGCGGCTATGCCGAGTTCCGGGCGACGTTCGGCGGCGTTTTCCTGATGGTCCACCTGGCGACGCTCATCCTGATGCAGCGGCTCTCCGATACCGGCGCGATCCTGGTCGTGCTGCCGGTGGCCTTTGCCTGGCTCGGCGCGGCGCTCGCCCGGCTCGCCTCTATGGCTCTCGACAGGGAAAAGAACGGCGAGGGCGGCATCAACCGCTACTGGGTCGGCCTCGAGATCGTGATTGCCCTGATGATTGCGGCTCCAGCTTTCAGGGGGGTGCTCTGACCGCCCGGCCGACCTTTGTCCTTTACACGACCGGCCTCTCGCCCTTCGGCCACAGGGCGAAGCTTGCCCTGCGGATCAAGGGCAAGCTCGGGATCACGCGGCTCGTCGATACGCCGGGCGGCACAGAAGCGCTCGGCCTGCTCGCGCCCATGGCACAAATCCCCATACTCGAGCACAGGGACTTCGTGCTTCCGGAGAGCCAGTCGATTGTCGATTATCTCGATGCCCTCTATCCGGACCCGCCGCTCGTGCCGGCCGGACTGCAAGCAGGCGCGCAGGCGCGCCTGATCGCCCGGCTTGCCGACCTCTACATCGCCCCGCACCTGATCGCGCTCATCGTCGCCATGCGGCCAGGTACGCCGCGCAGCGCGATTTCGTCCTCTCTGGCCGGAATGCAGCAAGGGCTTGGCCATGCGTTCCACTATGTCTCGCAGGACCGGTTCGCGGTCGGCGACGCCTTGTCCGTGGCCGATCTAGCCCTTGCGCCCTTCGTCTTCCTCGCGCCCCGCCTTGCCGACTGGCACAGCGCGCCGATGGCAGCCCTTGCCGGGCGGACCAATGCCTATCTGGCCAACATGGCGATGAACCGGCCCATGCGGGACGCTTTCGCCGAGATGGAAAAGGCGTATAAGGAACGCTCAAACAGGCTCGAAACAGCAAAGTGAGCTGCCATGACGGAGCGTCGCGAGACGGGCCGCAAGCCTTCCGGAAGTTCCGGAAAGGGTTCGGGCGACGGTTCAGGTGACTGGGGCGGCGGCGAACGCATCGCCAAGTATCTCGCGCGATGCGGGGTCGCCTCACGCCGGGCCTGCGAGATCCTGATCGAGGAAGGCAAGGTGACCGTCAACGGCGAGCGGCTGGTCTCGCCCGCCTTCAAGGTGACCGGCCGCGAGGACATCCGCGTCGGGCGCAAGCGCATCGCGCCGCCGGAACCGGCGCGGCTCTGGCGCTATCACAAGCCTGCCGGCCTCATCACCACGAACAGCGACCCGGACGGGCGCCGGACGATCTTCGACGAACTTCCGAAATCCCTGCCCCGCGTCGTCACCATCGGCCGGCTCGACCTCAATACCGAGGGCTTGCTCCTGCTAACCAATGACGGCGAGCTTGCCCGGGCGCTCGAACTGCCCGCCAACGCGTTCAGGAGGACCTATCGCGCGCGCGCGCACGGCCGGGTCACGCAGGGCGCGCTCGATACCCTTAAAGCCGGCGTGACGGTCGACGGCGAAGCGTTCGGGCCCATCGAGGCCGAACTCGAGCGCCAGATGGGCGCGAACGGCTGGCTGACGGTCTCCCTGTCCGAAGGTCGCAAGCGGGAGGTGCGCCGGGCGCTCGAAGCTGTCGATCTCAAGGTCAACCGCCTGATCCGGACTTCCTATGGGCCCTACAGCCTCGGCGACCTGAAGCCCGGTGCCGTGGAGGAAGTGCAGCCTGCCGAGATAGCCGCCACGCTCGGCCACCTTGTCCCCGGCCTCGAAGCCCCGATTGCCGCCGGGTCAAGGTTTGAGGAACGCGGCAAAGGCGCTAGAACCGGCAGGGCAAGCACCAAGACCGGGCGCTCCCGGCCGGCACGCACACGGCGCTGACGGCCCGGCGGACGCCCGGGATGCCAAGGGAGACAGGGCCGCCATGGGATTCCAGAACGTCACGGACACTTACCAGGTCGACCGCCGCCGCGACGGGCCGAGCCGGACCCCGGTCTTTGCCCTCGAACCACCCATCGACCTGACCGACCAGACGGTGTTCGCGCGTCATGGCGGCTATCATTTTGAAGGCTTCAGGACCATGCGCGAAAAGGCGCCGGTCATGTGGATGCCGGAAACCTTCGGATCCGGCTTCTGGGCGCTCACCGGCTATGACCTCGTCAAGCAAGTCGAACTCGACCCGGCGACTTATTCGTCCCAGAAGGGCGGCATCCTGATGACCTATGGTCTCGAGGACACGCCGCGCCATCCGCTGCTGCACAGCGCGTCCCTGAACACGATGATCTGCCTCGACCGGCCCTATCACACGCCGCTGCGCATGGAGCACATGCATTTCTTCCGGCAGGGTTTCGTCGCCGAGCTTCGCAGGAAGGTCGAGGTGCATGTCGCCGGGCTGCTCGACGCCATGGCGCGCAAGGGCCCGGTGCTCGACATGGTCGAGGCGTTCTCGGCGGAGCTGCCTTTGTTTACGCTCTGCGAGATACTGGGCGTGCCCGCCGCCGACCGCCCCAAGCTCGTGCACTGGATGCATTTTCTCGAAATGTCGTCCTACCAGGCCCAGCAGGAGGGCCTCGGCAATGTGACCCAGGAACAGATCATGGCGTTCATGATGGAAATCCAGGCCATGTTCGAGTTCGGGCGCGACCTCATCCGCGAGCGCCGCCGCGAGCCGAAGGAGGACCTGCTGAGCGCCATCGCCCATGCCGAAATCGACGGCGAGAAACTGAACGAGCAATTCCTCGACGGGGCCTGGCTCCTGATCGTGTTTGCCGGCAATGACACGACGCGCAACTCTCTCTCCGGCACGATGCGGCTGCTGACCGACAACATGGACCAGCGAGCGAAACTGGTTGCCAGCCCCGACCTCTTCCCGAATTTCGTCCACGAGGCGATCCGCATGGTTAGTCCGGTGACCTATATGCGCCGGACACTGACGAAGGATGCCGAGCTTGGCGGCCAGCCCATGGCGGAGGGCGACAAGGTCGTGATGTATTACCCGGCCGCCAACCGCGACCCGGCCAGGTTCAAGGACCCCGACAAGTTCGACATTGCCCGCGAGAACGCGAAGGAACACCTCGCCTTCGGGCTCGGGCCGCATGTCTGCCTTGGCCAGCGGGTCGCCAACATGCAGCTCGAGGTCGCCTATCGCCAGATCCTCGCCCGCTTCCCGGACATCAGGGCGACCGGCGAGATGACGATCGCCCCCAACAATTTCGTCCACGCGATATCCCGGCTGGACGTCGATCTCGGCACGCGCTGACAGAAGGAACGGGCCCATGATTGCAGCGGACCTGATCGTCGAGAAGGCGAGCATCGCATCGGCGGCCTGGCGGCCAAGGGAGGCGGCTCCTCTCCAGGACGGCGAGGCGCGCCTGCGGATCGACGCAGTCGCCCTGACGGCCAACAATGTGACCTATGCCGCGTTCGCGAACTTCGCCGGCTACTGGGATTTCTTTCCGGCGGGCGAGGAAACGCTGGGGCGGGTGCCGCACTGGGGCTTTGCGACGGTGGAAGAGTCCCGCGCCGGGGAACTCGACGCCGGCACCCGGGTCTATGGCTACTTGCCCGTCTCGTCCGACCTCGTTGTCCGTCCCGGACGGTTCGACCGGACAGGGTTCAGCGACATGAGCCCCCACCGCGCCCACCTGCCGCACTTTTACAACCGGCTGCACCTGACGGCGACCGACACGGCTTATGTCGCAGGCACGGAAGATGTGCAGATGCTCGTGCGGCCGCTCTATGCGACGGGCTGGCTGCTCGACGACTATATCCTCGAACGGGACAACCCGCCCCACCAGGTCATCGTCTCCAGCGCCTCGTCCAAGACGGCCCTCGCCATGGCGCACCGGATGCAGGGGCGCGACGGGCTGGTCCTGACGGGGCTGACCTCTGCGGCGAACGTCCCGTTCGTCGAGCGCACGGGATTCTACACCCACGTCGTCAGTTACGACGCCCTCGGCAAGATCCCGAAGACAGGCCCGGCGTGCCTTGCCGACTTTCTCGGCGACCCGTCCCTGCGCACGCGGCTCGAGAACGAGCTCGGCGATGTCTTTGCCGGAACGGTCGGCATCGGCGCAACGGCCTGGAATGCCGACCGGACGCCCCTGCCGAAGCTTGGCGATACGCGCAGCGGGATGGAAATGTTCTTCGCGCCGAGCCATGCCGACGCCTGTGCGAAGCGGCTCGGGCCTGCGGCCTTCGGGCAGGCCATGAACCGGGACATGACGGCGTTCTATCCGGTCGCGGCGGGCCTCGTGAACATGCGCCACATTTCGGGTCGGGAAGCGATCGCACAGGCCTGGCGCGACATGGTCGCAGGCAAGGTTCCGCCCACGGACGGGCTGATACTCAGGATCGGCTGAAGCGGCCCTAACGGATCGAAACGGTGAACTCGATACGCTGGTTCAGCGCATTGCCCTCGCGCGTGCCGCTCGTATCGACCGGACGGGTCTCGCCATAGCCGACTGCCGTCAGAGTATCCCCGGCGACGCCGCGCTCGCTGAGATAGGCCCGGACCGCATCGGCGCGCCTCTGGGCAAGGGCGAGGTTTTCGGCATCGTCGCCGATATTGTCCGTATGCGCCCCGATCTCGATCCGGTACGAATTGCAGAGAATGGCGATGGCCGAGGCGGCATCGAGCAGGCGGGCACTTTCCGGCAGGATGACATCGCTGGCGAAGCGGAACTCGACCTTGCGGCCCGCCATCGTGCGGGCGAATGCGTCCTGGCAGGCCGACAGGCTTGGCCGGTCGGCAAGGCCCGCGATGGGCGCACCCGGCCCCTCCTCGCCATTGTCGACCCCGATGCCGTCGACGATGACGCCGACGACCGATGATGCGGCAGGGTCTGCGAGGATCGCCGCTTCGCCGGCGGCATAGGCGGCCGACCTGGTCGCCGCATCGGGAGCCGTCCCGGTCAGGGTCGCTGTGCCCCGGCGGACCGACACGCCCATCCAGGGGTAGCCAAGCCCGGGAAACTGCCGACCCAGGCGGCCGGTCAGGGCCGCGTCGCTTTCGGCTTCCCCGGCAACAGCCACAGGTCCTGATGCCGGTGCGGGCAGGTCCTCATTCGCGCGGTTCGCAAGGCTGGTGCTCCGCACGTCGAGCGGCTTGAAGACGCCGTTCTCGAAAAGGTAGGTCCCCTCCGGCAGCGGCACACAGGCATTCGCCGTACCGGGGGCATAGGCGTTCTGCACCTCTGGCGCATCGCCGGCCCGCGAACAGGCGGCCGGCAGAAGCGCGGCGAGCGCGACGGCGGCAGTGAGCGCAGGACGTGAGAGGGGACGCATCAGGATTTCCCGTTGGCGCTTGACGCAGCAAAAAGCTTGCCAATTATTTTTCCGGCATTTCCTGGCATTGTCAAAGCCACTCACGGCTGGGGCGAACCGGCCCTATCCGGCCTTGTACACGCGCCCGCCCTTCATCACGAAATCGACGTCGAGCAGTTCTTCGATGCTGGCAAGCGGATCGCCATCGAGGGCGACGATGTCCGCCTGCTTGCCGGCTTCGAGCGTGCCGATCTGCCCGTCAAGCTCGACATGCTCTGAGGCGATGACCGTGGCGGCCCGGATGGCCTCTTCCGGCGTGTAGCCGGCCTGGACCATGAGCGGGAATTCCCCGGCATTCCCGCCGTGCGCCGAGACGCCCGTGTCCGTGCCGAAGGCGACGCGCACGCCGCCCGCCCTTGCACGGCTCAGCATGTCGAGCATCAGAGGCCCGACGATGGCGGCCTTGGCGCGGGACGGCGCGGGCAGCCATTCCTCGTCGGTCCAGCCCGTCACCGTGACGCCTGCAAGGACTGTCGGGACGAGCGTCGCACCGGTCTCGTTGAACAGGGCGATCGTCTCGTCGTCGAGATAGGTGCCGTGCTCGATCGAGTCGATCCCGGCGCGCAAGGCGGCCTCGATGCCGTCCTTGCCATGGGCGTGCGCTGTGACCTTGCGGCCCATGGAGTGAGCGGTCTCGACAATGGCTTCGAGCTCGTCGTCAAAGAATTGCTGGCCGAGGCCGGCGGCGGTATTGGAGAGGACCCCGCCCGTCGCCGTGATCTTGATGAGATCGGCACCGTCCTTGACGGTCTGGCGGACGGCGCGGCGGCAATCATCCGGGCCGTTGCAGGCATTCGGTCCGCTGAAAACGGCGGACAAAGCCGGCGAGAAGCCGTTGGCGTCGCCATGACCGCCGGTCGGGGTGACCGAGCTTCCTGATGCCCTTATGCGCGGACCCGGGACCCGGCCTGCGGCAATGGCATCGCGCAGGGACAGGATCGCCTCGTTCGAGCCGCCGACATCCTGCACCGTCGTGAACCCGGCGAGCAGTGTCTTATAGGCGTTCTCGGCCCCGAAAAGGGCGGCGTCGACATCGGAATCGGTCAGGTCCCGCAGACGGGACGCCGGGCCGTTCTCCGAGGTCAGGTGGACATGGCTGTCGATCAGCCCTGGCAGGACATAGCTGTTGCGCAGGTCGATAACCGTTTCGCCGGTCGCCGCCCGGGTATAGCCGCTTTCGACGGCCTTGATCGTGCCGTCCTCGCCGATGCGCACGGTCTGGCGGTCGAGATAGCCCTCGCCCGGGACGGCAAGAAGCTTGCCGGCATGGACGAGCGTGTCCTGAGCCCCGGCCGTTCCGGCCAGAAGAGCGAATGTCGCGGCGGTCGCGAGGATCAATTTGCGCATTGCGGCTGTTTCCCTTGTGCCCTGTGCCCGACACTGCCGACGGGTCATTCGGGCAACATGGTTAGACCCGGGCGCTGATTTGGCAAGGCCGACGCGGCGTCAGGCCAAATGTTGCACAGGAAAATCAGGCAGGCCGCCAGCGGCGCTTTTCGAGCGCGGCCATCTCGGCGGGGAGCAGTTCGGGCTTCGCCACGGATCGCGGCTCGGCATCCTTTGCCCGGAAAGGCTTTTCCTTGCCATAGGCCGTCAGCCAGATGCGGTCGAGCTTGTCCTCGGACAGCGGGCCCTGATAGCGGACCTGCTTCAGGTCGGAAGGCGCCCCGACCGTCTGCGTGCCGGGCAGATAGATCGTCCCGTTGGAGAAATCCACCGCGAAGGCGATGACGCCCGGAATGAGAAACAGGAGAAGGCCGAGCCCGTCGAGAATGACGACAGCCGGATCGATCCGCCCATCCTTCTGGCCCTTGCGTTCGGGATAGAGGATCGTGCCGCAGGCAGCGAGCGGCAGGACGGCAGCTATGGCGGCGGACTGGACGAGAAAGGCGCGGCGGGATGTTGTCATGGCGTGGGGCTTTCTTCCGGTTGAAGCGGATTACCAAGCATAGCATCGCAATTCGATTACCCGGGCAACAGGAAAGACCCCATCATTCGATCATGGCGGGCAGCGCGGCCTGCTCCTTCCGGGTCAGGCTCGCCCGGACAAGCCTGCAGGACGCCGTCGCGCGTGCCATGATCTCGCCGACAGGCATGACCGCATCAGTTCCGATCGCGATGCCGACCCACTGTTTCTGCCCGAAATATGGCATCCAGCGCGCCGCACCTGTCTCGACGAGCATCCGCGCCATGTCGCCGTCGGCACATTTCAGCACCACGGTCTCTTTGCCTGCGCCGACGGCGGCGAACATTTTCCGGCCGATCTTGTAGACGTTCGTATCGCCCCACTGCACGACCTTGCGCGCGCCCGGCAAGGACAGGCAATGCGCATCGATTTCGCGGAACGACATCGGCCAGACTCTCCCTAATGGACCATCCCGGCCTTGCGGGCGCAGCTTGCGGCAAAGCGTGCCAGCGGCCTGACGCGCTCGGCCATGGAGGCAGCCTGCGCACTGTTCGCTGTGCCATCGCGCACCCGCCCGACAATGCCCTGACAGATCGCCGCCAGGCGAAAGGCATTATAGGCAAAGTAGAAGTCCACCTCCGGCAACCCGTCACGGCCCGTCTGTGCGCAATACATGGCCGTGTATTCATCCATAGTCGGGATGCCGTGGGCCTTCAGGTCCGCAATATCGACCAAGGCACCGCGGGCGGGGTCGGAGCTCGGCATGACCCAGTTCATCAAGTGATAGGTGAAATCGGCCAGCGGATCGCCGAGCGTGCAGAGTTCCCAATCCAGAACGGCGATGACGCGCGGTTCGGTCTTGTGCAGGATCATGTTGTCGAGCCGGTAGTCGCCATGCACGATAGTGGTCTTGTCGCCGGGCGGTATGTTCTTGGGTAGCCAGTCGATCAGGGCATCCATTTCCGGGATCTTGTCCGTCTCGGACGCGACATATTGCTTGGTCCAACGATGCGTCTGCCGCGCGATATAATCGCCTTCCTTGCCGAAGCCTTCGAGCCCGGCCTTGCGCCAGTCGACATTGTGGAGATCGGCGAACGTCTTGCACTTGGCTTCGTAAATGGCGCGGCGCTCGGCTGGCTCCATGCCAGGCAGCGTGCCGTCCCAGAGGAGGCGACCCTCCCCCGTGTCCATGATATAGAACATGGTGCCGACAGTGCCCTCGTCCTCGCAGAGGCCGTAGGGGCGAGCGACCGGGAAGCCGAGCGGGTGCAAGGCCGAGATGACGCGGAATTCGCGGTCCACGGCATGCGCACTCGGCAGGAGCTTGCCGGGGGGCTTGCGGCGCATGACATATTTGCGTGACGGCGTGACAAGCTGGTAGGTCGGATTTGATTGTCCGCCCTTGAACTGGCGAACCTCCAGGGGGCCTTCATAACCCTCGACATTTGCCGTCATCCACTCGGCAAGCCGGGCCTCGTCGAAGCGATGGGTCTCGGCAACCTCTTTCGTGCCGGTAAACAATTCCTGCGCATTGCCGCCATGGACCATGTCGGACCTCCCTGAACCGTCTCGCTCTTTGGCCGGCATTATGGCCGTGCCCGGATGGCGCATGCAAGCATGCCGCTGCGGGATGCAAGGGACGGACCCTGTCAGGGCTTGCCGAGAGCTTCGATGGCCCGGATGGCATCGTCGGCAGATGTCTCCGGCACGAAGACATGGTCATGGTGAAAGGCGGCAACGGCATTGCAAGGGATGCCGGCCGCGGCGAGGGCGGCGGCAATGGCCGCGAGGAAGCCGACGGCGTTCAGGTCCGAATGAACGGCAAGCTCGATCCAGGCAAAGCGCGCCTCTTCCGGCGCGGACGGGGCAGCGGGAACGATGCCGGTCCAGCCTTCCCGTTCCCTGAAGCACATGACGGCATCCCGGGGTGGATGGGTGCCAGTCGTGAATTGCCAGGTACCCGGATGGCGAAACACCGTGAGCCCAGCAAGGAGCCT
>CAYSED010000015.1:0-1895 GCA_964429935.1 uncultured Hyphomonadaceae bacterium
ACTTGGCCAAGCCATCCATCATTACCGTCAGGCCCTGTGGATCGAACCCGACTTTGCCGAAGCGCACAACAATCTCGGCACGACCCTCGGGGCGAAGGGCCTGGTGGACCAGGCGATCATCCATTTGCGTTGGGCCGTTCAGGCTCAGCCCCAATTTCGCGGCAGCCCACCGCAACCCGGGTCGCGCCCTGCAACTCCAGGGCCATCCCGATGGAGCCAGGGCCCACTGCCTCGAAGCGCTTCGAATCAACCCTGGCTACGCCATCGCGCGCATGCGACTGGGCCATATCCTGGTAACGCTGGGTCGCAGGCATGTCGGTCTCCGTGCGGGCTTGCTGGGGGAAGGGCTGGATCTTGGGCGAAGGGGCGGTGGAGGGCGCGACTCCGGGCTGTTCATGGCCCGACATGGCCAGGTCGCTGTCGTCGCCAAGGAGGTCGTCAAGGCTCAGGTGGTGGTCCGTGCCGTTGGGGGCAGCGCCCGCAAGATCATTGGCGACATTCTCGAAATCATCAATGTCGTCCGGAAAGTCGGCATCGTCGTCGTCGAACACAATGTCATCATCGTCATTCCCGGCGACCGCCGCCGGAGCGCTCCTTGAGATGCCCGTGTCCGGTTCGCCGTCCTCTGATATGATCCGGCGGATCGACGCGAGGATTTCTTCCATCGTCGGTTCTTTTGCAGCCTGCTCAGCCATCTTGCACCTCTTCCGGCTTGGCGAGTTTTGATTCGTTAACAGACCTAAGCCGACTTGGTTAATAGCACCTTACACGAAATCCATGCTGTCGGGGAGCCTGGCCTAGAGGCCGAGGCGGACGGGTGTCAGGTCGCCCATGGCCCGGAAAAGCTGGTGGGCCGCGACATAGGCGTCCCGTTCGGACTGGACGAGGGCAAGGCGCGCTTCGAGCAGGTCCTGTTCCTGGTCAAGCACGTCGAGCGTCGTGCGAACGCCAACGGCAAGCTCTTCCTGACCGCCCTGATAGGCGATCTCGGATGCGATGACCTGCCGCCTCGACGCTTCGATGCCCACGACGGCCGCCCGGTAGGACGCCCAGGCCTGCGAAACCTGCGCGACCGTCTGGCGGCGAAGAACTTCGACATTCAGCCGCGCCTGCGCTTCGGCGAGCTTGGCGGACCGGACCTGGCTGCGCGCGACGCCGCCCTGGTACAGCGGGATGCGGGCCTGCGCGGCTGCTGCAACGGACGTATCCTGGAAGTCGCCGATCGTCTCCTGGATGCCGGCGGTCGCCACGAGATTGAGTTCGGGCCGAGGGCGGCTGCGGGCGCTGGCCACCTGTTCGCCTGCCGCGCGTTCGGCAAATTCCGCCGCTTCGATGTCGGGACTGTCCTGCAAGGCAAGGTCGAGCGCCGAGTCGAAGGTCTCCGGCACCGGGCCGACCGGCGGGGGCGGCTCAAGCTCGCCGGCCGGCATTCCGACAACGAACTCGTAGGTGGCTTCGTCGGCGACGGCCTGGGCTTCGGCAGCGGCGAGCCGGGCGCGGGCCCCTTCAAGGCGCGCCTCGGCCAGGGCAACATCCGTCCGCGTGATCTCTCCGACCTCGAACCGGTCTTCGGCTGCGCGGAATTGTTCGCTGAGCAAAGCGACGCTGTTTTCCTGGATCGCGATGGCTTCGCGGGACTGGCGCACGTCGACATAAGCCGTGATCGTCTGCAGGTAGGTGTCCTGTGTCACGGCATCGAGCTGCGCCTCGCTTGCGCCGATGCCTGCTTTCGCCTCCCGGATGCCTGCCGAGATGCGCCCGCCCGCATAGAGCGGCTGGACTGCCTGAAGCTGGGCCGAGGCGATGTTCTGGTTGCCGACATTGAGGAAGAACTGGCGCGTCGTGTCGATGCGTTCGGCGCTGAGGCTGCCGGTGGCCTCGAGATTGGGGCGGCG
>CAYSED010000015.1:1905-8149 GCA_964429935.1 uncultured Hyphomonadaceae bacterium
TTCTTCGGAAATGTCCCGGTCGGTGCGCTGGATGTCGAGCTGGGGATTTGTGGCTCCGGCGGCGCGCAAGGCATCCTGCAAGGTGTCCCCTGCCGCCGGCGGGGCGGCAAGCAGCGCTGCGAGGGCACCGATCGTTGCATGCCGGGTTGTCATCTGGTGTCTCCTGAACCGCCGCTGACCCATAAACCGCTATGGGATGCAAAGTGTAAACACTGTTCACTATTCAGGCGAGGATATGGCGGCGAACGCTCAGAAAGCAAATCCCGGCATGGCATTGAATTCGTCGAATTTAGGCGGGCTGGCCTCGAAAACGGTTCGGAAGGATACCTTCTCCCGGGCGCGGGCATAGATGCGCGCAGTGCCCAGCCCGGGACTGGCCTGCACGACGACCCCAAGGCGTCCGCCGTCGGAAAGCTGGCTGAGCCAGGCGTCCGGCACTGTTTCGACCATTCCGTTCACGAGAATTAGGTCAAAGGGGCCCTGGTCGGGAAGTCCGCTCCGGAGGTCGCCGGCAACGCAGAGCGCACCGTCGATGCCGGCAGCGGCAAGCCGGTCGGCTGTTTCCGAGACGAGGGCTTCATCGGCATCGAGCCCGATCACGGTTTCCACAAGCTCGCCGAGTATGGCCGCTTCATAGCCCGCTCCCGCACCGACGACGAGGGCAAAGTCCGACCGTTTCGGGGAGAGGTGCCGGACAAGCTTGGCAAAGTCGCGCGGGGTCCACAGCGCCCGGCCGGGCGACGTCGCGATCTCGGTTTCCGAATAGGCGATGGCCTTTTGCGCCGGCGGAACGAAATTCTCCCGGGCGACCTTCAGGAATGCCGCCACGATGCGTGGCTCGGTGACGTCATTCGGCCGGATCTGGCTGTCGACCATGATGCGGCGGGCGTTCTCGAAATCCATCGTCCAGTCCCAAGGCTTGCCCGAATGATGTCGCTGTACCACAGGCCGGGGGGCTTTCAATGCCCGCGATGGCAATCGGCGTTTGCCAGCGGCCAGGAGGCCTGCTATTTCCCGTCGCCTTGGCATGGCCCTGTGGCGGAGTGGTGACGCAGCGGATTGCAAATCCGTGCACCCCGGTTCGATTCCGGGCGGGGCCTCCAGCCGATTTGGCATCCAAAAACGCTCAGCAAGAACCAGGTCGGCGAATTTACGGCTTGTTAACCTTTGTGCGGCATTGGTTAACGCGTCTTCTTCCTTTGGAGACACCCACCATCACCCAACGCCTCGGCGGGAGCGACGCTCCCGCCCTTTTTTTGACCTGCAGACAACTATGTTTGACAGGCAGGAACTGGCTGCTATGAACACGCCTCTCTGGCGCTGATCCGCGATAGCTCAGTTGGTAGAGCAGGCGACTGTTAATCGCCCGGTCGTAGGTTCGAGTCCTACTCGCGGAGCCACCTCCAAATTTGTCCGACCCGGATCACATTTCATGCTGGCAGTGCCTTGCCTGTCAGGGACCGCTTGTGCTCAAGCACCGATGCCGCCAGATTGCCCGCAAATTTGCCGGAGAACCGACCCATGCCCCGTATCCTCTTTCCTGTCCGTGTCCCTGCCTATGCGGCAGCGTGCCTTGTGCTGGCCTTGTCCCTTGGCCCTGTGGCGCTCGCAGAGGAAACTGGCGAGACGGCCTGGCGGCTGGCGATTCATGGCGGCGCGGGCGTCATCCTGCGGGATGACCTGACGCCCGAGCAGGAAGACGCCTATCGCGCCAGTCTCGAAGAGGCACTGGAGGCGGGTGCGGAAGTCCTGCGCAAGGGCGGCACGGCGCTGGATGCGGTCGAGGCCGCGATCCTGCCTCTGGAAGACAATCCGCTCTTCAATGCGGGCGTCGGCGCGGTCTATACCGAAACCGGCGAGCACGAGCTTGATGCATCGATCATGTCTGGCATAGACCGGGATGCCGGTGCGGTCGCGGGCGTCAAACATGTCCGCAATCCGATCCTTGCCGCCCGGGCAGTCATGGAGGACAGCCCGCATGTCATGTTCGCCGGCATGGGCGCAGACGCCTTTGCGGCCAGTCAGGGCCTCGAGACCGTGGACAATGCGCATTTCGACACGCCCGCGCGCCGGGCTTCGCTCGATCACGTGCTGGAAACGCGGCAGCGCACCAGCGCCGAGAAGTCCGGCACGGTCGGGGCTGTCGCGATTGACCGCCACGGCAATGTCGCGGCGGGCACATCGACGGGCGGCATGACGGCCAAGGCCCCGGGGCGCGTCGGAGATGCCCCGCTCATCGGCTCGGCCACCTATGCCCAGAACGGGGTTTGCGCTGTCTCGGCAACGGGTCATGGCGAGTATTTCATCCGCGTCGGCGTCGCCAAGACGATTTGCGCCCGGGCCGAATATCTCGGCGAGAGCGTCGAGGCTGCGGCAGAGGATGCGCTGCAGCAGGTTGCCGACCTTGGCGGGGATGGCGGCGTCGTCCTGATGGACGGCGAGGGGGCGGTTTCATTTGTCTTCAACTCGCCCGGCATGTATCGCGGGTCGATCGATGCGGACGGGTCCGCAACGGCGATTTACGGCGACGAGTGAGGGCATTAGGGTTCCTGCCGAGCTAGGGAACCCATCAATGACCAAGACCTGGGACAAGTCGAAGCTGCCGTCGCGCCACGTCACCGAAGGGCCCGCGCGGGCGCCCCACCGGTCATATTATTACGCGATGGGGCTCTCGACCAATGACATCCGCAAGCCTTTTGTCGGGGTTGCCTCCTGCTGGAACGAAGCGGCCCCTTGCAACACGGCGCTGATGCGCCAGGCCCATGCGGTCTCCGAAGGCGTCAAGGCCGCTGACGGCACGCCGCGCGAGTTCTGCACGATCACTGTCACCGACGGCATCGCCATGGGCCATGAAGGCATGCGGTCTTCGCTCGTCAGCCGCGAAGTGATCGCCGACTCGGTCGAGCTCACCATGCGCGGCCATTCCTATGACGCGCTCGTCGGCGTTGCCGGATGCGACAAGTCCCTGCCGGGCATGATGATGGCCATGCTGCGCCTCAATGTGCCGAGCGTGTTTCTCTATGGCGGGTCGATCCTGCCGGGTTCGTTCGAGGGCCGGGACGTCACTGTGCTCGACGTGTTCGAGGCGGTCGGTGCCCATGCGGCCGGGTCGGACGAGATGACCGACGAGGAGCGTGCCGCCCTCGAACGGGTCGCCTGCCCGGGCGACGGGGCGTGCGGCGGACAGTTCACGGCCAACACGATGGCTTGCGTGTCCGAAGCCATTGGCCTCGCCTTGCCGCTCTCCTCGGCCCTCCCGGCGCCCTATACGGACCGCGACGGTTATGCCGTCGAATCCGGAAAGGCCGTCATGCGCCTGATCGAGCAGGGCATTCGCCCGCGAGACATCTGCACCCGCGAGGCGTTCGAGAATGCCGCGATCGTCGTCGCGGCAACCGGCGGCTCCACCAATGCGGCGCTGCACCTGCCAGCCATGGCTCATGAATGCGGGGTCGAGTTCGACCTGCGCGACGTCGCCGAAATCTTCCAGAAGACGCCCTATATCGCGTCCCTGAAGCCCGGCGGGGACTATGTGGCGCGCGATTTCGGCGAGGCGGGCGGCGTGCCTATGCTGATGAAGACGCTGCACGAGGCCAGGCTCATTCACGGCGACTGCCTGACTGTCACCGGCAAGACCTGGGCCGAGAACCTTGAAGCGGTCACCTGGAACCCGAACCAGAAGGTTATGCGCCCTGCGAGCGATCCGATCACGCCAACCGGCGGGGTTGTTGGGCTCTGGGGCTCGCTTGCGCCAGATGGAGCCATTGTTAAGGTGGCCGGTCTGAAATCGCTCGTCTTCAACGGCACGGCCCGCGTCTTCGATGGCGAGGAAGCCTGTTTCCGGGCCGTCGAAGCCCGGCAGTACCAGCCGGGCGACGTACTCGTCATCCGCTATGAAGGCCCGAAAGGCGGGCCCGGCATGCGGGAAATGCTGTCGACGACCGCGGCCATCTACGGCCAGGAAATGGGTGACAAGGTTGCCCTCGTCACCGATGGCCGGTTTTCCGGCGCAACGCGCGGCTTCTGCATCGGCCATGTCGGCCCGGAAGCGGCCGATGGCGGACCAATTGCCCTCATCCGAGACGGCGACCGGATCACGATCGATGCCGCCAAAGGCACGATCGACCTCCATGTGACACCTGCAGAGCTCGCAGACCGCAAGCGCGACTGGCGACCTCGCCAGACGGCCTATGGATCAGGCGCGCTGCAGAAGTTCGTCCGACTTGTCGGCCCAGCCCATGAGGGGGCGGTCACCCATCCGGGCTTTGCTGGCGAACGCCACGTCTACGCCGACATCTGACTGGCAGGGGAGACAGGCCATGCCGGACCAGCAAGCAGCCAGCACCGAAACCGGGCTCGATCCGGCCATCATAGAGGCCTTGGCGGGCCTGCCGGACGATTTTGCCTTCTTCCCGGAAACCTATGCCAGGGAGATTCAGCCCGCCCTTCGCAGCCGCGAGGCAGACCGGGTCTCGGCCGCCAGAAAGGCACGTCAGGGCTGGCTCTATGGCGGCGCCCTTGCCGCAACGGGTGCGGCTGTTTCCCTTGCGGTCTTCAGTCTCCCGTTCATGGCCTTCGTGTCCGCCATGGCCGGATACGGCCTGTCGCTCTGGTTCGGCTCGGACCTTCGGGCCATTCGCAAGGATGCCAAGACCCTGATGGTCCAGCCGGTCGCCGAGCGTTTCGGGCTCGATTTTGTCGAGAGCCCCGGCGACCAGGCTACGGTACTCGATTTTCGCCGCGTGAAACTGCTCCCCGACTGGGACAGGTCCAAGTTCGAGGACAAGCTGACCGGTCGCCGGGGCGAGGTCGATTTCGAGTTCTTCGAGGCCCACCTTGAGGATAAGCGCACCTCGACCGACAGCAATGGCCGCACGAAGACCCGCTGGGTCACCGTGTTTCGAGGCCAGTGCCTGCGGTTCGATTTCCACAAGCGCTTTCTCGGCGAAACCCTCGTCCTGCGCGATGCGGGCATTTTCAGCTTTCTCGGCGGCGCTCGCGGCATGGAGCGCGCGCGGCTGGAAGATCCGCGGTTCGAGAAGGCCTTTGAAGTCTACACGACCGATCAGGTCGAAAGCCGCTACCTGCTGACGCCCGATTTCATGCAGCGGCTATTGGACCTTGAAGAGGCCTTCCATGGCGGCAAGCTCCGCTGCGCGTTCACCGGTGGCGAGATGTTCGTCGCCGTCGAGGGCGGCGACCTGTTCGAGCCCGGCAGCATGTTCACGCCGCTCGACAATCCGGAGCGCATCCGCGAATTGCTGGATGACTTTGCCGTCGTCTTCAAGCTGATCGATTCGGTCTCGGCAGCGCGTGCCCGGCCGGGCGGCTGATGGCGTCCGCACATGAGCGTATTCCGGACAAACCTGTGCCGGATTCCGGAACAAGATTGAGGAGCATGAAACGCATTTTTTTCCTTTCCTTCGCCGCTCTGCTGTTCGCCAGCGCTTCGTCCGTCGCTTTGACACCGACCGAAGCGGCGGACTGCCGCTCGCTTGCCGCGACGTTCGCCCCGCGCAAGGCCGCTTTGGACGAGAAGATCGAGACGCGCGACGCGCTCGCCGCCGAAGCCGAAGCCTTTGGCGAAGCCTGGGAAAATGCGGCAGCCCTGCAATCATTCAGCCGGGCAGCCGCTGACGAGGCCGACGCGGCGAAGGCTGAGTTTGACGCCGCAAAGGACCGGTTCGAGCAAGCCGAGGCAGATGTCCAGTCAACCGGCGCCGCCCTCAATGCCGACTTCCGGCGGTTCAACGCTGGCTGCGTCAAGGAGTGATATGGGGGGTCGTGATTCGCCACCCTATCCGCTCCCCATTACATGACGCCGCCTCGAAGCGGCGACGTCCGGCGCGTGGATGCGTAGGGCGGGGTTCACCCCGCCAATGCGGAACCGGGTTGGCAGGTGGCGGGGTGAACCCCGCCCTACTGGCGCGTTACCTTCATGGTTCGACAGGCTCACCATGAGTCTGGTCTTGGAAGAACTCATGGTGAGCCTGTCGAACCATGAGCCTGCAGGCCTCCGGCATTTCCGCTGGAAACCCAAACCGGTCTAGCGAAACGTCCCGATGACCGGCACATGGTCGGATGGCTTGTCCAGTGCCCGCGCGGGCTTGTAGATCGATATCGTCTCCAGCCGGTCCGTGGCCTGCGGCGAGCAAAGGATATGGTCGATCCGGATGCCGTGATCCTTTGGGAAGGCGCCGCCCTGATAATCCCAGAACGTGTACTGGTGAGCCCGGTTGTCGAG
>CAYSED010000015.1:8159-13935 GCA_964429935.1 uncultured Hyphomonadaceae bacterium
GGATGCAATTATAGTCGCCCGCAAGGACGAACGGCTCCTCGGTCGCCAGAAGCTCCCGCGCGCGTTTCTTCAGCCGCTCAATCCAGGCGAGCTTGTAGTTATACTTGTCGCCAGGAGCCGGATTGCCGTTCGGCAGGTACAGCCCGCCGACCCGGATCGGGGCTTCCGCCATGACGAGCGCTTCGATATAGCGTGCCTGGTCGTCGTTTTCATTGCCCGGCAGGCCGGCCTGGATGTCTTCGAGCGGATATTTCGAGAGCAGGGCCACGCCATTATAGCTCTTCTGGCCCTGCACCGCGCAGGTCCAGCCGAGATCCTCGACTTCCATGTACGGGAAAGCGTCGGTCTCGCATTTGAGTTCCTGCAGGCAGACGACATCGCAATCGATCGCCTTAAGCACCTCCAGAACGGTGGGCAGGCGGGCCTTGACCGAATTGACGTTCCAAGTCGCGATCTTCATGGGCAGATCTCTAACGGCCGGGTCAGCGTGCGGCAATGCCGGGGAGCCAGGTGGCGAGCGAAGGGATCGCCGCCACGATGCCGATGAGCAGGACCTGAAGGCAGATGAAGGGCGTGGCCCCCCGCCAGATGTCGAGGGTTTCGACGCCTTCGGGAGCCGATCCGCGCAGGTAGAACAAGGCAAAGCCGAATGGCGGGGTCAGGAAACTTGTCTGCAGGTTCAGTGCCATGAGGATCGCCAGCCAGACCGGATCGACGCCGAGCAGGATCAGAGGCGGCGCAACGAGCGGCACGACGACGAAGACGATCTCGATGAAGTCGAGAAAAAAGCCGAGGACGAACATGACCGCCATGGTGATCGCGAGCGCGCCCCATTTGCCGCCGGGGACAGCGCGCAGGACCTCCTCGATCATCTCGTCGCCGCCATAGCCGCGCAGGACCAGCGAGAACAGCGACGCGCCGATCAGGATGACGAAGACCATGCTGGTGATCTTGGACGCCGAGGACAGAGCCGGGCGGAGGCGGCCCGTCCTTTCGAGCACGACAAGGCCAGCGGCAAGGCTTGCCATGAAGGCGAGGGCACCGAGGCCTGCAAGGCCGATGGCGAGCCAGTCGCCCGCGCCGATCTCGGTGCGGGCGATGCGCAGGTCGGCGACATTGCTGAGGCCGATGACGCCCGCTGCGCCGACAAGGCCCGCGACGAGGAGCGGGGCGAAACGGGAGCCCGCTTCCCGGGCAAGGCGAAGGCCGGCGAGGATGATCGCGCCGCCCGCACCGATCGCCGAGGCTTCCGTCGGGCTCGCGAGGCCGGCGAGGATCGAGCCGAGCACGGCAACGATCAGGAGAAGGGGCGCGCCGAGGCCGAGGGCAATCTCCCGGACTGGCAAGGGCGGCTCGTCACCGCCGGCCTCGAGCGGCGGGCAGGTTTCCGGGCGGACAATCGCAACGACCGCGAGATAGCCCAGATAGATGACGACCAGCAGGACGCCCGGAATGAGCGCGCCGGCGAAAAGGTCGCCCACCGAGACGGCGGACGGACCGAAATCGCCGGACAGGCTGGCCGACTGGTTGGCATTCGATATGGCATCGGCGAGCAGGATCAGCACGATCGACGGCGGAATGATCTGGCCGAGTGTCCCGGCGGCGGCGATGGTCCCGGTGGCGAGGCGCACGTCATAGCCCTGACGCAACATGGTCGGCAGGGCGATCAGCGTCATCGTGATGACGGTTGCGCCGACAATGCCTGTCGAGGCAGCGAGGAGCGCGCCGACAAGCACGACGGCGTAGCCGAGCCCGCCGCGCACCTGCCCGAGCAGCCGGCTCGCGATATGCAAAAGGTCCTCGGCGACGCGGGAGCGTTCGAGGATGACGCCCATCAGGATGAAAAGGGGCACCGCGACAAGGACCGGGTTCTCCATGCTGCCCTGGATGCGGGTTGCGAAGGCGCGCAGCAGCGGTTCGGGGAAAACGCCGAGCGCAATGCCGATCACGGCAAAGACGAGGGCGATGCCCCCAAGGGTGAGCGCGACCGGATAGCCGGCCATCAGCGCGGCGATGGCGACCGCGAACATGCCGATGGCAAGGACCGCTTCTATCTCCATCAGGGCAGGTCCCGGGGGCCACCCGGGTCCGGCGTTCCGGCGGGATGCCCGGAAAGAGCAAGAGCGGCCTTGATGGCCTCCGAAAGGCCCTGCGCCATAAGGAGCGCGGCGAAGACGGGTATCAGCGACTTGAAGAGGAACAGGAGGGGCAGGCCGTCGCTCTCGCGGGCCCCTTCGAGGCGGCTCCATGCGCCGGATACCATGGGGGCGGCAGCCCACAGGATGAGGACGCAGACCGGGAATATGAACAGGTAGGCTCCTGCCATTTCGATGGCGGCGAGTGTCCTGGGGCCAAAACGCGCGAGCAGGATGTCGAAGCGGACATGGGCATCGTCGCGGAGGGCTCCGGCCGCGGCCAGAAGGAACATGGCGGCAAAGGCGTAGATGACGATGTCGTTCATCCAGGTGAACGCGACGCCGAAGGCATAGCGCGCGATGACGACGGCAAGCTGGGCGACCAGCATGACGACGGCAAGGACCATGGCCGAGCCGAGGGCAAATCCGCTCGCCGCGTCGATTGCCCGGCTGGCCTCCCGGGCAAGCGGACGGGCAGCGGGCAGGGCAAGGGCGGCAAACGGAACAAGGAGTAGCGGGCTAAGCATATAGCCGAGCCCGGTCAGTCCCGTGCCAAGCCCTGCAACCAGCCCCTCCATGGCGGCTACTGGCCGAGCTCGCGGGCCCGGTAATAGGGCCCTTCGGAGACATTGGCCCAGCCGCGCATGGTCTTGAGCGTTGTTTCGAAGCTTTCGAGGATGCGCCGCTCGATGTCTCCGCCCGATCCGGCATCGGCGCGCACCTGAAGTGAGATTTCCTGCACGCGCGTCATGATCTCGTCGGAAAAGGTGCGAACCTGCGTGCCGTGCTCCTCGACGAGAATTTTCAGGTGCCGGGCGTTCTCGAACGTGAACTCGCCGAGCGCAAGGTGATTGGCCTCCGAACAGGCCGCGCGGATGATCGCCTGTTCGGTGCCAGTCAGGCTGTTCCACGTATTGAGATTCATGCCGACGGCGAGCGAGGCCCCCGGTTCATGGAAGCCCGGACCATAATAGTAGGGCGCTTCGCGGTAGAAGCCGAGATAAAAGTCGTTCCAGGGGCCGACCCATTCGGTCGCGTCGATTTCGCCCGTCTGGAGCGCCTGGAAGATCTCGCCGCCCGCCTTGGTGACGGCCGCGCCGCCAAGCCCGCGAATGACATCTCCGCCGAGCCCCGGGATGCGCATCTTGAGGCCCTTGAAGTCCTCCAGCGTGTTGATCTCCCGCCGGAACCAGCCGCCCATCTGGTGGCCGGTAATCGCAGCCTGGAAGGCGATGATCCCGAACTGGCCGGAAAGTTCCTGCCACAATTCCTGCCCGCCGCCGAAATCGATCCAGCCCATGATTTCCTGGGCCGTCATGCCCATGGGGACGGCCGTGAAGAAACTGAACGCCTTGGACTTTGCCTGCCAGTAATATTCCGCGCCATGGTACATGTCGGCGGTTCCGTCCGAGACCGCATCGAAGCTCGACAGGGCCGGGACAAGTTCGCCCGCAGCGTAGACCTTCACCGTAACCTGCCCCTCGGTCAGTGTTTCGATGCGCTCGGCAACGCGTTCGGCAGCGCGGCCAAGACCCGGCAGGCCCTTTGGCCAGGTTGTCACCATGTTCAGGCGCTTGCGCTGCCGGGCTATGGCTGGCGAGGCGACGCCATCGCCGGCCTGCGTCGAGGGTCCGCAAGCGACGGCGCCCAGACCGAGTGCGGCGGCACCAAGCAGTTTTCTGCGATCGATCATGGGCTTGCCCCGTTTCCTCCCAGGTGTGTCGCGGTTCTGTCGCCGCTTCAGCCGGTCCGTTCCGTCTCGAGGAGCTGCCATGTGTCGCCGTTCAGCACTTCGAGCGGGGCGTACTGGCGCTTGTAGTCCATCTTCGGGCTGCCTTCGATCCAGTAACCGAGATAGACATGCGGCAGGCCGTGCTCTCCGGCCCGGCGGATGTGCTCGAGGATCATGAAATTGCCCAGCGACCGGTTCGCGAGATCCGGATCGTAGAAGCTGTAGACCATGGAGAGGCCGTCCCGCAGGACATCGCTGATGGAGGCTGCCACGAGGCGCGAGTCTTCGTCCGGACCGTTCCGGTACTCGATGACGAGGCTGCTGACAGGGCTTTCGGTGACCATGCTTGCATAGTCGCGAAAGGTCATTTCCGACATGCCGCCGCGCGGATGGCGGGCGTCGAGATACCGCTTCAGTAGATCGAACTGCTCGCGGGTGGCTTCCGCCCTCACCGGCCTCGCGGTGATCCCGGCATTGCGGTTCAGGATGCGCCGCCAGCGTTTGCCGGTCTCGAAGTCCCGGACGGGCACCCGCACGGACCGGCAGGCATTGCAGTTCGGGCAGGCCGGCCGGTAGGCAATGCCCTGGGAGCGGCGGAATCCGGCCTGGCTCAGCATGGAGTGCACACTGTCCGGGTCGGCTATGGAAAGGCTGGTGAAGGCCTTTCGTTCGCGCTTGCCGTCGAGATACGGGCAAGGGGCCGGGGCGGTCATGTAGAACCGGAGCGTTCGGCGGTAGCCTGTCTGGAAAAGGTGCGAGTCGCTGAACTTCATGCCGACAATATGACCACTCAAAGATCGAACCGCCAAGAGGCGACTACCGTGAAGACGGCCCATATCAGAATAACCAGCGGGCCGCCAAATCGCATGAAATCCGAAAACCTGTAATGCCCGGGGCCCATGACGAGGAGGTTCGTCTGGTAGGCGATCGGCGTCGCGAAGCAGCAATTGGCCGCATAAATGACCGCAAGAACGAACGGCAGCGGATCCGTTCCGAGCTGCTCTGCCGTCGAGATCGCAACCGGTGTGAACAGTACGGCCGTGGCGGCGTTGCTGAGGATATTGGTGAGGATCGCGACGGCAAAGAAGATGGCCGAGAGGACGGCGAGCGTGCCATAGGGCTCCGTCGCGGCGACGATGCCGTGCGCGATCAGCGTCATTGCGCCGCTTTCCTCGAGCGCCATGCCCATGGCCAGGGCCGCGCCGATCAGGAGAAAGATCCGCAGGTCGAGAGACCGGCTGGCCTGGCGCGCGTTGAGGCAGCCGACGATGACCATGGCGACCGCCCCGAAGACCGAGGCATGCAGGATGGGAACGATCTCGAAGGCTGCGAGGGTCACGGTGACAGCCGCAATGACGCGTGCGGCCTGCGCCCGCGTGGTGACCGGAATCTCGGTGCTCGACCATTCGAGCAGGATAAGATCCCTGTTCTGGCGCATGTCGTTGAAGGCATCGGGCGGGGCACACAGTAGAAGTGTGTCGCCGGCCTCGAGGCGGATGCTGTTGAGCTGCGAGCGGATCATGCGCGACCGCCTCTGGATGCCGAGCACCACAGTGCCCGTCAGCCGACGGAAGCCGAGAAGCTCGATTGTCCTGCCAGCCATGCGCGAACCGGGCGCGATGACGGCTTCGGTGAGAAGCAGCGAGCGTGGCTTGTCGATCACCTCCTCGTCACCCCCGCCGCTGCGCCACATCTGCTTCATCAGGTCCGGCTTCGAGGCGAGCGCTTCGCCGAGGACCTTCCGCGTTGCTGCAACGATGACGAGATCGCCCGGCATGAGGCGGGCCTCCTCGAAGGGCGGCAGGATCGCATGCTCGCCGCGCTGGATCATCCGGACGGTCATCCCCGGCAGGTCCTGGAACATGCCGGCGACCGGCGCCTTGCCGGAGAGGAAGTGTCCGTGTGTGAC
>CAYSED010000015.1:13945-31659 GCA_964429935.1 uncultured Hyphomonadaceae bacterium
CGATCTGGGCGACATAGTGCTTGCCGGAGCCTTCCGCGATATTGTCCGTCAGGTTCTCGCGGTCCGGCAGGAGGAAGGGCGAGGCGACGAAGATATAGGCAAGCCCGAAAGCCGACAGGATGAGCCCGATCGGGGTCGGCTCGAAAAAACCGAGCTCGACCCCCCCGATGCGCTGGAAAGATTCAGCGGCCAGGAGGTTCGTCGAGGTCCCGATCAGCGTCGTGGTGCCGGCAAAGACGCTGACAAAGCTGAGCGGCATCATCAGCCGCGACGGGCTGACGCGCATCCGCGCGGCGATGGCCGACATCACGGGAAGGAACATGATGACGACCGGCGTGTTGTTGATGAAGGCGCTCGTTACATAGACGGCACCGAAGGCCCCGAGCAGGGTCAAGAGCGGCTGCCGGTCATAGGCGGCCAGAAGGGCCTTGGTCGGGCCGTCGAGGGCACCGGTCTGGAACAGACCCTGGCCAATAACGAGGAGGGCCATGATGGTAATCAGGGCGGGGTTGCCGAAGCCGGACAGGATCGCGCTGGTCGAGACGCGCTGTCCGTCCGCGCCGGTTGCCCCCGGGACCAGGAAGAGAAGAAGAAGCGCAGCGATGATGGCTGCGGAAATCAGCTCCATGGACCACCGGTCGGTCATGTAGAGGACAATGGAAACGGCCACGACAAGGAGCGTCGCCCACATCGTCCACTGCGATAGAACCGCTTCGATCATTCACACTCCGTTACAGAGTGTTCCTGATTACAGGCCGTCAGGCGGCGAGTTCAAGCAGAATGCTGATCCGGCGATTGGCGGCGGCGTGCGGCTGGTTGGGCAGGGCCGGGCGCGAATCGGCAAAGCCGACAACCGAAACGAACCGGTCGGGCCCAGCCCCGGCCGCTTCGAGGCGCTCCCGGGCGGCGATCGCGCGTCCCGCCGATATGGCCCAGTTGTCGCCCGCATTGCCCGTTGCCGGGAAGGCATCCGTGTGTCCCTCGACGGAGAGCTTGCCTGGCAGGGACGCAAGGTGCCGGCCGACGAGGTCCACGAGCTCGCTGCCGCGATCGTTGAGAGCCGTGCTGGCAGAGGCAAAGAGGGCCGCCCCTTGCGCATCGGCAAGCTCGATCCGCAGGCCCGTAGCTGTCGGGATCACCTCGATATGGCTTGCGAGTTCCGCCGACGCGGCCTCCGACAGGATCGCGGTCACAAGCCGGGACGACTGGATGGAAACCTCGGGCACCCCGGCCGCGGCCGACTTGCCGGAGAAATAGGCGGCGAGGGCGCTGCGCTTGGCGGGCGACTGCTCGGCCGAGAGCCACATCAGCAGGAAGAAGGCCATCAGCGCTGTCAGGAAATCGGCATAGGCAAGCTTCCACTGGCCGGGACGCCGGGTTTCTCCGCGGCGCTGGCTCCAGCCTCGTCTGTGGTGGACAGAGGAATAAGTTGCCATAACAGGTCATCTTTCTGATGCACGGTCGGGTTTATCAGGGTTTGGTTGAGATCGGCTGAGCCTGCGCTGGCCGATTTCGATGAAATTTAACCGAGTGGCCAGGCTGCAGTAAACAAGACGAGAGGAGCGGCCAGGCGATGGCGAAATGTGCATTTCTGGGGCTCGGCGTGATGGGTGCCCCCATGGCCGGGCATCTCGCCCGCGCCGGGCATGAAGTCACCGTGTGGAACCGTACGGCCTCCAAGGCTGCGCTCTGGACCTCGCGCCACAGGGGCAATGCAGCGGGCGATCCGGCTGCTGCCGTGTTCGGCAAGGAGTTCGTGTTCCTCTGCCTCGGCGATGATCCGGACGTCGAAGCCGTCTATGACCTCTTGGACCCGAGCCTCGGGGCGGGCATGATCGTCGTCGATCACACGACGGCAAGTGCGGGGCTTGCCAGAAGGCTGCATGCGCGGGCGGCCGCCAAGGGTGCCCATTTCATCGATGCCCCGGTTTCCGGCGGCCAGGCCGGGGCCGAGAAAGGCCAGCTAGCGGTCATGTGCGGGGGTAGCGAGGCACCCTTTGCACAGGCTGAACCCGTCCTCGCCGCCTATGGCAGGGTGATCGCCCTGATCGGACCGAGCGGCGCCGGACAGCTCTGCAAGTCGGTCAACCAGATCTGCATTGCCGGCATTGTCCAGGGCCTCTCCGAAGGGCTCGCCTTTGCCGAGCGCAACGGGCTCGACGCCGCAAAGGTCATCCCGGCAATCAGCGGCGGGGCGGCCCAGAGCTGGCAGATGGTCAATCGCTGGGAAACCATGACCAAGGACGAATTCGGGCATGGCTTTGCCGTCGACTGGATGCGCAAGGACCTGAGAATAGCCCTCGAAGCGGCCCGCGAGTCAGGTGCAAGCCTGCCACTCACGGCGCTCGTCGACCAGTTCTATGCCGACATCCAGAACATGGGCGGGGCGCGCTGGGACACGTCTAGCCTGATCCGTCGGCTGAGGGACTGATCCGGGATGCGGCGGCTTGAACTCAATGTCCGAACAGGCGACGCCTTTGACAGGGCGCTGTCGGCGATCCGGAACGCCGACCCGATCGACTATCATGTCGTGCTTCCGGAACAGGAAGACCGCAGGATCATCAGCGTCTTCCTGCGCGACGATACCGGGCAGAAACTCGTGGATGCGCTGCAGCAGGGGCTTGAGAAGGAATCAGGCTGGCGGCTGACGGTTTCGGTGATCGAGGCGACATCACCGCGGCTCGATAAGAACGACGAAGCCGAACGCGAGAACGGCCTGAAGGCCCTTCGCGAAGAGCTTCTGGAGGACATCGAACAGGGCGCGCGGATCCATCGCGATTTCCTGATTATGGTGTTCCTGTCGACCGTCGTTGCCGCCATCGGCTTGAACTCGGACGGTGTGGCGGCGGTAATCGGGGCGATGGTGATTGCGCCGCTGCTAGGTCCGATCCTCGGGTTTTCCATGGGGGCTGCGCTGGGTGATTTCGGGCTGATCCGCCGGTCCAGCGTGACGCTGGCGGGTGGCCTGGCCCTAGCGCTCGTTGTGTCGTTCGGGCTGTCCTTCATGTTGCCGATCAATCTGGAGAGCCGGGAGCTTCTGTCACGCGCCGAGGTTCGCCTTGACGGGCTGGCGCTGGCGCTGGCGGCAGGCGGCGCGGCGGCACTTTCGGTGGCCCGGGGACAGGGAACCGCGCTGGTCGGGGTGATGGTGGCCGCTGCCTTGTTGCCGCCCGGGGCGGCGGTCGGATTGTTCGCCGGTGCCGGTGAAGGTGCTCTGGCTCTCAGGGCTGGCCTATTGCTGGCCCTGAATGTCGCCGCGCTTGTCTTCGCTGCGCTTCTCGTGTTCCGCTTGAAAGATATCAAGCCGCGCACCTGGATCGAGCAACAGAATGCCAAACGGGCCATCTGGATCAATGCCAGCGCGTCGGTCCTGTTCCTCGCGATCGTTGTCGCGCTGATCATCTATCTCGATCTTGGGTCGGCTGTGGAATTCGGCTAGAACAGCGCATGGCAAAGTCCGACAACAAGACACAGGTCACCCCGGTCGATCCGTGCGCTTTCATCGAAAGCCTGGATAATCCTGCGCGCCGCGCGGATGCGGCGACGCTTCTCGGCCTCTTCGAGCGCGTGACCGGCCTGACCGCGCGAATGTGGGGACCGTCGATCATCGGTTTCGGCCGCTATCACTACAAGTACGAGAGCGGCCGCGAGGGCGACTTCCTGATGACCGGGTTCAGCCCGCGAAAGGCCAATATCGTCTGTTACATCCTGCCGGGCTATGCCGACCTTGGCGACAAGCTTGCCCGGCTCGGCAAGTACAAGATCGGCAAATCGTGCCTCTACATCAACAAGCTCGCCGACGTGGACCTCGCCGTACTTGAGGAGATCATCCGCTTCGGGCTCGATGATGTCCGCTCGCGATACGAGACCATCGAAGACTGAACGCCCGGCTTTTCGCCCTCGCGCCAAGGCGATAAACCGAACGCCATGACCCTCGTTGTTGCCGCCCTCTACAAGTTTGTCCCGCTTCCCGACCGGCATGAGCGCAAGCCCGTGCTCGAGGAAATATGCGCCGGCGCGGGAATCAGGGGCACGATCCTGCTCGCTGGCGAAGGCCTCAACGGGACGGTCTGCGGCGACCGGGCGGGGATCGACCGCGTCCTTGCGCACCTTCGGTCCTGGCCGGGATGTGACACGCTCGAGCACAAGGAGTCGCCTGCATCGAAAATGCCGTTCCGGCGCATGAAGGTCCGCCTCAAGTCCGAAATCGTGACCATGGGGCTGCCGGGCATCGATCCGAACCGGTTAGCCGGCGCGCATGTGGACCCGGAAGACTGGAACGCGCTGATCCTTGACCCGGATGTTGTCGTCATCGACACCCGCAATGACTATGAGGTCGGCATCGGCACATTCAGGGGGGCGGTGAACCCCGGAACGGCCTCGTTCCGCGAGTTTCCGGGCTGGTTCGAGCGGTTCCGGGAGACGAATGCCAAGCCGAGGGTCGCCATGTTCTGCACGGGAGGCATCCGTTGCGAGAAATCGACGGCCTATGTCCGCTCCCTTGGCGTGGAGGAGGTTTATCATCTCAGGGGCGGCATCCTGAAGTATCTCGAAACGGTCCCGGTGGACGACAGCCTCTGGCAGGGCGAGTGCTTCGTGTTCGATGACCGGGTAGCCGTCCGGCACGGGCTCGAGCCCGGCACCCACGGCCAGTGCTTTGCCTGCCGCCGCCCGCTGGCTGCGGGCGACATGGCCTCTCCGGACTATCGGGAAGGCGTATCGTGCCCGGCCTGCATAGGGGCGTTCTCCGATGAGGACCGTGCCCGCTTTGCCGAGCGCCAGCGCCAGATTGCGCTCGCGCGCGAACGCGGCGGGCTTCATCTCGGCCGGTTGGCCGACAAGGCTCGGTGACAAGGGCAGGCTTTGCGGGCAGTCTGCGCCAAAGCTGAACGCAGCAAATCAGATCAAGGGGAGCATTACGCATGAGATATCTGGCAATCACCATAATTCTGGCGCTCGCGGCGGCCTGCTCGACCGTCACCGCTCCGGGTGCAGCAGCGCCGGTTGCGGCAGCGGAAGCCGGCGACGATGCAGCAGCGATCCTTGCCGTTATCGAAGCGCAGTCAGAGGCCTGGAATCAGGGCGATATCGACGCGTTCATGACCGGTTACTGGAACAGCGAGGACCTGCGATTTGCGTCCGGCGGCACGGTCGAGCGGGGCTGGCAGGCGACGCTGGCAAGGTATCGCCGGGCCTATCCGGACCGGGCGGCCATGGGTGAGCTGGAGTTCAGCGGCCTGGAGGTCAGCCAGGTGTCGCCGACAGCGGCGATTGTCCATGGCGCGTGGCGCCTGAAGCGGGCGAACGATGCGCCGTCCGGCCTCTTCACGCTCGTCTTCCGGGACTTTGGGGAGGGCTGGGTGATTGTCAGCGACACCACGACATCTGCCAATTGAGCCGTCTCCGGCCGCTGGCTTGCGGCCGGATTCCCTGCCCTTGACCCGGCTCCAGGCTTTCGTCGAGCACATCGCGTTCCGGCGCGCGGTCGCAGGGCTGATCTTCTTCAATGCCGGCATTCTCGGGGCGCTGACCTTCGTCACCCCCGACATGGCGGCCTGGCGGTGGCTGACGCTGGTCGATCAGATGGTTATCGGCCTCTTCGTCATCGAGATCGCCCTGAAGCTCGCGGCCTGGCGGGGGGACTTCTTCAGCAAGGGCTGGCATGTCTTCGACCTTGTCGTCATTGCTGCCTCGCTGATCCCGACCTCGTCGGCGATTGCCGTCTTGCGGGCGCTGCGGGTGCTGCGCATCCTCCGGCTCCTGCACATCGTTCCGATGATGCGGCGGATCACCGAGGCCTTGTTCCGCGCCATTCCCGGCATGGGTGCGATCATGGCCGTGAGCGCGCTCATCATCTATGTCGCTGCGGTCATTGCGACGGACATGTTCGGGCGCACCGACAATCCCGAGGTCCGTGTCCTGTTCGGCGACCTGCAATCCTCGGCGCTCAGCCTGTTCCAGGTCATGACCATGGACGGCTGGCGCTTTGAAGTCGTCCAGAAGGTCATGGACGACGGCCATCCCTTTGCCTGGGTGTTCTTCCTGATCTTCATCTTTGTCGGCAGTTTCGCGGTGCTAAACCTGTTCATCGCGCTTTTCGTCGACGCGCTGCAGACCGAACATGACCGCTATCAGGACGAACGCATCGACGAGCTTGACGACAAGGCGGACGATGCCGAGAAGACCCGTCGGCAGATCATCGAGCTCCTGCAGGACCTGAAGGCCGAACTGGCGGACCTGAGGGCGAACCCGGCGGCGCGGCCACCCGATACACCGTGACGCACGCCGAAATCGGCAACATGGCGTGATTTGATCTCACATTGGCCGTGTTTGCTGCTAGTTTGGACTCATGAGCCTCTGGACCCGCATCCTCGACACCGGCAAGCGCCTGTTCGACATGGACGGCGAGGCCGAGACCCTGCCGGTGGACCGCGAATGCGCGCCGGACGCCAATGATGTCGGCTTCACGGCGGCGGTGATCGGGCTCGGCGCGAAGCTCGCCAAGGCGGATGGCACCGTTACCCATGACGAAATGGCCGTCTTCTCTCACGTCTTCAGGACCGCACCAGAGGACGCCGCGTCCGTTCGCCGCGTCTTCGATCTCGCCCGCCAGACCGTGCGGGGCTATGAAAGCTATGCCCGCAAGGTCGGCCGGAAGTACCGCGACCGGCCATGCCTCCTGGAGGGCGTGCTTGACGGCCTGTTCCACATAGCCGGGGCAGACGGCGTTATTACTGCCGACGAAATGGCCTATCTGAAGACCGTAGCGGAAGCCTTCGGCTTCAGCGAGGTAGACTTCCGGCGCATCCGGGCCAGCCATCTCGGCCCGGAACCGGATGATCCCTATGCCATTCTCGGGGTGCCGCATGACGCCGTGTTCGATGATGTCCGCCATGCTTACAGGCGGCTCATGGCAGGCAATCACCCGGACCTCGTCGTTGCCAATGGCGCGCCGCGCGAATTCGAGCGCGCCGCGCATGACAAGGCCTCCGCGATCACGTCGGCCTATGCGCGGATCCGCGTCGAGCGCGGGCTTCTGGTGCGGCCCGATTGACGCAGGGCCATTTGCCGCCCATCTTTGAGCCGAAGAGGACAAGACATGACCGCGAATGCATCCGCCCGTTTCACTGACAATGCGCTGGCCCGCCTCGGCGAGGGCATCCAGGCCGGGCTGCGACTGCTTGCGCGGATCGTTCTCGGCGGCCTTTTCATTGTTGCCGCCGGGATCGTGGCGCTCGCCACGGCAGGGCTTGGCCTGTTGATTGCCTTTGCCGCGATCATCATGCGGCTGAGCCGTTCCGGCAAGCGGGACGGCGCGCGACCCGGCCCGCAGGCCGCAGACGGCTTCGTGCTCGAGGCCCGCCGCTCGGCGCGCGGCTGGACGGTCGAGTAGGCTTTCCGGTCTTTTTCGACGGCCGCCTGTTCGAGGCCGAAAATCCTGATAAGCAGCGCTGATGGCCCTGCGCGACTTCCTCCTCCTGTTCGCAATCTGCTTCGTCTGGGGCCTCAACATAGTTGTCACGCGCTGGGTGGTTGCCGATGCGTCCGTGCCGCCGGTCTTCTTCGCGGCGGTACGTTTCCTCGGCATCGCGCTCGTGCTGGTCCCGTTCCTGCGCCCGCGGCCGGACCATCTCGGCATGCTCCTCGTCATCTCGATGTGCATCGGGGCGGCTCACTTTGCGCTCCTGTTCGTCGGCCTCGCCAATGCCGACGCCTCGGCGGCGTCCGTGACCGGCCAGCTCGGCGTGCCGTTCTCGACCCTGATGAGCATGGTGTTTCTCGGCGAGAAAGTGCGCTGGCGGCGGGGGATCGGCATCGTGCTTGCCTTTGCCGGCGTCGTCGTGATCGCCGTCGACCCGTCGAGCTTCGCCGTGTCCCAAGGCCTCATGTACATAGTGGCGTCGGCCCTTGTCGGTTCCGCCGGAGGCATCCTGATGAAGCGCATGCTGCCGATCCCGGCGCTGCAATTGCAGGCCTGGGTCGGCCTCTTCTCCTTCGCGCCGCTGTTCGCGCTCTCCTTCCTCCTCGAGGAGGGCCAGATCGCGGCCTATGCCGGCGGGGGCTGGCTCGTCTGGGCGGCGACCCTGTTTGCGGTCATCGGTGTGTCCATCTTCGGCCATGGCGGCTTCTACACGCTCATCAAGAAATACGAGATCTCGCTCCTGTCGCCGCTGACGCTGATGACACCGGTCTGGGGCGTTGCGCTGAGCATTGTCCTCCTCGGCGAACCGCTGACGGCGCAACTGATTGCCGGCGCGGCGATCTCGCTCGGCGGCGTCTTCGTCATTGCCGTTCGCCCGAACCGCACGCTGCCGGAAACGGCCATTGCGCGGCGGCTGGGAGGCGGGTCATGAGGATCTTGCACGTGCCGAGCCCGAACCATGACGAGCGGCGCGCGGCCATCGACATGCTGGTGTTTCACTACACGGGCATGGCGTCCGGCGCGGCGGCGCTGGAGCGCCTGTGCGACCCTGCCGCCAAGGTTTCCGCGCACTATCTCGTGCATGAGGATGGCAGCATCGTGCAGCTTGTCGCGGAGGACCGCCGCGCCTGGCATGCCGGGGTGGGTGCCTGGCAGGGCGACAGCGATCTCAACTCGTGCTCGGTCGGCATTGAGATCGTCAATGGCGGGCACGATTTTCCCCTGCCGGACGGCGGCTTGCCGCCCTATCCGGACCAGCAGACAGAGGCGGTCATCGCGCTCGCGCGGGACATAGCCGCGCGCCACGCGGTCCCGGCCTCCCGCTTTGTCGGCCATTCCGACATCGCGCCGGCCCGCAAGACCGATCCCGGCGAGCATTTTCCCTGGGCGCGGCTTGCCGGGGCCGGGATCGGCCTTTGGCCAGCAGCGGTCCCTGCGGCCGGGCTAGGACCGCCGCTGGGGCCCGGGGCCTCCGGACCGGCGGTGGCCGGGATGCAGTCCGCCCTTGCCCGCATCGGCTATGGCATCGTGCCTGACGGCCACTATGATGAAGGGACCGCCAGCGTGGTCCGGGCCTTCCAGCGGCACTGGGAACCGGCCTGCGTCACAGGCACGGCGACGGCGGCGACACGCGCCCGCATGGCAGCAATCGCGGCGCTTGCGGCTGAGCTTTGAGGCCTTCCTGACATCAAACTGTCACGCAACCGCGCGAGAAGAGGCATGCTGGTTCGGTCGCTAGGCCGTACGCTTGGGCAAGGTTGATGGCGCTGGCAAATGCCGCGCTGCGGGCAGCAAGGGGCGGGCGAGGATGGAAGCTGGACTTGGCCTGTTTGCGATCGTCGGCTTCATGTTTGCAGCCTATTCGGTCATCGCCAATGACTCGATCCAGACCCTCGGGACGTTCCTTGCGTCAAATTCCCACCGGCCGTGGTGGGTTCTCTGGATCTTCGTTGCCGGGATCATGGTTGCGGCCCTGCTTTATGCGCAGTTCTTTGGCGGCGGCGACATTGCCGATGGCAAGCTGAGTTCCATTCCGTTCCCCGAGGGCGGGGTGCAGTGGTACCATGCGCTGCCGCCCATCGTGCTCCTGTTCCTCACGCGCTTCGGCATCCCGGTCTCGACGACCTTTCTCGTACTGACCGTGTTTGCGCTGACGGGCGGGGCGGCGACCGACGGCGTCATGACCGACATGCTCATCAAGTCCGGCATCGGCTATCTCGTCGCCTTCGGCTCCGGCGCGGTGATCTGGCTGGTCATCTCCAAGAGCTGGGAAACCTGGGTCGGCCGCACGGACCATGACGAGCGCAGCCACCCGGCCTGGAGCCTGGCGCAATGGGCGACGACCGGGTTTCTCTGGTTCACCTGGCTGCAGCAGGATTTTGCCAATATCTTCGTGTTCCTGCCGCGCGAGACGAATGTCGCGGGGATCGTCGTTTTCTCGCCGGTCCTTGTCGTCGTCGCGACGATCGTCATGGCGGCCATGCAGGCCTATGTCATCGCGACCAAGGGCGGCGAGATCCAGAAGATCGTCCTTTCCAAGACGAACACGGTCGATGTGCGCTCGGCGACGATCGTCGATGGCGTCTATGCGATTGTCCTGTTCTATTTCAAGGAACTGAACGATGTCCCGATGTCGACGACCTGGGTGTTCCTCGGCCTGCTCGCCGGACGGGAGCTGGCGATCTCCGTCGTCACGCAGCTTCGGAGCCGCAGGGATGCGGCTTTCGATGTCGGGACTGATGCGGTCCGCGCCATGATCGGCCTTGTCATCAGCGTCCTTCTCGCCGTGATCGTCCCCTATTTCGCGACAGGGTCGCTGCCAAACTTCTAGCCAAGGCGGCACTTTGCGCCTATTCAAGCCTGGCCAGACGGTCGGGCGGCTGCTGGCGCGCGCAAGCGTGCTGGAGGAAAGTCCGGGCTCCATGGAAACAGGGTGGCGGGTAATGCCCGCCCGGCGCGAGCCGAGGGAAAGTGCCACAGAGAAGAGACCGCCACGGGAGCGATCCCGGGGCAAGGGTGAAACGGCGGGGTAAGAGCCCACCGCGCGACCCGAGAGGGAAGCGGCACGGCAAACCCCACCCGGAGCAAGACCGAATAGGGGGCGCACCATGGGCTGTTTCCAGCCCGCGCCCCGGGTGTGTCGCGTGAGGCGGCGAGCAATCGCCGTCCCAGAGGAATAGCTGCCGAACCCGCAAGGGGGAACAGAACCCGGCTTACAGACCGTCTGGCCATTTTCAGGGACAATCTGTCCCGCACGCTATCCCCCGGGGTGGGACACCCGGTGGGACAGGGGTGGGACAGGTGGGACACTCGCGGGGGAGAGCGGACGGCTTATCCGGCGGACTTCAGGACGCGGGCCAGCGCCTCGATCTCGGCATCGCCCGTCGACCAGGCGCAGACGAAGCGGTAGCTGCCGCCCGGCCAGGGATAGAAGACCGCGCCCTCCGACACGAGCCGGTCCGCGACGCCGTCCGGCAGGCGGACGAAGACCTCGTTGCCGTCGACAGGCCAGGCAAGGCGCGTGCCCGGCAGGGCGCAGAGCATGCCGGCGAGGCGGCGGGCCTGACGGTTGGCCTGAGCGGCAAGATCGAGCCAGAGGCCGTCTTCCAGCATGGCGAGCGCCTGCGCGGCGAGGAATCTTGCCTTGGGCGGCATATGGCCGGAGCGCTTGGCGCGGGCTTTCAGTTCGGTAAACCTGCCGCGCGCCTTGCCGAAGAGGAGGATCAGTTCGCAGCCCATGGCCCCGGTCTTGGTGAGGCCGAGGGTGAGGACATCGACCCCGGCTTTCCACGTCATGGCGGCCGGAGTTTCGCCTGTCGATACAAGGGCATTGGCGAGGCGCGCCCCGTCGAGATGGACCGCCAGATCCGACCGGTGCGCGAGCGCGGCATAATGGGCGATCGCGGCGCTCGAATAGGCCGTGCCGCATTCGGTGAGATTGGTGAGGGAGAGAACATGAGGCGGCGTTTCGTGGACGAAATCGCGCCGGATGCCGGCAAGCGCCTCGCGCAGGGCGGCTTCGGCGATCTGCGCGCCGTCGCCGGGCAGGAGGGCGAGCTTGCCGCCGCCGGTGAAGAATTCCGGCGCGCCGCGCTCGTCACGCTCGATATGGGCCTCCTCGTGGCAGAGGATCGCGCCGGTCGGCGGGCAGAGGACGGACAGGGCGAGCGCGTTGGAGGCTGTGCCGGACGCGGTGAGCCAGACGTCGAAGTCTTCGGTCCCGAACACGCGGGCAAGGACGGGGCGCAGGGCGGCGCTCGTGCTGTCATTGCCGTAGCTGCCTTCCATGCCGGCATTGGCACGGGCGAGCGCTGCGAGGACCGACGGATGGGCCGGGGCGGACGTGTCGGAGGAGAAGTTCATGCCGTCAGCCTGTCACGTCGGGGGTTTGCCACATGAGGTGCTGGCCGCCATCGCTGGCGATCATCTGGCCGGTGACGCTCGTCGCCGAGATGAGATAGCGCATGGCCCGGACGATCTCTTCGGGGTTTGAGCCCGCGCCGGTGAGCGTGTTGCGGGCCTCGGCGGCAAAGTCTTCGGGGGACTGGTGGATGCTCGCAAGCGTCGGGCCGGGGCCGATGGCATTGACGCGGATGTCCGGGGCGAGGGCCTGGGCGAGCGTGCGGGTGGCCGTCCAGAGCGCGGACTTGGAGAGCGTATAGGTGAAGAAGGTCGGGTTCAGCTTCCAGACGCGCTGGTCGATCAGGTTGATGACCGAGGCCCTGGTGCCGGGCGGCAAGGCGGCGGCCAGATCGCGGGCGAGATCGACCGGCGCGCGCAGGTTCGCCTCGAAATGCAGGTCCCATGTCTCTGCGGTATAGGTCGCGGCGGTGTCTTCCACGAAAGTGGAGGCGGAATTGACGAGGAGCGTGACCGGGCCGCCTAGTGCGTCGGATGTGCGGGCGAGCAGGCTCGCGCGGCTGTCCGGATCGGCCAGGTCGGCCTGAACCAGAGTGGCGCGGGCCCCGGCAGCGCGGATCGCATTCGCTGTGTCTTCAGCCCCGGCCTGCGAACCGCGATAATGGACCCCCACCGCCCAGCCGTCTGCGCCGAGGGCTTCGGCCATGGCCTTGGCGAGCCGGGCACCGGCACCGGTGACAAGGGCGATCCCGGGCTCAGCCATCGAATGCCGCCGAGAAGCTCCAGCCATTGACGAGGCCGTAGACATAGAGCGCGTAGAGCAGAAGGAATAGCATGCCGCCGAGGCGTCCGATGCGGGCCTTCAGGAGAATGACGAGGCCGAGTATCGCCGCCGTGATGGCCATGATCCAGTGGTCATAGTCCGGGAAGGAGGCGGCCATGTCGAACGTGCCGTAGAAGGCGACGAGGCCGCCCGCGCCGAGAATGTTGAAGATGTTCGAGCCGAGAATGTTGCCGATGACGACATCCGTCCTGCCGCGAATGGCGGCCGCGATGCCGGCCCCGATTTCCGGCAGCGAGGTGCCGACGGCAAGCAGGGTGAGCCCGATCACTTCCTCGGGAATGTCGAAGGCGCGCGCAAGGCCGACGCCGCCATCGACGATGAGATGCGCGCCGATCGGCAAGCCTGCAAGGCCGACAAGGGTGAAGGTGACGGCGCGGAGGAGGGACTGTTCGGCGGCGTCCGCCTCGATGCCGGTATCGGTGCCCTGGCGCGCGGCCGACCGGGCGCTGGCGAGAGTGGCCACGGCGTAGACGACGAGGCCGGCTAGGAAGAGGCCCGCGACCGAGGCGCTGAAGCCGATGGTCGCAAGGATGGCGATCCATGCCGCCGTGGCGAGCGCCATGGCAAGCCAGGCGCGGCGCTGGCCCCAATTGCCTGCCTGCACGGGCATGACGAGGGCCGGCAAGCCGAGGACGAGGAGGATATTGGCGATGTTCGAGCCGACGATGTTGCCAATGGCAAGGTTCGGAAAGCCGGATCCGGCGGCATCGAGGGCGACGATCATTTCTGGTGCGGAGGTGCCGAAGCCGACGATGAAGATGCCGGCGACGAGCGGCGAGAGGCCGAGCCGCCGGGCAATCGTGACCGAGCCGCTCACGAGAAAGTCTCCGGCAAAGGCCAGGAGCACGAGCCCGCCGGCCAGGGAGACGATCAGGGTCAGCTCAGACATTTGCGGGAGCGCTCCTGCCTCTGCCGGTGCCGGGCGGCGGAACGGGGACTAGTCGAGCCGCCGGAAATCGACAAGATTGAGAATGCTGAACACGGCAACGGTAATGCCGATTGCGATCATTGCAGCCATGGCCCGGGAACCCTCATGTGTCTAACAGGGGCGTACCTAGCGTGTTGCATGCCGGAAGGCGAGACGAAAATGCGGAACATTACAGGCCGATGACAATTGCAAAAGCCCTCCGGACGGCGGCATTCCGGACATGGTTCAGGCTGTCGCGGCCGATGACGCTCGGCGTGCGCGGCGTCGTCACGGATGGCGAGGGCCGGGTGCTGCTGGTGCGCCATACCTATGTCGACGGCCTGTTCCTGCCGGGCGGCGGGGTGGAGCGCGGCGAGCCGGCGCAAGAGGCGCTGCGGCGGGAACTGGCCGAGGAGGCGGGCGTCGGGCTGGCTGCGCCGGGCGAACTGATCGGCATCTATTCAAACCATGTTTCGTTCCGCAATGACCATGTCCTGCTTTATCGCGTGACGGACTGGCAGCCCGTGCCGCCGGACAATGGCGGCGAGATTGCCGAGATTGCCTGGTGCGATCCGCGCTTCCCGCCGGGCGACGCGACCGCAGGAACAGCGCGGCGGCTTGCCGAACTGTTCGGGGGCGGGGAGCGCTCGGATTTCTGGTGAGGTCAGAAGCCCTGCGCCTCGGCAAAGGCGAGGAGCGCCGGCAGCGCCATGAAGGCGAGGAAACCGATAAGGGTGAGCCGGGGGCGGGGGTGCATGCGTTTCATGGCGTCATGGTTCGCCGCCAAATGTGACGCGCCTTGGGCAGGCAGGAGGCCGGGGCGGGATTTTGCGTTAACGAGGCGTTAACACCTGTCGGGCAAGCATTATACTTCGCGTTCCCCCTTCGCGACCTGTAGAGTGGATTTAGAGTGTTGCGGCCGCTTCGTGTTACGAGGCGGCCGCTTCCTTTTCAGGGGGCCGGCACGGTCCGGGCTGCGGCGAGATATTGCCAGGCGGTGACGAGGGAGAGCGCGCAGCCGAGGGCGAACAGGGTCAGGCTGCTCGCGAGGAGGCCGACGGCGACATAGGGGACGGTCCCGGCATCGGCACCGAGGCTTGCCGCGCGCAGGGCGGCCATGCCGAGGAGGCTGCCCGCCATGCCCGCCATGACGATGGCCGTCTTTGACTTGGCAAGGAAGGTTGCGGCAAGGTCCAGATCCGGCCGCCGGGCCCTGAGGCGCATGATCCAGAGGTCGCGGGCAGTGAGCGAGACGAGGCCGAACAGGGCGATAACCGGCGAGACGGCTAGCGCGCCAACGAGAGCGGCGGCGACGATGATCTTGTCGGCCCAAAGGTCGAGCTGGGCCCCGAACGCGCTGTCGGCCTTCAGGGCGCGGGCGAGATAGCCGTCGAGCCAGTCGGTGAGGCAGGCGAACGAAAAGATAAGAAAGGCGAAGAGATAGAGCGCGGCCTGTGCGGCGGGGGCGGCCTGCGACGGGGCCAGCCAGACGAGCGCGCCGACGAGCGGGGCGCAGGCGATGCGGGTGAGCGTGACGAGGTTCGGGAACCATTTCAGGGACAAGGGGGGTCAGCCTCCGTGGAGATGGCCGTAGATGCGCTCGGCAGGGGCCTGGTTGACGCCGTCGACCGTGGCGATGTCGGCGAGCTGGGCCCCGGCGACGCCGCGCGCCGAACCGAACCGGTGGAGAAGAGCCTTCTTGCGGGCCGGGCCGATGCCGTCAATCTCGTCGAGCGGGTTTTTCTGGATGTCGGCCGAGCGTTTGGCCCGGTGGGCGCCGATGGCCCAGCGGTGGGCCTCATCGCGCAGCCGCTGAAGATAATAGAGCACGGGCGCGTTGGGCGGGAGCTGGAACGGGGCCCTGCCGGGGCGGAAGAATTTCTCGCGTCCGGCATTGCGGTCCGGCCCCTTGGCGATGGAGACGAGGGTGATGTCGTCCGGGCCAAGGCCGATCCCGCCGCGCGCGGCGGTGACCGCAGAGAGCTGGCCGAGGCCGCCGTCGATGAGGACGAGGTCCGGAAAGGTGTCGAGCTCGGTCAGGGGGCGGCCGGCGTCTGCGGCTTCCTTGACGAGGCGGCCGAAGCGGCGGCGCATGACCTCGCGCATCATGGCATAGTCGTCGCCGGGCCCGGTGCCCGCGTCCTTGATGTTGAACTTGCGGTATTGCGACCTGACAAAGCCGTCCGGCCCGGCGACCACCATGCCGCCGACAGCGTTGGCGCCCTGGATGTGCGAATTGTCGTAGACCTCGATGCGGCGGGGCGCGGCGGGCAGGTCGAACGCCTTGGCAAGTTCCTGGAGGAGCCTCGCTTGGCTCGCGCCTTCTGCAAGCTTGCGGGCGAGGGCTTCCTTCGCATTGCGCTCAGCCTGGAGGACAAGGTCGCGCTTCGGGCCGCGCCGGGCTGCCCGGATTTCGACCTTGTGACCGGCCCGCAATTCGAGGGCTTCGGAGATCAGCGCCGACTGGTCCGGGGCCTCATTTGTCAGGATGAGCCTGGGGGCCGGCCGGGAATCGTAGAACTGGACGAGGAAAGCGGCGAGGATCTCGGCCTCGGCCGCGTCCTTCTCGTGGCGCGGATAATAGGCCCGCGTGCCCCAGTTCTGCCCGGCGCGTATGAAGAAGACCTGCACGCAGGACTGGCCGCCCTCGAGCGCGATGGCGAACACGTCGGCTTCCTCGAGCCCGTCCGGGTTCACGTCCTGGCTTGCCCGGACGACCGCGAGGGCGCGGATGCGGTCGCGCAGGCGGGCGGCCGTCTCGAACTCCATGGCCCCGGCGGCGGCGTCCATCTCGGCGGCGAGCCGCGCCTGGAGATCAACCGCCTTGCCGCGCAGGAAATCGGCGGCCTGGTCGGCGAGGGCGTTATAGTCATCCCGGCTGACAAGCCCGACGCAGGGGGCGGCGCAGCGCTTGATCTGGTGCAGCATGCAGGGGCGGGACCGGCTCTCGAAGACGGAATCCTCGCAGGTGCGCAGGAGGAAGGCCTTCTGCAGCGTGTCGAGCGTGCGGGTGACGGCTCCGGCGCTGGCGAACGGGCCGAAATAGTCGCCCTCGTCCTGCCGGGAACCGCGATATTTCAGGATTTGCGGGGCTTCGTGGGTGCGCCGGATGAGAATGTAGGGGAAGGACTTGTCGTCGCGCAGGAGGATGTTGAAGCGCGGCTTCAGGCGCTTGATGAGGTTCGCCTCGAGGAGGAGGGCCTCGGTCTCGGTCTCGGTGACGACGAATTCCATGGCACGGGTGAGCTGGATCATCAGGGCGATGCGCTGGGTGTGGCCGCCGAGCCTTGCATAATTGGCGACGCGGGCTTTCAGGTTGCGCGCCTTGCCGACATAGAGCACTTCGTCATGTTCGCCGAACATGCGGTAGACCCCCGGCCGGGCAGGCAGGCGGGAGAGGTTGTCTTTGATGACATCGACGCCGCGCCGGGCGGACGGATCGGCCGAGTGTGACTCCATGAGGCCGTTTCTAGCGCGAAACGGGCCAAAGCGAAGGGGGAAGCTGTCAGCTTACCGCGTCGATGGCGATATTGGACCCGAAGGTGAAGATGAGAAGGACGCTGCCGGCAAGCAGGAACTGTTTCAGCGTATCGACCGTGTCGCTGGTCTCCTGCGAGCGGAACGCGGTCCGGCGGCGCGCCGGACGCCGCAGGCCGAGGAGCACGCAGGTCGCGCAGACGATGCCGAACAGCATCAACTGGTCATGGTCGTCCATGCCGTGCCACCAGCGCTGGAGCCAGGAGGCGACATAATTGGTTTCCCGGACAAGCTCGGCCCAGGTGCGTTTGACAAGTTCCATGTGACCCTCCGGACCCCAGCCCGGTTGCAATCGGCCAAGCATGAACCAATCGGCTCAAAACAAGGCTAAGGAAACCGGTGAAATTTTATGCAGCCTGAGATTGAAGGGCCGGGATTGCCTGACGCAATCAACGGCAGATCCCTGTTGCGCCCGAACCGGTCGGGACCTATTCGGGTGAATGACCGGCGAGCGCCGCAAGGGAGACAGACGAGGCCATGGCTTCCACGATCCAGTTGAGCGATGCGGTTAATCGCGTCCAGCCCTCCGCAACCGTGGCGGTGACGACCAAGGCTACCGAGCTGAAGCGGGCCGGGGTGGACGTGATCGGCCTCGGCGCGGGCGAGCCGGATTTCGACACGCCGGACCATATCAAGGAAGCGGC
>CAYSED010000015.1:31669-41336 GCA_964429935.1 uncultured Hyphomonadaceae bacterium
AAATATACCCCGGCTGACGGCATCCCGGAACTGAAGGAAGCGGTCTGCGCGAAATTCGCCCGCGACAACGGCCTCAGCTACAAGCCCTCGCAGGTCAATGTCTCGCCGGGCGGCAAGCCGGTGATCTTCAACGCGTTCATCGCGACGCTGAACGCGGGCGACGAGGTCATCATTCCAGCGCCCTACTGGGTGAGCTATCCGGACATGGCGATGCTTGCAGGGGCGACGCCGGTCTTCGTGCCATGCGGCGCCAATGCCGGTTACAAGCTGTCGGCCGATGCGCTCGAAGCGGCCATCACGCCGAGGACGAAATGGCTCGTGCTGAACTCGCCGTCGAACCCGACCGGCGCGGCCTATTCGCGGGTGGAACTCAGGGCGATTGCCGACGTGCTCCTGCGCCATCCGCATGTCTGGGTGCTGACTGACGACATGTACGAGCACCTGCTCTATGACGGCTTCGCCTTCTCGACCATCGCGGAGGTCGAGCCGGGGCTCTATGACCGCACGCTGACGATGAACGGGGTCTCCAAGGCCTATGCGATGACCGGCTGGCGGATCGGTTATGCCGCCGGGCCGGAAAAGCTGATCTCGGCGATGCGCAAGGTGATGAGCCAGTCGACGTCGAACCCGTGCTCGATCTCGCAATGGGCGAGCGTCGCCGCGCTGAACGGGCCGCATGACTTCCTGCCGGCGCGAAATGCCGCCTTCAAGGCCCGCCGGGACTATGTCGTCGCCGAGATGAACCGGACCCCGGGGCTGAGCTGCGCGACGCCGGAAGGGGCGTTCTATGTCTATCCGGACTGCGCGGGTGTGATCGGCAAGCGCTCGCCGGCAGGCAAGACGCTTGCGACCGACGAGGATTTCTGCACGGCGCTTCTGGAAGAAGCGAATGTCGCCGTCGTGTTCGGCGCGGCGTTCGGCCTGTCGCCGGCCTTCCGGATTTCCTATGCGACCTCGGATGAAGCGCTCGCCAAGGCCTGCGGACGGATCCGGGAATTCTGTGCGGGGCTGCGCTAGGACGGCGCTTCGAGGCGGCGTGTCAAAAAAAGCGGCCGGGCGCGCGAGGCGGCCCGGCCGTGTCAGTTCGCACTGAACCTTGGGAGGAAACAATCGGGCGCGTGTGTGACGCGTCATGCTTCAGTGCCCGGCTCATATAGGCGATCCGGCAAAGCGTTGCAGCCCCCTGATTTGTCAAAGTTCCGCGACACTCGCGCACGGGGGACAGGCCGGGCCAGCCTTGTCAGGTTGTTCGCGTCGCCCGCCGCAGGGGCTCGATCTGCTCGGTCAGAAAGTCGCGGAACGCGGCGATGCGCTTGGAGCGGCGCAGGTCGCTCGGATAGATGAAATAGAGCTCGAAGCTTGGGCCCTCCTGGTCGGCGAGCACCCGGACGAGGCCGGGGACAGTCTCGGCCATGTAGTCCGGCAGGTCGGCGATGCCGAGCCCGGCGGTGACGGCGCGCAGCATGGCGAAGACATTGTTGACCCGCAGGTTCGGCTCGCGCGGGCGCTGGTCGTCGCGGCCGACGCGCTGGGCCCAGTTCACTTCCTGCATGGGCGAGCGGTCGTCGCCATAGGAGATGATGATGTGGTGGTCGAGATCCTCGGGCCGTTTCGGCGTGCCGCGGCGCTTCAGGTAGTCCGGCGCGGCATAGAGGCTCATGGCGACATTGGCGAGCTTGCGCTGGATCAGGTCGGCCTTGTCGGCGGCCCAGAGGCGGATGGCGCACTCGGCCTCGAGCTTCAGGAGGTCGTATTCGCGGTCGTCAAGGCGCAGGTCGAGGCGCAGGTGCGGATGGGCGTCCATGAAGCTGCCGAGGCGGGGAACGAGCCAGGTCGAGCCGAAGGCGACCGGCGCGGTGACGACGAGGTCGCCCTGCGGGGTTTCCTGCTGGTCGCGCAGGGCCGAGAGGGCGGTTGCGGCGGCGGCGGCCATCTCGCGCGTCGAGCGCAGGAGGGCGTGTCCGGCATCGGTGAGGACAAGGCCGCGGGCATGGCGCTGGAAGAGCGAGACGCCGAGGCCCTCCTCGAGGGCGGCGATCTGGCGGGAGACGGCCGACTGCGAGATGTCGAGATGCTCGCCGGCGGCGGTGAGGCTGCCGGCTTCGGCGGCGGCGTGGAAGGATTTGAGCTTGTCCCAGTCCATGGCCTGCTTATGGGCCGGAACGGGGGGCCGGGGCAAGCCGGACCCTGGCCGGGGCGGGCCCCGCGCCTATTCGGCGGCAGCGGCGGGGCGGGCGCTGCCGGCCCCTGCGGCCGCCGGGAAATCGACGACGCCCCGCCCGGGCGGCTTGCGGAGCCGCGCGCGGAAGCGGGCGATGCGCTCGGGCACGGCGAGCCAGACCGGCGTGACGATGAGGGTGACGATGGTCGAGAAGCCGAGGCCGAAGACGACCGCCGTCGAGAGCTGGACCCACCATTCCGCCGTGCCGCCGCCGAAGGTGATGAGGCCCTCGCGGAAGTTGACGTTCATCTGGAACATCATCGGCAGCAGGCCGCAGATCGTCGTGATCGTGGTCAGGAAGATGGGACGGACGCGCTGGGCGGCGGAGGCAATGGCGGCTTCCCCGGCGGTTCGGCCGTCCTCCCTCAGGCGCTGGAACGTGTCGATCAGGACGATATTGTTGTTCACGACGATGCCGGCGAGGGCAACGACGCCCGTGCCGATCATCAGGATCGAAATATAGGACAGGAAGACCTGGATGCCGATAAGGACGCCGGCCGTCGAGATGATGACGGCGGTGAGCGTCAGGAAGACATGGTAGAAATTGTTGAACTCCCAGAGGAGGATGACGGCCATCAGGAAGAGCGCGGCGAGGGCGGCGTTCTGGAAGAAGGCGCTCGCCTCGGCGGCGTCCTCGTCGGCCCCCTCGAAGAACACCTCGACATCCGACGGAAGATTGGCCGTCGCCATCCAGTCCTTGATCTCGGCCACGCGCGCGGCCCCTTCGCCGGCCACGGTGGCATTGGCGCGGACCGAAAAGACGCGCAGGCCGTCGCGCCGGTCGATCGAGGCGATGCGGGGGGCGGGCACGCGGTCCACGAAGAGCGATACGGGCACCTGGCCCTCGGGGGTGGCGATCCTCAAGTCGTCAAGCGCCTCGATGGAGCGGTCGCCCTCCGGCAGGCGGACGCGGATGTCGACCTCGTCGAGCGCATCGTCCGGCCGGTAACGCCCGACGAGGACGCCGTTCGTCACGAGCTGGACGGCGGCGCCGATCTGGGTGAGGTCGACGCCGAACTTGCCGGCCTGGGCGCGGTCAACCTCGATCTGCCATTCGAGGCCGGGCAGGGGCCGGGTATCCTCGACCTCGCGCAGGCCCGCCATGGAGTCGAGACGGTCGCGGACCATGGCGGTTGCCTGTTCGAGCGCGGCCTGGTTTTCCGAGCGCAGGGCGATCTGCACGTCCTTGCCGGATTCCGGGCCCTGTTCGCGGTCCTGGAACTCGACGCGGGCCCCCGGAACCTGCGCGACAGCTTCGCGCAGGGCCTCCTCGGCCTTGCGCCCGTCATAACCGTAGCGCCGCGACTGCAGCGTGACGAGCATGGAGCCGATCGTGTCGCTTGGCCCGTTGCCGTCGAGGAAGGAGATGCCGCCTTGGGTCTTGCCGGAGGTCGTCGAGACCGAGCGGACGCCTTCGGTATTGAGGACGGCCTCCTCGACCCGGCGGACGATCTGGAACTCCTCGGCGGCGGACAGGCTGCCTTGTGCGCTGACAAAGATGAAGACCTCCTCCGGCTCAAGGTCGAGGAAAAGCTCGGACCGGTGGCTGGTCGATCCGAACCAGACGAAGATGGCGACGATGAGCCCGGTGAGGCCGCCGGTAACGAGGATCGGCCGGTTGATGAGCATGGCTGTGAGCCTGGCATAACCGCCGATCCAGCCCCCTGCTTTTAGCGGATCGCCCTCGGCCCCGGACAGGGCGGCGAGGGTTGCGTCCGTGCCGGTGCCGCCTGCCCGCCTGCCGAACAGCGAGCCGACGACAGGCAGGAAGATCAGCGCCATTACAAGCGATGACACGAGCACGAAGATGAGCGTCAGCGGCAGGTAGGACATGAACTTGCCGACGAGCGAGTCCCAGAACAGGAACGGAATGAAGGCGGCGAGCGTCGTCGCGTTCGAGGCGACGACAGGCCAGGCCATGCGCTTGGCAGCGAGGGCGTAGGCGTCCTTCCTGTCAGCGCCTTCGGCCATCTTGCGGTCGGCATATTCGACAACGACGATGGCCCCGTCGACAAGGATGCCGACGGCGATGAGCATGCCGAACATGACCATGGTGTTGATGGTGAGCCCGAAGATGCCGAGGAGCAGGAAGCTCATCACGAAGCTGGACGGAATGGCGAGGCCGACAAGGCCGGCCGAGCGCAGGCCGAGCGCGGCGACGACGATAATCATGACGAGGATCACCGCCGTCATGATGGAGGCCTGAAGCTGCTGGACCTGCGAGCGGATCTGGTAGGAATTGTCGGAGGTCAGCTCGACCTTGAGGGCCTCGGGCCAGTTTGCGCTGGAGGCTTCGAGCACCGCCTTGACCTCGTCGACCGTGGTCAGGATGTTCGCGCCGGAGCGCTTGATGACCTGTATGCCGATGGCCGGCTTGCCGTTGAACTGGCCGTAGACCTCGCGGTCCTTGAAGGTGCGCCTTATGTCGGCGATGTCGGACAGGGTAACGACGGCGTCGCCGGACTGGCGGACCGGCAAGTTGATGGCGTCTTCGGCGGTCTTGATGAGGCCGGGCACCTTGACCGGGAAGCGGCCGGCTCCGGTATCGATCCGTCCGGCGGGGATCAGCCGGTTGTTGGCCGTGACGGTCGCGAGGATCTCTTCGTAGGAGAGGTTGTAGCTTTCGAGCTTGCCCGGATCGACGATGCTCTCGAGCGCGTCCACGCGCTCGCCCTGGACCCGGGCTTCGGGCACGCCGGACAGCGCTTCGAGGTCGTCCTGTATGGAGCGGGCGACGCGGTAGAGCGCGCGCTCCGGCACATCGCCGTAGAGATTGATGACAAGGATCGGAAAGAGGGACGTGTTGATCTCGGTGATGACGGGTTCGCGGGCGTCCTCGGGGAAGTCGCGCTCGGCAAGATCGACCTTCTCGCGCACGTCGAGCAGGGCCTGGTCGGGGTCGAACGAGGTGGTGAACTCGAGGATGACCTGGCCGATGCCCTCGGCGGCGAGGCCGTCCATCTGCTTGAGGCCCTCGATGGTCTGGAGCTGGGTCTCCGCGGGCCGCACAATGAGCCGCTCGGCGTCTTCCGGCGAGATGCCGTCGAGCGGCACGCTGACGGCGACGAATGGAACGGCGATTTCGGGCTCGGCTTCCTTCGGCAGGCCGATATAGGTCGCCGTGCCCGCGACGAGGGTGAAAACGAGGATGACAAGGATCATCCGCGCCTTGTCGATGGCACCGTCGATCAGGGCGTTCATGGTGCGGCGTCGGGCGAGGCGGGCACGGGGTTGACGCGCGTTCCGGCCTTGACGAAGTCCTGTCCGGCCGAGAGAACGCGGGTTCGCTCCGGCAGGCCGGTGACCCAGACCTCGCCGCCGTCGTCGTCAACGATCCCGACGGGGGCAAAGCGCACCGTGCCGGTCTCGTCGAGATGGCGCACGCCGAGCCGTCCGGCATCGTCGAGCGCAAGCAGGGCCGCCGAGAGCGGCGTGGCCTGCGCTTCGCCGACCTGAAGGCGCAGGCTGCTTGTCAGGCCTGCCGAGATGGCGCCGTCCGGATTGGGCAGGGTTGCCTCGATGCCGAAGGTCCGCGTGGTCGGCTCGGCCATGCGGGCGACATAGCCGAGCGTTCCGGCCTGCGTTCCGTGGCCGGTGATCGTGACTTCGAGGGCGGCCCCGGGGACGAGCGCCCCGGCCCGGCTCTCGGACACCTGGGCGGCGACGCGGATCGGGTCGAGGTCGGTCACCGTGCCACAGGCCCCGCCGGGCGCAAGAAAGTCGCCGGTCTCGGCGAGGCGCGTCTCGAATATGCCGTCGAACGGGGCGACGATGCGGGTGCGGGCAAGTTCGATCCGGGCGCTGTCGAGGGCGGCCTCGGCAGCATCGAGGCTCGCCTTGGCGCTCGCGGCGCGGTTTGGCGAGGCCCAGCCCTTGACGGCAAGCTCGCTGGCGGCGCTGTAATCGATGCGTGCCGAGGCGGCGAGGGCTTCCGCCTCGGCCACCCGCGCGGCCCGGGCCTCGACATCGAGGCGGCAGAGCAGGGTTCCGGCGGCAACGCGCGCACCCTCGGCGGCAGGCGCGGCCGAGACGGTTCCGGTCGTTGCCGAGCGGACGGTGACGGTCCGGTTCGGCACCGTCGTGCCCTTGAGTTCGAGATAGATCGGATGGGTCTCCGCGGCCGCCTCGAAGACCAGAATGTCGATGAGGCCGGAGCCGGCTTCATTGCCCGCGACCGAAATCGGCGCGCTGGCAAGGTCGGCGGTTCCGCCCGGCGCGCGAAAGGCCATCGACACTCCGAAATAGAGGAGGATCGCAACAAGGATGCCGGCGGATATGAGGACGGATTGCTTCAAGGTCGTTTCCCGGGAGGGGCAGATGAAGAACTTATCACATGTTGAATTGTGAGCGCCCGGAAAATCGTTCACTCGCGACAATATGTAGTCGGCCGCGATTAAGATGCCATCAAGACCGGCGGGGATTCGTGCAGGCGGCGGCAAGACATGGTTCAGGATTGGTGATCCGGGGCGGGCGGTTGTGCAGACGCGAAAAAGCCGCCCGGCGCGGGGCCGGGCGGCTTGTGTCAGGCAAGGATCCCGAAGGGACCCGGATGTCGCTTACGGAACGTAGACCGTGTAGGTCACGTCGGCTTCAATCTCGCCGGCGCCGAGCGACAGGTCGTAGCCTTCAAGGCCGCCGAGCGTGTAGACGGCATTGAAGCGCACCGACTGCTGGGCGATCGAGCCGCGGCTTGCCGCCGTGCGGCGGTTGCCGGCGAACACCTGCGTCGAGGTCGCCATGTCGCCAAGGTCGTTGACGGCCGTCACCATGCCGCCGGTCGAGCCGCCCGAATGGGGAAGCTGGGCATTGGAGCCGAAGGCAAGCCCGTCATTGCCGGAATCGGTGACGGACATCTCGAAGGCGATGTCGGCGAGGCTGAAATTCGTCGCCGTGCCGGAAACCGCCGCAGCGGCATCGATGGCAAAGGCCGTGTTCGAGGCGACATAGAAGCTCGATTCCTGGCGAAGGCCGCTGGAATGGACATCCGTGCCGGCGTTCAGCGTGAAGGCCGAGAACGTGTCGGCGGCGTCCAGGATGCCGGTGCTCGACTGCGAGGCGACAAACGTGCCGCCGGGGCCGCTGAACTCGCCGATGCCGACCGAGTCGGAGGCGGGGTCGCGGACCGGGCTGAGCGTGCCGGTGACGACGGCATGGACATCGCCTGCGATGAGGTCGGCATCATTATTGCCGGCGAGGTCGCTGTTGATGATGAAGTCGGAGACGACAGGCGTCGTGCCGGTGTCGCTGTCGGCACCCCAGACGACCACCAGTCCGAGCACGCGGAACTGCGGGTTGTCGAGGATCGAGGCCTGCGCCGGGAGACCGGCGAGGGCGGCAAGGGCACCGCCCGCAAGCATGAGATTGCGTAGTTTCATAGGTTCACTCCAAAAGCCCGGAAGTCTCGCTCGACCCCCATCCTGTTCGCGCCGTCTTGAGTGCAGCGCATGGCGGGATGAATGACAGAAAAATCCTTCGGAACTCGTAAGCCGGGCCGAAAATTCGTCTGCAAAGGCAATGGCCTGGTTAACGTCCGGGCAGGAAACGGCCTGCGACAGATCGGACATCCGGCAGGCTACGGACTTGCGTTTTCCGGGGGCGATCTATCTATAGGGTCGTCAAAACAGGACGGGTCTTGCGGCAATGCGCCATCTGAAAGCCTTTGAAGACGCCCTCGCCGGCATCCATTCGGAAGGCCGCTACCGGGTATTCGTTGACCTTCACCGCCATCGCGGCGCGTTTCCGAAAGCGACTGCCCGGTTCCCCGACCAGGCCGAGGAACGCGAGATCACGGTCTGGTGCTCCAATGACTATCTCGGCATGGGCCAGGACGAGGACGTGCTGAATGCCATGCACGAAGCCATCGACCGCTTCGGGGCAGGCTCCGGCGGCACGCGCAACATTTCCGGGACGACGCGCTATCACGTCGATCTCGAAAAGGAGCTCGCGAGCCTGCACGGCAAGACGGGGGCGCTGCTCTTCACGTCGGGCTATGTCGCCAACGAGGCGACACTGTCGACGCTCGGCAAGATACTGCCCGACCTCATCATCTATTCGGATGCCCTGAACCATGCCTCGATGATCGAGGGCATCCGGCGTTCGGGGTGCGACCGCCGCGTGTTCCGGCACAATGATGTCGAACACCTCCGGGCGCTGATGGCGAACGATGACCCGAAGCGGCCGAAGCTGATCGCGTTCGAAAGCGTCTATTCCATGGACGGCGATTTCGGGCCGATCGCGGAGATTTGCGACCTCGCTGACGCGTTCGACGCCATCACCTATCTCGACGAGGTCCATGCCGTCGGCATGTATGGCGACCAGGGCGCGGGCGTTGCAGAGCGCGACGGCGTGATGGAGCGGGTCGACATCATCGAAGGCACGCTCGGCAAGGCTTACGGTGTCATGGGCGGCTATATCGCCGGCGACGCGACCATGGTCGACGCGATCCGCTCCATGGCTTCAGGTTTCATCTTCACAACCTCGACCTGTCCGGTGCTTGCGGCAGGCGCCCTTGCGAGCGTCTCGAAGCTGCGCACGGATGACGGCCGTGAGCTGCGGGGCGCGCACCAGGCCAAGGCGGCCCGGCTCAAGGCCAAGATGACCGAGGCGGGGCTGCCGGTCATGGCGAGCGCGTCGCACATCGTGCCGCTGCTCGTCGGCGACCCGGAACGCTGCAAGGCGCTGTCGGACATCCTCCTGTTCGATTTCGGCATCTATGTGCAGCCGATCAACTTCCCGACGGTGCCGCGCGGCACCGAACGCCTGCGCTTCACGCCGAGCCCGGTGCATACAGAAGAGATGATGGACGACCTCGTGTCCGCGCTCCTCGCGATCTGGAAACAGCTCGGGCTCGAGATCGCGGCCTGACGGGTCCGCTCAGGTCTCGCCGCGCTTGCGGCCCAGGCCGATCTGCTTGGCAAACTCGGACCGGCGGCGGGCATAGCTCGGAGCGACCATGGGATAGTCATGCGGCAGGTTCCAGCGCGCCCGGTAGTCCTCCGGGCTCATATCGTAGCGCGACCGCAGATAGCGCTTCAGCATCTTGAGCTTTCGACCGTCCTCGAGGCAGATGATGTGGTCTTGCGTGACAGACTTGGATACGGGCACGGCCGGGTCGGCTATCGGGGCGGCCGTCGCGCCGCCGCGCTCGAGATCGCAAAGGGTCTGGTGGACCGACGCGATCATGGCCGGGAGGGCATCGGCCTCGACGGCATTTTTCGCCACGAAGGCGGTAACGAGCCTGGCGGTCATGGCGACGAGGTCGGCCCTGGTCGTGGAAATATCCTGCCCTGTATACATTTGTGACGTCCCGTTCATGCGTTCCATGACATGCAGTTCTCCGTCTGCGCGACAAAATCAAGCCGCCTCTTGCATGTCGTGCGCGGGGTCATGGCGCCGCACCGAGCTTCGCGGCTTGCTGTCGGGCGGGGCTCGGCTTAATCAGACTGC
>CAYSED010000016.1:0-1319 GCA_964429935.1 uncultured Hyphomonadaceae bacterium
CGTCGGGAACATGCAAAGCGCGTATTCCTGCTCCGGGGTGGTCAGGTCGCGCACGATATCTTTGCCAAAGTTCTGGGTTTCGATCTTCGCTTCCGGCACGCCAACAATCGCATCCATCCGGTCGCGAGACTCGTCGAGCGCCGCGGCCATATCGATATAGTAGAATCGTCGGATCTTCTGGCGCTTGGTGTTGACTGTATCCACGACCTCGCGGCGCATGGTCGTCTGATAGAGCGAAGTGATGCGCTGCTGGCCATCTAGCAGCAGGACCTCGGGCGCGACTTTGTGCGCCGCTTCCGGCGTCCCTTCAATTGATCGTGGCTTGAAGCGCACTTCCCCGCCAGTCTGAAGCGTCATCAGCGCGCCGACAGGAAACGACCTGGAGATTGAGGCTAGCAGGCTTCGCAGTCCCTCATCATCCCAAACCCATCCGCGCTGAAAATCCGGTAGCTGGAGCACGCCGTCGCGAGCCTTCTTGAGCAGGTCGTCGAGCGGGCGCTTTGTGCTGTCGAATTCAACGCGTGTCATGGATCGGGTCCCCCCCCCCTCGTTTCGACTAGTTGAGCGATAGCTGACTCCCGCAAAACGGGAAACCGAATCCTGCCCTCATTGTCGGACTAACGCATGGGTAGCGGCGCTGGCACCCACCCAACCCATTGCTTCCATTGGATTTACTTCGAGGGAGGGCGCCACAAGGTTTAGCAAGAGGCGCCAGAAAAGAGCTTTGCAGACAATGGGTTAAGCGGCCAAGGGCGCCAACTCTTTAATCTTGCCTTTCAGGTCCGCACACTGATTCCTTGCCACTCCTTGCGAGCGCTTGCGAATTCAGCTCCAAGACTGGTGCCCAAAAAAACCTGAATGGAAAGAGGGGCCTTTCGGAAAGCCGTGCACCGCCACGCTGTGCAAAGAGCACCAAATTTCCGACGTGCAGACAAGACGTTAGGTGGCAGCTGGTGCCACTACTTTCATCTTGCCCTCCCGGGTTCGCTGTCCACCGTCGTCCAGACTTACGCCGCCTTATGCCTGAAAGCCGGATAACGGCGCTGCCACTGCCATCTGCTCAAACTTCAGAATTCCGCGTCCGTGTCGCCGGTTTTGCGCCTGGTCAAAGGCGCGTGGAACACGCGCCGCGAAGCGGGCAATGCCCCTTGACCAGGCGCAAAACCGGCAAGGAAAATAGGCATGGCCCAAGCGGCATTTATTGCCATTGGGCCTGAAGGAAAACTAATCTCAACATGCTGGAGCGCTTGAAGTTTCCCCTAAACGTATGACGCTTTCATTCGAATTAAATCCTTAACGTAATTTTAGACTTATGCGGC
>CAYSED010000016.1:1329-17905 GCA_964429935.1 uncultured Hyphomonadaceae bacterium
GATGCGCGCAAATACTGTCTTGGTTGAAGAAGCTCATTTGCAGTCAGGTGGAGAAGCGTCGATTGTCGGTCGCTTGTTGGAAGATGCGCGTCGCCGTTTAGTGGAAACGGGAACGCGCAACCGCCTAGTTCACGTCAATCGTGGCGCCAAGCGAGCGAACGTCATCAACGTCGTTAACGAGCGATCAGACGACATTTTCGATATTTTTTGGGCGAACGCGAAGCGGATGACGTTTGCACCGTTGCTGAAAGATGCGGAGCCCGACAGGTCCGCCGAGACCAACGACACCGAAACGCCTCAACTCGAATTCATCCAAAATGACGGCGACGAATCGCGATTCCGCGACAATCTCCTCGAAGTCCGCCTGACGCCGGACGGGCTTCAGAAAAGGCTGCTTCGCCTTGCACGCGACGCGCAAACGGCCGAAGGTGAGCAAGGCGTAAACATTCTCTATCTGGCCCTCGGATTCCTGACCTGGTTCGAAGACAAGACATCCGCAGTGCAACGCGAGGCGCCTCTCATTCTCCTGCCCGTCGAGCTCAAACGGAATGCGCGAACATCGACTTTTGATCTCGTCCGACGCGATGAAGATCTAGCGACCAACCTCCCTCTGAAGGAACGATTGCAGGAAGACTTCGGGATCGTACTGCCCGAGATTGAAGACGAAGACGGCTGGCGCCCGAGCGTCTATTTCGAGAGAGTCGAAGCTGCGATCGCATCTCGCGAGCGCTGGTCGATCGACCGCGACGGCATGCAGCTCGGCTTCTTCTCGTTCTCGAAATTCCTCATGCTGCGTGATCTTGATCCCCGAAACTGGGCCAATGGCGGACTGGCGACTCACGCACTGGTCCATGGGCTTCTGCGCGAAGGATTCGCAGGAGACGCACCGCTGTTCGGGGACGGCGAGAAGCTAGATGATCGTCTTGAACCTGCCGAGATTATTCAGGTCATTGATGCAGACGCCTCTCAAACCAAGGTCATTGAGGAAGTGCGCGCGGGCCGCAATCTGATTGTTCAGGGGCCGCCCGGCACCGGCAAGTCCCAGACCATTACGAATATCATCGCGGCCGCAGCTCATGACGGAAAACGCGTTCTTTTTGTTGCAGAAAAGATGGCGGCGCTCGGCGTCGTCCATGAAAGGCTGGTCAAGGTCGGATTGCGCGACATCTGCCTGGAGCTGCATTCGCGCGGATCGAACAAGAAAGCGGTCCTCGATGAGTTTCGCCGGACCCTGAAGTCCGGCGCTGCGGTTCCCTTGGTTCCGAACCCGCCTGAAAAGCTTAAGGATGCGCGGGATCGATTGAACCAGATCGCCTGCCTCGTTCACCAGCCGATCGGCGAAACAGGCGAAACGCCCTTCAGCGTAATAGCCCAACAAGCGCGATTCGCTGGCGCAGGATCGCCGCCGCCTTCTCTCTCGGCCGAGGGACTCGAAAGTATTGATCGTGTCAGAGCAAAAGAGATTGCCGCAGAAATTAAGACTTATGCTGACCTTCTGGTCCAAGAAGGACAGGATCGCAACCACCCGTTTCGCGGCGTTCGCAATTTTTCAATGCAGCCCACAGACATCACGCGCGCCTTCAATAGTTCAGATGAATTTGTACGTCGATGCGAAAGAATCACTGCCAAATTTGAAGAGTTCGCAACCGATCTTGACTGGAAAGTGAAGGCGAGCTTCGACGCCATCGAGGCCCTTCACAAGCTGCTCGGGCATTTGCGGAATGCGCCTACGGTCGACCCGGCATTTATGTGCACACTCGTGGCAGCCGAGCCGACTCCGGCGCTTAGCGGCGCACTCGATCAAGGCGTCAAGTTTCAGGAGACATGGCGCGCGATCTCGCCGCGCTATTCTGCAGAAGCACTGGACGCTGATATTGACGAGCTGGACGGTTCATCCGAACTCGGGTCAAATCTCTTTGAGATCGCCGTTGAGATCGAGGCCTATGCGAAGCTAATGGTTCAAGACGGACCAGCCGCTGCTCGATCAGTCCAACGCATTCCAGATACATCGCTTGAGCCAAATAGCCTGTCCAGCTCGTGTGAAGCTATCGCCGCCCAATTTGCAAGAGTCGCCGCTTACTTGGGTTGGCAATCGGAAGCGAGCTTCGACGCCATCAGTAAACTTCAAGAACTGTTTGCGAATTTGCGGAAACCGCCGTCGGTCGAGCCTTCTTTCCTATGCGCTCTTGCGGCGACCCGTACGGCACCAGAACTAACCGACGCGATCGATGCTGGCGTCCGGTTTCAAGAGGTGTGGCACCCAATAGCGAAACGCTATGCCGCCGATGCTTTGGACGTCAATCTCGGAGAACTCCGCACCGCCACCGGTAGGGGATGCGGCTCATTTTTCGTGCGACTTGGACCGAAATTTCGCAAAGCAAGCACTGAACTCGAACTGCTACTAACTTCTCCGCTACCCAAGCGAACAGAAGATAGATTGGCGCTCCTCGATGCCCTTGCAGAGGCGCAAACACTACGGTAGGCCCTGCTCGCGAAAGCTGACCTGCTCGAAGAAGCCTTCAAATCGCATTGGCACGGCGCGAACTCGGCTTTCGCGGCGGCGATAGATGTTATTGGATGGGCGCAAGGTCTAGAAAAACTCGGACTTTCGATTAATTTGGAAAAGGCTGCAGAGATCGCATCCAAGCCGCAGCAGCTCTCAAAGATCTGTGATTTTTGCGCGAATTCAATGCAAGCGCTTGACGCGGTATTCCGCGAGCTGTCTGAAACTTTCAATCTTGACGCAAAAACGGCTTTTCGCGCTATGTCACTGGAGCGTATATCGCTCTTTGTGCGGATCGGGACGAAGTTTCGTCAGGCCAGCACAAAGCTTGAAAGTCTTTTGTCGGGCGCCGTGCCGGCACGCGCGGATGCCAAGCTGGCGCTAGTCGATGAATTGCGGCGTGCGCAGCAATTGCGCGCAGCCTTGAGCAAAAATACCGTGCTGCTCGAAAGTGTATTCAAGTCCTATTGGTGCCGGGAGGACACACCTTTTGGCGACGCGATATCGGTACTGAATTGGACACATGGGTTTTCCGAACTCGGAGTTGCGCTAAACCGCGTTAAGGCCGCCGAACTAACATCTACTCCGGAAGAACTCGATGCCATCGGTGCATACTTCGCCGACGAAGGGCAGGCAATAGACGCGACGCTTCGCGCGCTTGTTGAAACATTCGAAATTGATGCAGAGGTCGCATTTGGCGCGGACACGGGCGCGAACGAGCCTTTCTCGACCTTTGCAGCGAGGTTTGGCGAGCTCTCGACAGCGCCAGACCGATACGACGGCTGGCGGCGCATGCAACAATCGCGCGCCAAACTGCTCTCGGCACAACTCGACGACCTAGTCGTCGCTCTAGGTTCGAGCGGGCTTCCAGCGTCGAGGGCCGTCACCGAGTTTCATTATGCTCGTGCCGAAGCGATCTGGAAGCGCGCACGCCGCAGTACTCCCGAACTTGAGCAAATTGATAGCGTAAATCGGCACGAACTCGTCCGACAGTTTCAAGGGCTTGACCGGCAGAGGCTTATTGACGTCAAGACCCTCATTCTTGCCAACCATCTTACAAGCTTGCCGCAGGGAGCTGTTGGACAGATGGGCGTCATTCGCGGCGAGCTTGGCAAGCAGCGCGGGCACAAACCAATCCGCCAGCTTATCAGCCAAGCGTCGGAAGCCGTGCAACGCATCAAGCCAGTTTTCCTCATGAGCCCGGTTTCAGTTGCGCAGTTCCTGCCGCCGGGCAAGATCGAATTCGACCTTCTCGTGATAGACGAGGCGAGCCAGGTTCGCCCCGAGGATGCGCTCGGCGCTGTCGCACGCTGCAAACAGATCATTGTGGTCGGGGACCAGAAGCAGTTGCCGCCTACGGCATTTTTTGATCGCCTGACGTCGAATGTAGAGCACTTGGACGAGGACGCTGAGGAGGACCCGCTTGGGGGTGTTGCTGGGGCTACTGAACTCGAAAGCATTCTGAGCTTGTGCGAGGCGCGGGGCCTGCCGTCGCGCATGCTCGAATGGCACTATCGCTCCCGCGACCCTTCGCTCATAGCGGTGTCAAATGCGGAGTTCTACGACCACAATTTGATCCTTCCGCCTTCTCCTCTACAGCACGACCCGTCTTATGGATTGAAGTTCACACGCGTGAATGGCGTTTACGATCGCGGCGGTCGGCGCACCAATAAAATCGAGGCTGAAGCACTCGTGAAGCGAGTCGCCGAGCACGCGATGAACAACGCTCATCTATCTCTGGGAATCGTGGCGTTCTCGTCTGCACAACGCGCGGCTATCGAGGAGCTTCTTGAATTTGAACGCCGCAAGAACCCTGCGCTTGACACCCTGCTGCGCGAAGGGAAGCGCGAGGACGTATTCGTCAAAAACATAGAGAACGTTCAGGGCGATGAACGCGATGTCATCCTGATTAGCATCGGCTACGGCCCCACCCATCCGAGCGGGCGCTTGCCGAGCATGAGCTTCGGTCCGGTGAACTGGGACGGTGGCGAGCGGCGGCTTAACGTCCTGTTCACCCGGGCGCGGCTGCGGTGCGAAGTTTTTGCGTCATTTGAACCGGGCGACATCGACCTCAACCGAACGACCAAAACAGGTCCCCGCGTGCTCAAGCGGTATCTCGAATTTGCGAAGACGGGCATCCTGGACGAGAAAGCGCCGCTGGGGCTCGACGCTGACAGTCCGTTTGAAGAGGATGTCGCCGAAGTCATCCGAGGATTAGGCTACGAGGTCGATCACCAGGTGGGCTCGGGCGGCTTCCGGATTGATCTCGGCGTCCGAAATCCTGATCGCCCCGGCCAGTATATTCTGGCCGTTGAATGCGACGGAGCAACGTATCATAGCGCGCTTTGGGCACGAGAACGCGACCGTCTCCGGCAGGGCATTCTAGAAAGCCTTGACTGGAGGTTCCACAGAATCTGGAGCACGGACTGGTTCTATCGTCGCTCCGCCGAAATCACCCGTTTGGAGTCGGCGCTTAAACAGGCGCGCGAGCACTCCAACGCTGGCGTGGCACGAAACGGCGCCAATTCGAGGACAATCAGCGAAACAGGATCCACAGAGGTGCACGATGCAATTGAAGCATCGCCGACAGCCCTCCAGGACGCACCGCATCGCCAGTTCCCTGCCTATGAACGGTTTAACGAACCGGTCAAAACGAATGCTGAACCGCACGATGCCGACATTCGGTTGCTCGCCGATCTTGTTCTTCGCATCGTGCGCAAGGAAGGGCCTGTGCACGAGGATGAGATCGCACGCAGACTTGCAAGCAGCTTCGGAAAGGATAGAACCGGAACCCGGATTAGTGACGCCACGTCGAGAGCGCTTCGCGTCGCCAAGCGAATGAATGAGGCCGAAATCTCAAAGGATGGCCCATTCTGGTTTACAATCCAGCAGGCGGGATCTCCGCCGATACGGGATCGATCGACCGAAAGCGGAACGCTTCTAAAGGCCGAGTACATCGCGCCAATGGAGATTGCGGCTGCACTCGATGTTGCAGGCAGTGACAGCGCGGGCGCTTCGGAAGACGAGCTCATCCGCGCAGCCATCAACCTCATGGGCTTCAAGAGGTCAGGTCCGGAGCTGACCGCGCGGTTTAAGGAAATACTTTGTTCGAAAGAGAATTTACGGAGTAGAATCTAGATACTTAATCTGAGGACTAGCACAGCCGTGAATGGTGCCGTTGCAGCCACGACGTCGGCAGGAAGGTCAGTAAACGCAACTTTCACGCAATGACCTCAATAAGGTTTTCCCGACTTACGATGATCGACTCTTCGCCGATTGTTATCGCAAGCCTTGCATAAGGCCCGGAATCGATGCTCTTGTTAAACACAAACTTTAACAAGATAGCTATTTTCGGCCATGGACAAGGCTCACGATAATAACGAAACGCGCGAACGGGCCGGGCGTTATGTCCGCCAGCCTGCCGGGTATAGCGCCTTTCTCCCGAACGCCCTGCCGCCCGATCCGCCGGTGCGGGTTGAGGGGCGGCTGCAACGTCTGCTGTCCGAGGCTGATCTTGCGCTCGGTCGGCTCGACGGATCGATCCAGATCCTGCCCAATCCGGACCTCTTCGTTTTCATGTATGTGCGCAAGGAAGCGGTGCTGTCGAGCCAGATCGAGGGCACGCAAAGCTCGCTTCAGGACCTGCTCGCCGCCGAGGCGCAAATCCTCGATCCGGACCAGCCGCGCGATGTAGCAGAAGTGCTGAACTATGTCGCCGCGATGAACTGCGGAATGGAACGGCTTGCAGAGCTGCCTGTCTCGGTGCGCCTCATCCGGGAGATTCACGAACGGCTGATGCAAGGGGTGCGTGGGCAGTTTCTGACGCCGGGCGAGCTGCGCACATCGCAGAACTGGATCGGGCCGGGTGGCTGCACGCTGAACGAGGCGACCTTTGTGCCACCGCCGCCCCATGAGGTCGCCAACGCACTCGGCGCGCTGGAGACGTTCCTGCATGCTGAAGACGGCCTGCCGCTGCTCTTGAAGATCGGGCTGGCGCATGTGCAATTCGAGACAATCCACCCGTTTCTGGACGGCAATGGGCGCGTTGGACGGCTACTGATTACCTTTCTGCTCTGCGAGAAGGGGGTATTGCACAAGCCGGTTCTCTACCTGTCCCACTACTTCAAGAGGCATCGGCAGCGCTATTATGAACTGTTGCAGGCGACCCGCGACCAGGGCGACTGGGAGGCTTGGCTCGAATTCTTCCTACAAGGCGTGACGGAGGTGAGCGTACAAGCCTCTGAAACTGCGCGGCGCATTCTCGCGCTAAGAGAAGATCACCGCTCCGCCATCGCCGCAAATCTTGGACGTGCTGGCGGCAATGGCCATATCGTGCTGGAGCACCTCTTCGTGCGCCCCATTGTTTCGGTGAACGAGGTGAAAGCCCTGATTGGCACGACCTACCCTGCGGCGAACACGCTGGTCGAAAAATTCGTCGAAATCGGCATTCTGGAAGAGATCACCGGACAGGCCCGTAACCGCAAATTCCGCTACGGACCCTATGTGCGTCTCTTCGAAGAGAATCCTGACACGGGATAATGACTTCCATCTTCCAAGAGCGACCGGCAGTTTCGGCGTTTCAGCTCATGCAAACGCTGCATTCTGATAAATCGTGAGATCAAGGGCTTCTCGCCAATGTCGCCCCTCCCTCTTCACCTCTCCCCCGCCATCTCCAGAACCTCCCCTGCCCACCAGTCGGCCATCCGGACGCGTTCGTCCCAGTATAGGGCGCGGTGATAGATGCGGCGCACTTGGTTGCTGTCGGCGTGAGCAAGTTCGGCCTCGATGGCGTCCGGGTTCCACAGGCCGCTTTCATTGAGGAGGCTTGAGGCGCTGGCGCGGAAGCCGTGGGAGGTCATTTCGTGCCGTGCAAAGCTCATGCGGCGCAGGGCCTGGTTCATCGTGTTCTCGCTGATCGGGCGGTCTTTCCCGGTCAGCGAGGGAAAGACGCGGGTCGTGCTGCCGGTCTGGGATTGCAGTGTCTGCAGGATTTCGATCACAGGGCCTGCAAGCGGCTTTGTGTGCGGGCGGCGCATCTTCATCCGGTCTTCCGGTATGGTCCAGACGGCTTTGTCGAAATTGAACTCGCTCCAGAAAGCGAGCCGCAACTCGCCCGGCCGCGTATAGAGGAACGCCATGAGTTTCAGCGCCGTGCGGACGATCTCTGCCCCGCCCGGATAGGTCCAGATGGTCTGCAGGAGATTGGCAAAATCCTCCCGCTCCGTCATGGCGGCCATGTGCCGGACTTTGGGCGTGATCAGTGCATCGCGGAGCGCAAAGGTCGGATCAGTGTCGGCGCGTGCCGTCGCAACGGCATAGCGGAAAACCTGGCCAATCGACGACCTGAGCCGCCGGGCGGTTTCGTAATTGCCCTTCTCTTCCTGCGTGCGCAGGGGAACGAGGATGTCGGGGGCGGTGATGTCGCGGATGGGCTTCTCGCCGAGGTCGCGACAGGCAAGGCGGATGAACCAGTCCTTCTTCTGCAGCGTCTGCTTCGACAGGCCCTCCTTGCGCCGTTTCTCGACATATTCCGCTGCGATCTTCTCGAATGTGTGCTCGGTTTTGGCGACCTTCTCGGCGAGGCGCACCTTTTCCTTCTCGCGTGGGTCGATGCCGTCATAGAGCAGGGTCTTTGCCTCTGCGCATTTCTCGCGCGCCCGGGCGAGGCTCACGAACGGATACTTTCCGAATGACAGGGTCTTTTGCCGCCCCTCATAGCGATAGGCCATCTTCCAGAGTTTCGAGCCTTGCGGCGTCACTTCGACATAGAGCCCATGCCCGTCGCTGTAGCGCACTGGCTTTGGGCCTGCCTGTAACCCTCGAACTTGGCGATCACTCAGTTTCATTTGTTGGCATTTTTACTCGCCGATCTGCTCGGCGCAAGTCAAATGCCAACACCAGCTCCAAAAATGACCTGGATTTGGGCAGTTTTCCACAGATCGTCATGGACGCAGAGCGTGCCAAACTCAGGTCTAATTCCCTGCTTTTATTGATCTAAATGGATGTGAGTGGACGCTCATGGACTCTCGGATGGTACCTCTGGCCGGACTCGAACCGGCACTCTGTCACCAGAAACGGATTTTGAATCCGCCGCGTCTACCAGTTCCGCCACAGAGGCCCGGCCAGCCGGGATGCCCTGACTTGCAGCATCCGGCCGGTCGCGTCAATTCGCGCGCCGGCTGCCTGCAGAGACCCGTTTCCCGGCGGCGCGGCTGTGCTAAGCGGGAAGTGTCCCGACCGAGACAAGGATTGCCTCCCATGCCGCCTGATGCCGCCGCCCCGCTGACCCTGCTCGGCGCGATCGAGGCGATGGCGAACGAAGCGCCGGCGGAAGGGTTTACCCTTGCCGAGATCACCGACCGCCTCGACGAGCGCGCCTTCGGGGCCCTCCTGTTCGTGCTGGCGCTCCCCGTCAGCATTCCGTTTCTCTATGGTGTGCCGCAGGTCGTTGCCGTGCCGATGCTGGCCCTCGCCGGCCAGATGGCCATGGGGCGCGCGGAGCCATGGCTGCCGGGAGGCCTTGCCCGGCGAACGCTCTCCAAGGCAAGCCTCGGGCAGGTCGCGCGCGGGGCACGCAAATGGTTCGGCTGGCTTGAACTGTTTGCAAGGCCGAGGCTCAGCTTCCTTGCAAGCCGCCCGGCGGAACGCCTGATCGGCCTCGTCCTCATCGTATTCTGCACGTCCATTCTCGTCCCCTTGCCGGCGACCAATACAGTGCCAGGCATCGCCGTAGCGATTGTCAGTTTCGGCCTTCTTGCACGGGACGGCCTGCTCATCCTGCCGGGCCTTGCCCTCGGCATCACCTGGATCACCGGCCTGCTCATCGTCGGCGAACGGCTCACGGACCTTGTCAGGTCCTTTGTCTCAGGGCTTTTCTAGACCGTCCGGCACAGGCAGCCAAAGCGCCGCATTGCCCCTGGACGCGCCCTCTGGAATGGTCCCGCTCATGGTCACGCTCTCACCCCCGCATATGTCCGGACCCACCTGGCCAATCCTTGCAATATTCGCGTCGGTCGCGCTTCTGCTCGGGGCGCACGCGTTCGAGATCTTTGGCAAGATGGCCCCTTGCACGCTCTGCCTGCGCCAGCGGGACGTCTACTGGGCGGCGATGGCCATGGCAGCAACCGGGCTTGTCTTCTGGCAGCAGCGGCCGGCCGGGCGCTATCTCGTCGCCCTGAACATCATGCTCGGGCTCGTCTTCCTGACGGGCGCGATCGTCGCAGTCTATCATGCCGGCGTGGAATGGGGCTGGTGGCGGGGGCCTGCCGGATGTTCCGGCGGCGGCACCACGGACATTGGGACGGTCGACCTGTCCGCAGCCCTGTCCGGGAAGATCGCGACGGTCTCGTGCAGCGAAGCCCCGTGGCGGCTCCTCGGCCTGTCCATGGCGGGCTACAACGCGCTCGCTTCGCTCACACTCGCGATACTCAGCTTCGCCGCCGCGCGGGTGACGTTTGCCGCCGCCCGCCGCAAGGCAGCCGCTCAGCTATCGAGCTCGACATCCCAGTAGAGATAATCGAGCCAGGTCTCGTGCAGGAAGCCCGGCGGGAAGCGGCGGCCGACATCCTGCAATTGGTAATGGGTCGGCTGGATGGGCTTCCTGGCCGGATACATGTCCGCTTCCCGGGGCAGGCGGCCCCCCTTCTTCAGGTTGCAGGGCGAGCAGGCCGCGACGATATTCGTCCAGGTCGTTCGGCCGCCTTTTGATCGCGGTATGACATGGTCGAAGGTCAGGTCGTCGGGCACGCCGCAATAGGCGCACTGAAAGCCGTCACGCAGGAAGACATTGAAACGGGTAAAGGCAGGCGGACGGTTCTGGTTGACGAATTCGTGCAGGGCGATGACGCTCGGCAGGCGCATCTCGAAGTTCGCGGACCGCACGACATGGTCGTATTCGGCGATCACCTCGACACGTTCTAGAAAGACGGCCTTGACGACGTCCTGCCAGCCCCAGAGAGACAGGGGAAAATAGCTGAGGGGCCTGAAATCGGCATTCAGTACCAGAGCTGGCGCACCGTTTGGCGGCATGGACAAGACTTCAGACATGGCCGACACCTCTCGGCAACGCATTGAACTTGTTGCGGTTTGGTCTCTTGAAAGCGTCTCTCCTTCACGCCCTAGCCGGAGTGTTAGTGATTCCCTGATACGAGTTTATGACATTTCTGGCGCTTGGCGAGTCTCAGGCCGACGAAGTCGGCTTCGCCCGCTCTGTGCCAAGCCATCCCCAGAGAAGATGCGCGGCGACGCCGCGCCAGGGCCGCCAGCCCTCTGCGTGCCGGGTGAACGCCGCCCTGTCCATGCGGGCTGCGGCACCCGAGAGCTGCCGGTAGGCCTCCATCAGGCCGACATCGGCGACCGGGAACGCGTCGGGCTCGCCGCGCGCATAGAGGAGGAAGACCTCCGCTGTCCAAGGGCCGATCCCCTTCACGGCAAGCAGTTCCGCGCGCGCCGCGACTAGCGGCGCCGCAGCGACGCGGCCGAGCGCCAGCCGCCCGTCGAGCATGGCCCCGGCAACGGACTTCAGGTGGGCGACCTTCGGCCGCGAAAGCCCGAGGCCCCGCAACGCGTCCTCAGGGATCCCGGCGATGCTTTCCGGCGTGACCTCGCCGAGCGCCGATGTCGCGCGTCCCCAGATCGCCGCAGCGGCGCGGGTCGAGATCTGCTGGAAGGCGATGATGGACGCGATCGTCTCAAAGGAAACCGGCCGGTCGCGCCATCGGGGCAGCCCGGTCTCGGCGTGGGCCCGGCGGAGGGCCGGATCGGCCGCGCCGAGAGCCTTGCACGCCTCCTCGAGAAGGGCCTGGGATGGCGCCATGTCAGCCGTCTCCGGACCCGGAAGGCTCGCACGCCGCCAGCGGAAGAACGGCATGTCCGACGGTGCGGCCGAGCAGCAGGACATCCCCCTCCCGGAAGACAAACGGCGCAAAGCCGCCACCCTGCGAGGCGAGGCCGATGCCACCAAGGCCGGCCTCGATGTCCGGGGTCAGTTCGCCGCTCGCTTCGAGGGCGTCGCGCACCGCTCCGGCATCCTCCAGCCGGAGGCTGAGCGTGCCGTCCGGCCGGCAGCCACCCTGCACAAAGCTGATTTCGCCCTTCATGCCGAGACGGACAGGGCCCCAGTCGATCTGCAATTGCGCCAGCGATAAGCGGGGGGCGCCGGCCAGCCATTGCCCTGTGCCCGTTTCGCCACGCAGCACGGCTGCCGCGCCGGAGACTTCGAGGCGCAAGGCGCCGAAGCCGGAACCGGGACCGAGCCAGACGGCCTGCCGGGGCGGTTGCCCGAGATCAATCCCTGTCCAGTCGAGCGCGATCCTGAGCGCGTCCGGATCGTTAGGCGCAGGCGCGAGGTTGAGCGCTGCCTCCTGCAACCGCAACTCGCCGCCACCTGTGACAATGTCCGCTGCGTCGAGATAGACCGAGAACCGGCGGAAGCTCTCCTTGGTCCAGGACAGGCTGAGGGCGGATTTCCCGCCGATGATCGCCGTAACGGGCTCCCCGCCCCGCAGGACCAGTTCGTTGCGCCCGGGAGAGCGGAGGATGACGTGCTGGAGGTCCCAGGGCTGCATGACGACCTGAAGGCGCTCGGCACGCCAGGACTGCCCGGTTGCAGGCTCGGCGGCGTCAAGGCCGTCAAGGGTCAGGGCGAAACGGTAGGGAAATCCGCCGATCCGTTTCTCGGCGAAGCTTATCTCAGCCCCCCCTGCCCTCTGGTCGGCGATCCAGGCCTCGAGGCTTGCATCCAGGCGGCCCCGCATCCAGACCCAGTAAAACGACCAGGCGAGCACGAGGATCGCGAGGATTGCAATTGGTGCGAAAAGCCAGGCGCGTCTCATGCCGCCGCCGGGGCAAGTTCGGCCCGGGTCCGTCCCTGCAGGGCGAGCCCTTCGTCCAGCAGCCGCTCGCAGGCGGGCTCAATGGCATTTTCGAGCAGCATCATGAAATCCTTCTTGCCGAGGCCGGGCGCGATCGGCGGCAGGATCTCGAAAACGACGGTTCCCGGCCGCCGCCGCACGCCATGGGCCGGCCAGCAGAGGCCGACATTGTTCGCCACCGGGACGACCGGCGCGCCAAGCTCGTCATAGAGGCCGAACACGCCCGGACGGTATTGCGGCCGGGCGCCCGGCGCAACGCGCGTGCCTTCGGGAAAGATCAGGAGCTGGCGGCCCTGCGCAAGCCGCGTCCGGGCCGCCTCGATCATGTTGCGCAGGGTCTTCGCGCCGCCTGTCCGGTCAATGGCGATCATGTCGGTGCGCCAGGCATACCAGCCGAACAGCGGATACCAGAGGAGCTCCTTCTTGATGATGATGGCCGGGTGGTCGAGAAGGAGCCAGGGCACGAAGGCATCATACATGCTCTGGTGCTTGCCGGCCCAGATCAAGGCGCCATCCGGAATGTTCTCGGCGCCGCGAATCTCGGTCCTGATGCCGGCGATGACCCGCAGCGCCCAGCGCGTATTGCGGATCCATCCGCGAACGGCCTCGACCGAGGCCCGGCGCGAGAACAGCATGGCCGGCAGGGCGACGACCGCATACGCGAGCATCGCGACATAGATCCATGCCACGAAGAGGACCGACCGGATCATGCCTTGTCCCCCCCGGCGAGCGTGACCCGCCACTTGGACCATTCCCAGACGAGGCCCTTGAAGGTGCGCCAGTCGGAAAACGGCCGTGACGGGTCGATCCGTGTCCTGACCGGATAGGGCGCGAGACGGACGTACGGCATGGCCCGTTCGAGCAGAATCAGGCTGCGGGGCATGTGATAGTCCGAGGTGACGACGATCAGGTCGTCATAGTTCCATTCCTTTGCCCAGGACGCTGTCTCCTCGGCATTGCCGCGTGTCGTCTCGGCGACATAGCCGATATCGACGCAGCAGGCATAGACATCCGGAGAGCCGCCCGCGAGCGCCGCGATCTCGGCGATTGTCACATCCGGGTGCACGCCGGACACGAGCAGTCGTTCAGCCACACGCTGTTCGACGAGGGCGATCCCGGCCGCGATCCGCTCGCCGCCGCCCCCGGTCAGCGAAATCGCGGCATCTCCCGCAATCCTCGCCGGCGGGGCGAGCGCGGCGGTCCGGCGGCAGAAGCCCAGGAAATCCGCTGCCGCCCAGACAGCCAGTCCGGCAAGGACGAGAACAAGGTATCGCCGCATCGCTCAGACCGTTCCGGAAAGTTCGCGCATCACGGTAAGCCGGGCTGCGCCGCGGGCGGCGTATCCGGCAATCACCGGCGCGATTACAAGGATCGCAAAGTCCCAGAAGTCGAAGCGGAGCTGCGGCAGGAGCCAGGCCCGGCCGGGCGCGGACCCTGCGGCAAAGACGAGAAAGGCGACGCCGCCGAGCGCCGCGAGGGCCCCCACCGTCCCGGCCTGAAGGCCGAGTATCCAGAACCGCCGCTCGAACAGGTTGGCGATGAACCGGTCCTCCGCGCCGGAGAGGTGCAGCACCTCGACAATATCCCGCCGGGCGAGCAGGGCTGCGTGCGTGGCGAAGGCGATGACGGCGATGGCCGTGGCGGCGAGGAGCGCCACCGCCGAGAGTGCCGCCAGCCGCAAGACGCCAAGCGAACGGCGCACGTCGCCGGCCCAGTCGGAATGGTCATCGACCGTCGCGGCAAAGCCCCGTTCGGCAAGGCGGCGCTGGATGTCGGACGCGATCCGGCCGCTGCCCGGCGCGGCGGTGACCTCGATGAGGACCGGCAACGGCAGTCCGGCGGGCAGCCCGTCGGCACCGAACCAGGGGGCGAGCAGGGCGGCGGTCTCGTCCCGGTCGATGGCCCGGGCAGAGGCCACGCCCGGCATCGCCGCGACCAGGGCCTCGGCCTCGGCGATGGCCCGGCTGTCGGCGCTCTCGAGGCGCACGGTCAGCTCGCCCTCGACGCTGACGGTCCAGTCCGCCGCCGCGCTGTAGGTGGCCCGGGCCGACAGGGCAGCGAGCGATGCAAGAAAGCAAAGCGCGCAGACGACAAAGAAGAGCGCTGCCTCGCGGGCGTCGCTCATCGGCAGGAGCGGCACTTCGTTGCGCCTGCCTGTCATGACGCCGCACCGAACTCGGCATCCCGGACGATCAGGCCGTGTTGCAGGCGCAGCACCGGCGCATTCATGCGCCGGACCAAAGACAGGTCGTGCGTGGCGATAATGACGGTCGCGCCCATGCGCTTGTTGAGTTCCGAGAATAGCCTCATCAGGCGGGCCCCCATGTCGGGATCGACATTGCCGGTAGGTTCGTCGGCGATCAGGAGATCCGGCTTGCCTACGAGCGCCCGGGCGATGGCGACGCGCTGCTGCTCGCCGCCGGACAGGGTGGCGGGCCTTGCATGCAGGCGCTCGCCGAGGCCGACCCAGCGCAGGAGCTCCTCGACATCCTCGCGATATTCGCGGTCCCTGCGGCCCGCAACACGCAAGGGAAGCGCGGCATTTTCATAGGCGGTCAGGTGATCGAGTAGCCGGAACTCCTGGAAAACGATGCCGATCCGGCGGCGGATGGCCGATAATTCGGTCCGCTTAAGCTGGCTCGTCGGACGGCCGAACAGCGAGACCTCGCCGCTGGTCGGCCTCAGCGCGAGGTAGACGAGCTTCAGGAGGCTCGACTTGCCTGCCCCGCTGGCCCCCGTGAGGAAGGTGAAGGAGCCCTTGTCGAGCGAAATGTTGAGGTCTGACAGCACTTCGTCCGCCGTGTCGAACCGCAAGCCGACGCGGTCGAACCGGACACTCGGCGGATCGAATATGTCGGAGGACGGGCGCGCCATGCTGGCCTTTCCGGGAGTGAATCGCTAGATCGACTATTCCAGCGAAATGCGACAATGTCCAAGCCATGATCCTCACATGCCCATCTTGCGAGACCCGGTACTTTGCTGATGACGCAACCATCGGCGACAGCGGGCGCAGCGTCAAATGCCCCGCCTGCGGCCATTCCTGGCACGTCCACGGATCGGGCGGCCTTGACAGCATCACGCCCGTAGCCGCCGCAGGGGGCGCGCACGAGGCTTATCGCGAGCGCGTCCGCGAGCGCCGGAAGCGCAAGAGCCGGCTCGCGGCCTCGATGGCATGGATCAGCGCGACGGGGGTCTTTGCCGTCGTCCTCGGCGGGCTCGCGGTCGGGCGAAACAGCGTCGTCCAGGCCTGGCCCGAGGCCGCCCATGCCTACAAGGCGGCCGGCCTCGGCGTGAACCGGTTCGGGCTCGATTTTGCCGCGATCGAAGCGAGCCGGACCTTTGACGGCACGACGCCGGTCCTGACGATTTCCGGCAGCGTGGTCAATGTCTCGCGGATCGCCCAGCCCGGATCGGATGTGCGTGTCGGCCTGCGCGATGAGTTGGGCCACGAGGTGGCCGCGATCATCGCCCCGGTCGGCATGGACCAGATCGCGCCAGGCGCAGAAGCCGCTTTCTCGACGCGGCTCGAGAACCCGCCGGTCGAGGCGTTCGAGCTCGAACTGTCTTTTGTCGAGCGGGTGGAGGGCTTCGAGCCGGTCCATGCCGGCAGCCGCGTCGGTGCGGCGGGCGGGCCCGGCGAGCCGGGCACAGCCAACCAGACCTCGGCTGCGATCGATCCTGCCGAATGACATGTCCCCTGCCCCCCGGCATCACCGAGATCCTCTCCGAGGCCGAACTCATGGCGCGGATCGACGACCTTGCCGCGCGCCTCGCCCCGCGCCTCGCCGGCGAGTGGACCGCCGTCAGTATCCTGATCGGCGCGACCCCGTTCACGAGCGACCTGATGAAGGCGCTGGCCCGGCGGGGCGTGCATCCGGTGCTCGATGTCCTCTGGCTCGAGAGCTACAAGGATGCCCATGAGAGCTCCGGCCGCGTCACGGTGCGCGCCGACCTTTCCCGTCCGGTCAGGGATCGCGGCGTGCTGCTCGTCGATGATGTCTTCGACACCGGCCGCACTCTTGCCTTCGCGCGGGCGCATGTCCTTGCGCAAGGGGCGCGCGAGGTCGTCACCTGCGCACTCGCCCGAAAGCCATGGGCCCCGAAGGATGCCGAGCACGGCGTCGACGCGTTCGCCTATGACGCTCCGGGCAAGTTTCTCGTCGGGTACGGCATGGACGATGCCGGAAAGTATCGCGGCCTG
>CAYSED010000016.1:17915-18198 GCA_964429935.1 uncultured Hyphomonadaceae bacterium
CGGTGGAATAGGCAGCGACGGTTCGGGTTCGGTCAGGACTTTCGCCAAGGCACCTTGTCGAACCATGAGCGAAGCGCGCCGCACCGCGAACCGCCTATAGCGCCTCGGTGAGTTCAGGCACGGCCTTGAAGAGGTCCGCGACGAGGCCGTAATCGGCGACCTGGAAGATCGGGGCTTCCTCGTCCTTGTTGATCGCGACGATGATCTTGGAATCCTTCATGCCGGCCAGGTGCTGGATCGCCCCGGAAATCCCGATGGCGATATAAAGCTCGGGCGCGACGAT
>CAYSED010000016.1:18208-25105 GCA_964429935.1 uncultured Hyphomonadaceae bacterium
GGGAGCTCTTCACGACCGCGGGTCATCACACCTGGTTGCTCGATCGTCAATGCAAGGATGCGCGTGATTCGCGGCATCGCCTCGAGGTCGTACAGGAAGCGCTGGATCCCCTGGAACTCGCCCTCCGAGCCGGGGGCGCGGCCGACCGACACGATGATCTTCGCGGCGGTCAGTTCGGGCCGGTCCGATTTCACGATCTCCTCGGAGACGAAGGCGGATTTCAGCCCGCCAAGGTCGGCGGAAACGGTTTCGACGCTGGCAGATCCGCCGGTTCCGGCTGCCGGGAACGCTGTTCCGCGCACGGTGACCACTTTCTTCGCGTCGGAAGACTTCACGGTCATCATGGCATTGCCGGCATAGATCGGCCGGGTGAACGTGTCCTGGCCCTCGAGCGCTACGATCTCGGACACCTGCATCACGTCGAGCTTCGCCGCGATGCGGGGCGTGACATTCTTGCCCATCGTGGTGGCGGGCGCGAAGAGGGCATCATAATGGGCCATCATTGGCACGACGAGCGCTTCCATGGCTTCGGCGAGTTGCTTCTTCAACGGCGCGGCGTCGGCATGCAGCACCTTGCGAATGCCCTCGATCTTGGCCGCTTCCGCCGCAGCGGCGCCGGCATTTTCGCCCGCGACGAGGACGTCGATATCGCCGCCGAACTTCAGGGCCGCCGTCACGGTCTTGTGGGTTGCGTCGTTCAGCGCATCATTGGTGTGATCGGCAATAACGAGAACGGCCATCAGATCGCTCCTGCGGTTTTGAGTTTGGCCACGAGGGCGGCAATGTCCTCGACCTTTTCGCCGGCCTCGCGGACCGGCGGCTCGGTCACTTTGACGACCGTGAGCCTCGGTGTGATGTCAACACCGTAATCGGCCGGCGTCTTCTCGTCGATCGGCTTCTTCTTGGCCTTCATGATATTCGGAAGGGAGGCATAGCGGGGCTCGTTGAGGCGAAGGTCGGTCGTGACGATGGCCGGACCTTCGAGAGCAACGGTCTGCAGGCCGCCGTCAACCTCGCGGGTGACATGAACCTTGCCGCCTTCGGATTTCACCTCCGAGGCAAAGGTGCCCTGCGGCCAGCCGAGGAGCGCGCCGAGCATCTGTCCGGTCTGGTTGCAGTCGTCATCGATCGCCTGCTTGCCGAGAATGACGAGATCGGGGCTCTCGGCCGCGACGATGGCGGCGAGTATCTTGGCTACGGCGAGCGGCTCGACGGCGGCATCGGTCTTTACGAGAATGCCGCGATCGGCGCCCATGGCGAGTGCTGTGCGCAGCGTCTCGGTCGCCTGCTGCGGGCCGATGGAAACGGCGATGATCTCGGTGGCCGTGCCGGCTTCATTCATGCGCACAGCCTCCTCGACGGAGATCGCGTCGGACGGGTTCATGGACATCTTGACATTGGCAAGATCGACGCCTGACTGGTCGGACTTGACGCGCGCCTTGACGTTATAATCGATCACCCGCTTGACGGGGACGAGCACTTTCATCGGCTGGCTCCGGGTTTGTGGCGCCGCAGGCGGACGCGGGGAGGGTCTTTGCGAGTATCAGGACACTCTTGCCTGAGGATGGAACTGCTACGCTGGCGGGGTTTTCCGGTCAAGTTTGACCTTGCCCCTCGCGGCAATTTGACCGGCAAAAACAAGCGCGTGTAACAGCAGCACTGCCCTAGCGGTTGGCTCCGGGCACCCATTTGATGTCCGCCCGCCCGTCCTCGTTGGCGATGCGCCCGGCGACGAACAGCCAGTCGGACAGGCGGTTGATGAAGGCGAGCGCCTCGGCGCTGACCGTTTCCCCGTCCCGGCCGGCCAGCTCTGCCATGTGCCGTTCGGCCCGGCGACAGAGAGTGCGGGCGACATGCAGATGGGCCGCGAGCGGACTGCCGCCCGGCAGGATGAAGCTGTCGAGCGGGTCGAGCCTGGCGATCATGGCATCGATCTCGGCCTCAAGCCGGGTGACCTGTGCGGCGACGATGCGCAGGGGCTGCCAGCCCAGGTCTTTGCCAGTCTCGGGCGTCGCAAGGTCCGCCCCAAGGTCGAACAGGTCGTTCTGGATGCGCCGGATCGCTGCCAGCATGTCGCCAGCCGCATGCAGGGCGGCGAGCCCGAGGGCGGCATTCGTCTCGTCAACCGTGCCATAGGCGGTGACGCGGGGATGGAACTTGTCGACCGGCTCGCCCGTGGAGAGGCGCGTTTTCCCGCGATCGCCCGCTTTCGTGTAGATCTTGTCGAGCCGGACCATGCCTAGCCGCCGAACCTGATGGCACCTGCCGCGATGCCCATGGCGACGAGGATCAGGATGGCGAGCGCCTGGATGCCGATCCGCCAGCGCATCAGCATGTTCGAGCGCGAGGCCTGCCGCGTGTCGGTCCGCGTGAGGTTGAGAATGCCGAGGCCGAGCACGACAAGGAGCGCTGCGGCGGTCACGTACAGGAGGATCGTCAGATAGAGCGGCATGGCAGGCCTTTCACAGGACAATCGGTCCCTTATGCGCGTTTCTGCCGGCACTGTCATGTGGCGAGGACGCCGCATGTCCCCGAGGCAACCTGTTGCCGGGCTGCACCAGTCTTTCACTTTTGTGACGGTGGGCACGCCAGAACTGGCTTCCCGGCTTGGCACAGGTTCAGTTAACGGCGTAATCCATCTGCCAAGCACCCGCTCGAAAACAAGGATACAAGCCCATGTCGTCATTTCGCACCTGGCTCGCCGTTTCTGCGGGCGCAACCGCCCTGTCGCTCGGCGCCGCAGCACCCCTTGCCGCCGCGCAGGAAGCCGCCGCGAGCGACCTCGCCTTCGACCCCGTCTATGTGACGGCGACCAAGCGGTCCGAAGACCTGCAGGACGTTCCCGTCTCGGTCACGGCGGTCTCGGCTGCCGATCTCGATACGTTCGGAGGGGCAGGCGACGACATCCAGTTCCTTTCGGCCCGTATTCCGTCCGTCATCATCGAGAGCTCGTTCGGGCGCATTTTCCCGCGCGCCTATATTCGCGGCCTCGGCAATACCGATTTCGACTTCAACGCCTCCCAGCCGGTCTCGTTCGTCTATGACGAGGTTGTCTACGAGAACCCGGTCCTGAAAGGCTTCCCCGTCTTCGACGTCGAACAGGTCGAGGTCCTGCGCGGGCCGCAGGGCACGCTGTTCGGGCGCAACACGCCAGCCGGCATCATCAAGTTCGACAGCGTCAAGCCGGGCGACGAACTCGACGGCTATGGCCGCGTGTCCTATGGCCGCTTCAATGCCGTCCAGGTCGAGGGGGCCGTCGGCGGGCCGGTGACCGACTGGCTGTCGCTCCGCGCCTCCGGCCAGTACCAGCGCCGCGACGACTTCATCGACAACCAGGTCCTCGGCGATGCGGGCGATGCCGGCGGCTTCGATGATTTCGCCTACCGGGTGCAGGCGCTGATAGAGCCGACCCCCGAGGCAAGCTGGCTCATCAATGCGCACGGGCGCGTCCTCGAGGGCGGCCAGGTCAGCTTCCAGGCTAACGCGCTTGCCGTTGGCGAAGGCGGCCCGGTTCCGGGCTTCGACCGGACGGTTTCGTTCGCCGATGCGGGTGCCGATTCTTCGCTCGACACTGACACGTTCGGCATCACGTCCAAGGCCGACTATGATTTCGGCCTGGCAACCCTGACCTACGTGTTCGGCTATGAGCGGGCGGACGCCTTCTCACGCGGGGATGTCGATGGCGGGTTCGGGGCGATCTTCTTCGGACCGCAGTCCGGGGCGACCGGGCCGCTTGCCCTCAATGGCGACGGCTCGCTCTTCACTTCGGCCGCCTTCCCGGACGGGTTTGCCCCGCTCTTCCCGGCAGAAACAGCCGACTCGATTGAAAATCTCGACCAGTTCACCCACGAGGTTCGCCTGTCGAACGGCGAGGACGAGCGGTTCGACTGGACGCTCGGCTTCTATTATTTTGACGAGGACCTGACCATCGGCTCGTTCAATTTCGACACGCTGGCGGGCGGCGCGCCGAACGGCACGGCCTTCCAGACCCAGGATACCGAGTCTCTCGCCCTTTTCGCCTCGGCAAGCTACGAACTGACCGAACAGCTCACCGTAGGCGGCGGCATCCGCTGGTCCGATGACGAGCGCGACTTTGTCGGCGCGCGCGTGGTCGCGATCCCGCCTCCGGCAGGCCCTGACACCCTCCTTGCCCCGGTCGTGGTCGAGGTCGGCGACGATGACATTAGCTGGGACGTGAACGCGACCTATGCGGTGACCGACGACGTGAACCTCTATGCCCGCATTGCCCGCGGGTTCCGCGCGCCGTCCATTCAGGGCCGTCTTCTCTTCGGCGATGTCGTTACGACTGCCGATTCAGAAACGCTGACCTCCTATGAGGCGGGCCTCAAATCGACCCTTCTCGACGGCCGGATCGTCTACAATATCACCGGCTTCTTCTACGAGATCGACGATCAGCAACTGACTGCCATCGGCGGGGCCGGGAACTTCAACCAGCTCCTCAATGCCGAGCAGGGGCAGGGCTACGGCATCGAGGCCGAGTTCGACATCGTGCTGACAGAGAACCTGACCTTCACGTCCGGCTTCTCGTGGAACGAGACCGAGATTCAGGATGCCGACCTGACCGCCGGCATTTGCGGCTCGCCATGCACCGTGCTCGATCCGACCGTGGTCGTCGGCGGCACGACGCTCGCGCTGATCGACGGCAACCCGTTCCCGAACGCGCCGGAATTTATCGCCAATGCCGTGCTCTCCTATGAGCGCCCGGTGCTGCAGGGCGACATGTTCTTCATCACCGACTGGGCCTTCCGCTCGGACGCGAACATCTTCCTCTACCAATCCGAGGAGTTCGAGAGCCAGGGTTTTGCCGAAGGCGGCCTGCGCCTCGGCTACCGGCAGGGACCGTGGGAGGGCTCGGCCTTCGCCCGCAACATCACCGGCGTACAGGGTGTCGTCAGCGCGATCGACTTCAACAATTTCTCCGGCATCTTCAACCAGCCGCGCACCTGGGGCGTCGAACTGAAATTCACCTACTGACGCTTACCGGCGCGCGACCTTGCCGGGAGGAAGGGCTGAGCCGGCGGCTCGGCCCTTCGCATAAGTGTTTGCGGCATGCCACACGCAGTTCGGTCGGCATCAGCGGCCAGCTGGCGCCGGGTCCGGGCCCGCGCGCCTTCAGGCGGCCGCGCTCTCGGCAAAGAGCAGGTCCGGGTTGACCGGATGGTCGGCGGCCTTGACCGGCAACCAGCAGATCACCTCGGTCCCCTTGCCGGGTTCCGACTGCATGGCGACACGGCCGCCGTGCAATTCGACGAAATGCTTGACGAGCGACAGGCCGAGCCCGGCCCCGCGCTGGTCCGACGAGGTGAAGCTGTCGAACGCGGCCACCTGGTGGTCTGCCTCGATGCCGCGCCCGGTATCCCTGACCGTGATGCGGGCCATGTCCTCGATCCGGTCGGCGGTAACGACGATCTCGCCTCCCGCCTCGCTGAAGCGCAAGGCATTGGAGAACAGGTTGAACAGGACCTGGCGGATGCGCCGCTGGTCCGCCCGGATCGTGCCGAGCCCGTCACCGAGTTTCGCCTTGACTGACACCTGCGTGTCCTCGGCCTTGGAGACGACCATGTCGACGGAGTCCGAGATGGTCTCGCCAAGGTCGAAGTCGGAGAGGTCGAGGTCTATGCGCCCGGCCTCGATCATGGCGAGGTCGAGAATGTTCTCGATCAGCTTCGAGAGATGGTCAGACGCCGACAGGATCGAGCGGACGTATTCGAGCTGGCGGCCGGACAGGCTTTCATGGCGCTGGCTTTCGAGGAATTCGGCATAGCCGAGGATCGTCGTCAGCGGAGAACGGAGCTGATAGGACACGTTCTGGACGAACTCGGTCTTCAGGCGGTCGGCGGCAGCAAAGGCCTCGGCCCGCTCGCGCAGGGCGCTCTCGACGCGGCGTGTCGCCGACACGTCGGCAAAGGCTATGAGCGTATTGCCGTCCGGCAGGGGGTGGGTGAGATAGGTCAGCGTTGTTCCGTCGGAGCGGTGCATCTCGCCGGTCGTCTCGGTGCGCGCTTCCGGACTGATGTCGGTGACATGGCCCTTGATGGCGGACCAGACCCTGCGGTCGTGGAACAGCGGAATGCAGGCTTCGACGATAACATCATAGTCCGGCCGGTCGGCAAGCAGCGTTTCGGACACGCCCCAGAGCAGGCCGAAGGCCTTGTTGGAGAGTTTGAGGCGGCCGTCGCCGCCGAACACGGCACACGCCTCGTGCAGGTTGTCTAGGGTCGCCTTCTGGGTATTGATGAGGGCGTTGTAACGGGTCTGCAGGCTGAGCTCGTCGGTGATGTCCCTGATGAGGAGGAGGAGCCCGCCGAGCGGATGGCGCTGGCGGGTGATCGAGAGGGTCCGCCCGTCCGGCAGGGACCAAGTGTCCTCGGCAACGCCCGAAATGTCGAGATAATAGGCCAGCTCGTCGGCCCGCCAGGCCGCATAGTCCCGCCGGGACGGCAGCTTGTTCTTCTCGCGCAGGCGGTCGAGCAACTGGCCGTGCGTCGGTTCCTCGCTGAGAAAACCCTCGTCGAGCCCGAAGGTTTCGGCAAAGGCGCGATTGTGGAAATCGAGCCGGCGGTCAGCCCGGAAGATGGCGACGCCGTCGGCGACATGGTTCAGCGTCTCGCGATGAGCCTGGACATGGCGGTCGAGATCGGCACGGGCGCTCTCCTGGTCGGTCACGTCGAACGCCATGGCCCCTGCCCCGCCCGACAGCGGGAATGTCAGGATGCGCAGGGATCGCCGCTCCTTGTTGATGGAGACCGACCGGGTGTCGTCGATATCCTGGCCCTGATTGATGGTGCGCCGCATCTGGTCGACGGTTTGTTCGTCGAGCATGACCTGCCGCTCGAGGGCATGTTCGAGGCTCGGTGCCTCGACGGCTTTCAGATA
>CAYSED010000016.1:25115-28652 GCA_964429935.1 uncultured Hyphomonadaceae bacterium
CCGGACACGCGCCAGGCCGGAAAGGGCGACTTGCGGAGCATTTCGAGAAAGGCGGTCGGGTCGTTGGCGATGACCTGGCGGGCCTCTTCGAGGCGGCCGCGCGCGGCGCTCTCCTCGATTCCGCGCACGGTCGCGTCGGTGATCCATACAACCGCCCTTGCCCCCGCCGTACGCCCGTCCGCGTCGAGATGGGTATGGCCAGGACCGATGATCTTCAGGGAAAAGGGCGTGCCGTGCTCGCGCAGTTCGCGCAGGCGCAGGCGCAGCGTCGTGTCCTGCTTGATGCTGTCACGCGCTTCGAGATCGGCAAGGCCCTCGACGATGCGGACGGCGGGGTCGGCGGAGATCGCATCATCGGTATAGCGCAGCAGCCCGGCAAGCGCGGCGAGCGAGCCATAGAGCTGGGGCGGCGCGATGTCGTCGTTCGCACCTTCGAGCGTCTCGTCCTCCCAGACGAGGATGACCCCCGGATGGGCCCCGAACACGCTGTCGGCCCGGGCGAGCTTGCCTTCGAGCTCGTTCGCGAGGTCGCGGAGCTTCCGGGCCGCCCCCCGCGCGCCGTCGGAAATGCGCAAGGCCCACAGGATCGAGGCGAGCGAGAGCGCCGCCGTCCCCGCTGCGAGAATGAAGGGGACCTGGTCTCCGGTGAGCGCCATGGGGGTATTCTCCGTGATGGGACCGCCGCGAATCGGACCCAGTATACGCAACTAACTGGTTAAGGAATTGATCCGATTGCGTTAATCCCGGGTTAACAGATGGTTATTCCTGACCGCGATCGAGGCCCGCGATCCAGGCGCGGATCAGGCCGAGGCCGTCCTCGTCGACCAGGGTGCGGGAAAGCTCCGGCATGGCGATGCCTGGCTCCGTGGACGCCATGCGGTGCAGGAGGATGGACGCGTCCGGCTCGCCGGGGGCAACGACGAGGCGCAGGTCTCCGGCGCCGCGGCCGGCCGCCGTCGGGTGCTTGCCGAGGCCGAGGCGGACCGGGTCGTCCTCCGACCAGTCGAGCCACAGCCCGGAATTCGAGGCCGAGCCGCCGTCGCGGTGGCAGTGAGCGCAATTGATATCGAGATAGGCGCGCGCGCGCGAGGCCGTGTCGCCCTGCAGGAGGGCGAGCGCCGGGACGGCCGCGATGTCCTCCGGCGCGCCGGCGAGTAGCCCGGCCCGGGTCCAGAAGCCGATCTGGTTCTCGCCGTTCGGTCCGTCATGGTCGAGATTCCTCGCCTTAGGGCCGATCGGCATGATCTCGTCGCCGATCCTGTGACAGGTCTTGCACTGGTTCTGGTTTGGCACCGAATAGGCAATGGCGAGCGGTTCGCCAGCCGGATCTGCCGTCTCTATGGTGCGCTTTGCCCCGACGGGGGCATAGCGCGCCTCTGTCTGGTCCGCGTTCCAGACATAGGGATAGGCGACCCAGCCTTCCGGCTTGCGGATCAGGAGCCGCGTCTCGACCAGCCCGGTTTCGGGATAGGAGAAACTCTTCACGAGCACGCTGCCCGCCGGGAAGGCGAAGACGCTGTCGTCCTCGTAGCGGGCGGGCTTTCCGGCGGTAAACACGAACCGGTGCTTGGCGGCATGGTCGGAAAAGAGCGGATTGACGAGGTCATAGGCGTGAACGCCGGGGGCCGGTTCGCGCGCGCCGGCATCGAGGAACAGGCCGTATTCGGCGAGGGTCGCCGCCGGCCGGTCAGCCATGATGACGGCAAGGTCCGGACCGGAGTCCCCCTTGACCGCCGCGCCGGAACAGGCGGCAAGGCAGGCGGCGGCAAGGATGCCGGCAAAGCGCATCTTGCTAGCCAGCCGGAACGTGGGCGAGCGTGACCGGCTCGGGTGCCGGGACTGCGTTCGCCGGAGGCAAGGCTGCGCTCGGCGCGACGGCGGCCGGATCGACCGGGTATGCCGCGAGCCCGAGACTGAGGAACAAGGGGGCGCCCTCCGCAGCCGTTTCAGTGATTGCTATATTGACCTCAGTTGGCTCTGCCCCGGCCCAGCGGTCTACCCCGTCCCAGACGATGGACGGCAGGGTGCCGCCGACCAGTGCAGCGAGTTCGCCGAGGCGGCCCTGCGGCTCGTATCCGCCATTGGCATAGCTGTTCGCGGAAATCACGATGTCGCGCGGCAGCGGATTGTAGCGCTCGTCGATGAACGGGTCCTGATAGGCTGTCAGGAGGACATGGGCGGTCCGGTTATTGTCGAACACGTTGTCGAACACGTGGACATTGCGGTTGGCGAGCAGGATGATGCCCGTGCCGGAGGGGACGGAGGCGACGATGTTCCCGGGCGGGGCGAAATTGCGCGTATTGTTGTTGACGATCGTATTGTCGAATATGCGGGTCGAGTGGCCGCCGATCACCGGCAGGTCCGGCAGGTCGAAAACGAGGATGCCGCCGGCATTGTTCTCGGCCCGGTTGCCGTAGACATCGGCATGGGTCGAGTTCTCGATCTCGATCCCGGCGACATTGTACTCGGCGAGCGAATTGCGCACGATGATGTTCGAGGACTGGCCGACATAGATGCCGGCATCCGACGCGCCGCGCACCGTGACGCCTTCGATCAGGACATCCGTGCTCTCAACCGGGTAGACGCCATAAGCCCCATTCGTCTCGTCGGGTTCGCCGGTCCACTCGACGGTGAGATCGCGATAGATGATCCGGTCTGCCCCCTTGGACTTGATGCCGTCGCCGGCGGTGTCCTGCAAAGTGAACGCCGCAAGGGTCACGTCGTCGGACGTGACAAGGAGGCCCTCGCCCGCCCCGGTCTGGCCGGCAAAATTGAGGACGGTCTGGTCCTGGCCTGCGCCGCGCAGGGTGACGCCATCGACATCGAGCGACAGGCCGTCGGACAGGTTGAAGACCCCGGCAGGGAGCACGATCTCGTCGCCCGGCCCGGCCATGATGAGGGCGGCCTGGAGTTCGGCGGCGAGGCTTTCGCCGGCGGCGATCTCGACGAGCCGTGTCCCCGGCGCGGACACAGGGGTCTCATTCGCGGCAGGCCCGCCGCATGCGGCAAGGATCAGCCCGAAGCCAGCCCCGGTCAATTGTCTGAACTCGCGCATGGCAGCGTGTCCTCCCCGCTTCAGGTACACACGGGAGTGTTTGCCGAAACCGCCCGCTTGGCAAGAGCGGCTCAAGAGCCCGTCAGCTTTCGGTATAGCGGTAGCCGACCCCGTAGAGCGTCTCGATGGCATCGAACTCGCCGTCGACCTCGCGGAATTTCTTGCGCAGGCGCTTGATGTGGCTGTCTATCGTGCGGTCATCGACATAAATCTGGTCGTCATAGGCCGCATCCATGAGCTGGTCGCGGTTCTTCACATAGCCGGGGCGCTGGGCGAGGCTCTGGAGGATCAGGAACTCGGTGACCGTCAGGCGGACCTGCTGGTTGTCCCAGGCACAGGCATGCCGGTTTGGGTCGAGCGTCAGGCGACCGCGCACGATCGGCTTGTGGTCGCCCTCCTCGGGTCCGGCCGCCCCGCCGCGGGCCCGTCGCCGCCTGCGCAGGCCGTGCGCGCGGACCGTTTCTTCGAGCACCGTGACGCGC
>CAYSED010000016.1:28662-33618 GCA_964429935.1 uncultured Hyphomonadaceae bacterium
CCGCCGCGGGCCCGTCGCAGCACGGCTTTAACGCGTTCCGACAGGAGGCGCGTCGAGCACGGCTTGCGGACGAAATCGTCCGCCCCGATATTGAAGCCGATGACTTCGTCGATCTCCTCGTCCTTGGACGTCAGGAAGATGACCGGCAGGTCGGACGTCTGGCGCAGGCGGCGCAGAAGTTCCATCCCGTCCATGCGCGGCATCTTGACGTCGAAGATCGCGATGTCGGGCGGCGTCTCGGTGAGCGCGGGCAGCGCACTCTGGCCGTCAAAATAGGTCCGCACCTGATAGCCCTCGGCCTCGAAGAAGATCTTCAGGGACGTGACAATGTTCTCGTCGTCATCCACCAGGGCCAGGGTTGGCATCGTCGCAACTCCTTCTCGTTCGCTTCCGCTCGTCGCCCGGCAAGTTACACAAGGGCAATGTGGCACCGGCTCGCCGCGACCGGGACCATTTCAGGGTGAGCCAGTGTTCACGCCGCCGCAAGTGTTAACATGCCGTGTCGGAGGCGCACCAATGATTCGTTCCCCCTCGCCGCATCAGGACTTGTTTATCATGCCGACCTTCATGTCCTCGGCGACATAGACGCGGTTGTCGTCCGCGAAGACGCGCCCATCGGCGACGCCGAGAACAAGCGAGCCGCGCTTGACCTTCTTCATGTCGATCTCGTAGCGCACGGTCCTTGTGCCGGGCGTGATCTCGCCGGAAAACTTGACCAGCCCGACACCGAGGGCGCGGCCCTTGCCGGGCGAGCCGGACCAGCCGAGCCAGTAGCCGACGGCCTGCCACATCGCGTCGAGGCCGAGACATCCGGGCATGACCGGGTCGCCCGGAAAGTGGCACAGGAAGAACCAGAGGTCCGGACGGATGTCGAGTTCGCAGACCATGTGGCCCTTGCCGAACGCGCCGCCGTCGAGCGACATTTCGGTGACCCGGTCCATCATCAGCATGGGAGGGGCTGGCAATTGCGCATTGCCGGGCCCGAAAAGCTCGCCCCTTCCGGACCGGATCAGATCCTCGTAGGCATAGGACGACTTTGGCTCATGATAGGCGTGGGGCCCCTGTCGGTTCAATTCCGTCTCTCCGTCGCAATGGCTCTCCGGGCTTCGACACGAGGCCGGGAGCGGTGTCAACTGGCTGGCGACACGGCACCGGAAGGGGAGACCCGCGAGCGGCCCCAGAGATGCGCCGCCGGAACCCAGCCCCGATGACCGTCGGCCGAGACGCGCAGCCAGTCCCCGGCATCGTCCGCGACCTCCACGATTGCACCCGGCGCGAGGCGCGCGAAGCCGCGCGCATCGCCGGCCGGACCGGCCCGGACCACGGTTTCCTGCAGCACCATGGCAGTGAGGGTGTCAGAGAACATCCGCTCGTGCACCCACACCCGCGCGCCATCCGGGTCCTCGACAAAGCGCCAGTCCTCGCTCTCCTTCAGGATGAGCATGGGCAGGCCAAGGCGCTCGTACTGCCAGCGCACCGGATGGGCAAGGCTCGGCCCGGTGCGGCCGTTGACGAGGTCCTGCCGGAGGCTCTCGAAACGCGGCACGGGCTTGCCGGAGAACAGGCTGATGCGCGGCTCGGCACGTTCGTCCGCCGTGGCCGTGCCGGCCATCAGGCAGATCGCCAATCCGAGCGCGTGCAGGCCCGTCACCTGTTTCATGCCTTGTCCTCGCAAACCGATGGCTGAGAGGCCGTCTTTGACACGGTGCCGGTGAATCTGCCGTAAATCCGGGCACTAGGCATCTGCAATCGCCCGCCGACGTGATGCGGTTTGCATTGGCCTTGCCGGATTGCTCTGCTATCTGGCCAGATGGCATTTGCAACCGGCGAGGAACAATGAACGCGGGCAAGCTGAAAGTCGTCGTCACGCGCAAGCTGCCGGGGCCGGTCGAGTTGCGCATGAAGGAACTCTTCGACACCGAGCTCAACGAGGACGATCACGCCTTCTCCGCCGCCGAGCTTGCCGACGCGATGGGCCGGGCCGACGTGCTCGTGCCGACCGTCACGGACATGATCGACGGCCGCCTGATGGCACGGGCCGGGGAAAGGCTGCGCCTGATCGCCCAGTTCGGCGCGGGCTTCGACAATATCGACGTCGGCAGCGCGGTGCAGCGCGGCATCGCCGTCACCAATACGCCGGGGGTCCTGACGGATGATACGGCCGACATCACCATGGCGCTCATCCTTGCCGTGCCGCGCCGCCTTGTCGAAGGCCGCAAGGCGCTCGAGGCCGGCCATTTCAGCGGCTGGACGCCGACCTGGATGATGGGCCGCCGCATCGCCGGCAAGCGCCTCGGCATCATCGGCATGGGCCGGATCGGCCAGGCGGTCGCCCGCCGCGCGAAAGCCTTCGGCCTGCAGATCCACTACCACAACCGCAAGCCGGTGAGCCCGAAGATCGAACAGGCGCTCGAGGCAACCTACTGGGACAGCCTGGACCAGATGCTGGCGCGCATGGACATCGTGTCGGTCAACTGCCCGCATACGCCGGCAACCTTTCACCTTCTCAATGCCCGCCGCATCGAGCTGATGAAGAAGGACGCCTACGTCATCAATACTGCGCGCGGCGAAGTAATCGATGAAGCCGCCCTCGCCCGGGCCCTCGAGGAGGGCCGCCTTGCCGGGGCCGGGCTCGACGTATTCGAGCGCGAGCCGCAGGTGAACCGCAAGCTGCTCGAACTGCCGAACACGGTTTTGCTGCCGCATATGGGCTCGGCAACGGTCGAGGGACGGATCGAGATGGGCGAGAAGGTCATCATCAATATCAAGACCTTCGCCGACGGCCACCTGCCGCCGGACCGCGTCATTCCCGGGATGCTTTAGCCTTGTGCCAAGCGCACTCACGCCTGCGTGACCCTGTGGTCTTGGGCGCGCAGGCGTGATTATCCTCGCGGCAGGTTCCCGAGGAGGAAATAAGAATGTTCCGAACCAGTATTGCTGTTGCCGCACTCGCCTTTGCCTTGGTGCCACAGGGGCTCGCCCATGGAAGCCTGCAACTCGCCCAGGCCGGACAGGACGAAGTGACGGTCACGGCGACAGACCTTGGCAACGGCCTCTTCATGCTGCAGGGCCAGGGCGGAAATATCGGCGTCCTGACAGGGCCGGACGGCGTGTTCGTGATCGACAGCCAGTTTGCCAACATCGCGCCTAAGAACCTCGCCAAGATCAGCGAGATTGCCGGGGCTGCGCCGAAGTATCTCGTCAATACGCACTGGCACGGCGACCATACCGGCGGGAACGCGAATTTCGGCGCGACGATCATCGCGCACGACAATGTGCGCGCGCGGCTGGTGACGGACCAGAACACGGTCCTTCTCGGCAATGCCCGCACGACACCTGCCGCCGATCCGGCGGCGTGGCCGGTCGTGACCTTCGATGACGACCTGACCCTGCACCTGAACGGCCAGACCATCCGCGTTTTTCATACGCCGGACGCGCATACGGATGGCGACGCCATGGTGCATTTCGTGGAAGCGAACGCGCTGCACCTCGGGGACGTGTTCTTCACAGGCCGGTTTCCGTTCATAGACATTTCCTCCGGCGGCTCGGTCGCCGGGGCGATTTCGGCGCTCTCGGTGGCCCGCGACCTTGCCGACGCGGACACGGTCATCATTCCCGGCCACGGACCGGTCTCCTCCCGCGAGGATGTCATTGCGACGATCGGCATGCTTGAGGACGTGAGCGCGGCCGTGCGCGCGGCCATGGACGCCGGCATGACGGCTGACGAAGCGGTGGCCGCGGACATTCTCGCGGCATGGGACGAAGCCTGGGGGGGCGGCTTCATCAGCGCCGAGGTTTTCACCCGCCTCGTCTATGCCGACTTCGGTCGCGCGGACCATTAGGGGCTTGCCTGCTCCCCAGCGAAAACAGGGTGGATGAACACCTTCCCTAAACCAGCCGGTCCTCCTCCCCGATGAACCGGGCGAGCAGGTAGGCGTCGGTATCCGCGATGGCTTCGAGCTTGCCGAACGCGAAGGCCGACCGGTCGATGACCATGTCGCGCGGGCGCAGGGCGCGGGAGAGTTCCAGCCCGTCCAGGCTGCGGGCCCGCGAGAAGGCGACATAGGCCTGGCCATGGGCGAACATGCCATGGTCGAAATCGATATAGACCTTGTCGAGGGTCAGTCCCTGCGCCTTGTGAATCGTGACGGCATAGGCGAGCCGGAGGGGTAGCTGGCGGAACGTGCCAACGGTCTCGCGGCTGACCTTGCCGGTCTCCGGATCGACCGTATAGCGGTATTTTTCCCAGGCTGCGGGCTCGATCTCGTAAGCCCGCCCGTCCATCGAAACGATCACAGTCTCCTTGCCGAACCCTTCGACGGTCGCAATCGAGCCATTGACCCAGCGTCCTTCCGGATCGTTCCGGATCAGCATGACGCGGGCTCCGGCCTTCAGGTCGAGATCGGCCTCGGTCGGATAGGCCTTCTCCTCGAACTCGCCATCGACCTTGGCCGGATAGGTTCGCGCCTCGGTTGCCAGCTCGGCGAGGCGGGACTGGTTGATGCGGAAGGCATTGGCATTGTTCGGCGTCAGGACGACATGGGTGAGGCTCGCCTCGTGCGCCGTGCGCCCGGACACGAGGCTTTCCATCAGGGCGACATCCGGAAGGGTAAGCCGACCCTGCCTCAAGGCACCTAGCAGCGCGAGGAATTTCGGCTCGGCCTGCCGGAAGACATGTTTCAGCGCGAGGAGTGCAAACTCGGCCTCGCGAAAGGCCGGCGTGTTGAAGAAATAGGCCCCGCCATAGCGCGCATTGAGGATCGCTTCCTCCTCGCCGCGCGCCACCGGCGGCAGCTGGTGCAGGTCCCCGGACAGGATCATCCGGACCCCGCCGAACGGGCGCTTCGAGCCGCGATTGAGCTTCAGCGACCGGTCGATGGCATCGAGCATGTCGGACCGAACCATGGACACTTCGTCGATGATGAGTACCGTCATTTTGATGAGCTTGTCTGTTGC
>CAYSED010000016.1:33628-41046 GCA_964429935.1 uncultured Hyphomonadaceae bacterium
GCGCGCAGGACCCGGGCATTGCGCAGGCGCTTGGCATCGGTCGGCTCGATCAGGCGCGGCGGGAACTTGAAAAAGGAATGGATGGTCTGCCCGCCGGCATTCATTGCCGCTACCCCTGTCGGGGCGAGTACGATGGCATCTTCGCCTGCCGCTTCGAGGAAGCGCTTCAGGAGCGTCGTCTTGCCGGTGCCAGCCCGCCCTGTGAGGAAGAGGTTGCCCTGCGCCCCGGCCCCGGCCGAGACCCATTTGGCCGGAGCGGCGTAAATGTCTTCAGGCGCGCCGGGCAAGGCCTAGAGCCCGAGCACGCGCTTGGCGATGATGTTCTTCTGGATCTCGTTGGTGCCGCCATAGATCGACTGGGCCCGGCCGCCGAGATAGGACGAGAGCCCGCGGGCGGCATGGGCCGGGATTCCCGCCTCGACCGCCCAGTCCGGCGCAACACTGTCGGTGAATTTCGGCAGGGCGCAGGCCGCTGCCGCATCGACGAAAAGCTCGGTGATCTGCTGGTGGGTTTCGGTCGCCATGATCTTCACGATGGAGGCCTCATTGCCGGGCGAGCCACCGGATTTCAGCGCCGACAGAATGCGCAGGACCTGAATCTCGAGCGCCTGCAAGGCAAGGTCGGCGAGCGTTATGCGCCGGGCAAAGGCCTCGTCATCGGCCAGCCGCCGATTGCCGCCGACGGGCGTCGCCGCCGCAATCTCGCGAACCGATTTCAGCATCATCTTCTTGCCGCCAATGCGCGCATAGGAGGTGCGCTCATAGCCGAGCAGGTATTGCGAATAGGTCCAACCCTGACCTTCCTCGCCGACAAGCTGGTCGGCAGGCACGCGCACATCGGTGAAATGCACTTCGTTGAGGACATGCTTGCCATCGATCGTGATGATCGGGCGGACCTCGACGCCGGGCGCGGTCATCTCGCAGCAGAGAAAGCTGATACCTTCCTGCTTCTTGCCGGAATTGTCGGTGCGGGCGAGGAGGAAGATCCAGTCGGCATGCTGGGCGGCAGAGGTCCACACCTTGGTGCCGTTGAGGACATAATGGTCGCCCTCGCGCACGGCGGAGAATTGCAGGCTCGCAAGGTCCGATCCGGACCCCGGTTCCGAATAGCCCTGCGCCCAGCCGGTAGAGCCGTCGCGGATGCCGGGAAGCCACCGGTCCTTCTGCGCCTGCGAACCGAACGTGTAGAGGACCGGCCCGACATAGACGACGCCCATCGGCGTGACGGTCGGCACGCCGGCCCGTTCCAGTTCCTCGTCGAAGACATATTGCTCTTCGAGCGACCAGCCGGGGCCGCCATGTTCTGCCGGCCAGGCCGACGCGAGCCAGCCCTTGGCCCCAAGCGCCATTTCGGACCGGCGAATATCCTCGGTCGACAGCGACGCGCCGCGGGCCGTTTTGGCGATGAGGTCCTGCGGATACTCGGTCTCGAAGAACCGGCGCACCTCGGCGCGAAAGATTTCGAGAGTCGGGTCGCGGTCGAGATTCATCGGACTTCCTCCAGCCCGAGACTTGCGGGAGATGGATCGGGCGGTCAAGGCAGGCTAAGGCATAGACGAGCAAGGATGACGCATGGCCCTGTCGCAAGCCTATCTCGAACGCCACAAGCGCCATCTCATGCTGAAGGAGATCGGCGGGCCGGGCCTTGCGAAACTGCGGGCCGCCTCTGTTTCCATCGTCGGAGCGGGCGCCCTCGGGGGCCCTTGCGCGATGTATCTTGCCGCTGCCGGTATCGGCGCGATCGAGATCGTCGACGATGACACGGTCGATCCGTCCAATCTGCAAAGGCAGGTGCAATTCCTCGAAGAGGATATCGGCCACGGCAAGGCCGCGACGCTCGCCGCGCGGCTGATCGCGATGCACAACGGCCTAGTCGTTACCGCGCGAAGGGAACGGTTCGTTCCGGGCACGGCGCTTGCCGGTTCGGTGCTCATCGATGCGACCGACAATTACGATGCCCGGTTTGCGCTGAACGCGCTCGCCCATGCGAGCGGCCGGGCGCTCGTCTCGGGCGCCGCGGCGCGCTGGGCCGGGCAGGTTTCCGTCTTCGCCTCCGGTTCGGTGCCCGGTGCGCCCTGCTATAGGTGTCTCGTCCCGGAAAAGCCGCCCGAAGACGAAGCCTGCGAGGCGGTCGGCGTTGTCGGCGCCGTTACCGGTATGGTCGGCACACGGATGGCCCTCGAAGTGCTGAAGCTGGTAACCGGAGCGGGCACTTCCCTCATCGGCAAACTGTGGTTGCTGGACGGATTGTCCGGGGACGCACGGACGGTCAGGCTGCCGCGCGATCCGGCCTGTCCGGCCTGCGCTGGATGACTTGCCGCCAGGGCGCATGAGCCTCTACTGTTCCGTCCATCCGCCGATCTGCACCGTACAGGAGACATCAGCGTGTTTCGCAGGCTCTTGGCCGTCCTTCTCGTGCTTGCCGTGCTCCTCGCGGCGGGCTGGCTGGCCTTGCGGCGGGGCGACATTCCCTATGACACCCTGGAGACCCTCTATGCCTCGCAGGAATCGGAGTTCCTGACCCTGGCCGACGGCGTCAAGGTACACTACCGGGACGAAGGCAACGAGGACGGTCCCGCGCTCGTTCTCGTCCACGGCTTTTCCGCCTCGCTGCATACCTGGGAGGCCTGGGTCCGGCACCTTGGCGGGGACTACCGTGTCATCAGCATGGACCTGCCGGGCCACGGCCTGTCGCGCACGCCCGAGCTTGCCAGGATGACCACGGCCGATTTTGCCGACGCGGTCGCGGAGGCCACGGAGATGATCGGGGCGGACACCTTCACCCTGGTCGGCAATTCCATGGGCGGGGCGACGGCCTGGCAATTTGCCCTGAAATATCCTGAGCGGCTCGACGGTCTCGTCCTTGTCGCCGCCTCCGGCTGGCCGGACGAAAGCGGCGAGGACAGGCCGCCCCTCGTGTTCCGGCTGCTGGCCAATCCTGTGGGCCGGGCTGTCCTGAAGGATCTCGATACGAGCGGGCTCGTGCGGGACGGGCTCGAAAACAGCTTTGTTGATGCAAGCCTTGTCACAGACGCGATGGTCGACCGCTATGTCTTCCTGTCGCGTGCGCCGGGGCATCGCGACGGCATCATCGCGCTCGTGACCGGCGGCGGCGAACGCCGGGTTGCCACGGCCGAGGCGCTCGCGGCCATTGAGGTTCCGACGCTCATTCTTCAGGGCGAAGAGGACAATCTCGTTCCGGCCTCCGGCGCGGAAAAATTCGCCGCTGCGATCCCCGGCGCCGAGCTTGTGATGTACGAAAGCGTCGGACACTTGCCGCAGGAAGAGATTGCCGACCGGTCAGCCGCCGATCTGAGGGATTTCCTCGCCAGGCGGGTCCATGCCGAAACGCCCGAAGCGGTTCCGGCGGAGTAAGCGGGTTCAGACAATTGGGTAAGCATGGCTCATGGTTCGACAAGCTCACCATGAGTTCTCCGAAGACCGGACTCATGGTGAGCTTGTCGAACCATGAGCGAAGCTCGCCCCTAACCCCGTCCGCGATAGGGCGCAACGCCCGTGTCCGGCACCCATAGGCCGTCCGGGGCGGGTCCTGTCTGCCAGAACACGTCGATCGGGATGCCGCCGCGCGGATACCAGTAGCCCGCAATCCGGAACCAGCGCGGATCGAGTAGCGCTGTCAGGTCCTTGCCGATGCGCACCGTGCAGTCTTCGTGGAAGGCCCCATGGTTGCGGAAGGCCGTGAGATAGAGCTTGAGGCTTTTCGATTCGACGAGCCAGCCGGCCGGCGCATAGTCGATGACGAGATGCGCAAAGTCCGGCTGTCCGGTGACAGGACAGAGCGAGGTAAACTCCGGCGCGACGAAGCGGGCGAGATAAAGCGTATCGGCATGCGGATTGGCGACGCGCTCAAGCACGGCCTCTTCCGGCGATTGCGGCTGTGCGCTCGCCTGGCCGAGCTGGCCGAGGCCCTGATAGATGGACGGGGTATCGCTCATGCGCCTGCTCCTGGAACGAGACCGAAGATGAGACCCATGTAGAGGGCATAGGCGAGTATCATGACCGCGCCTTCCCAGCGGGCGATCCGGCGTCCGGTCAGCGCGAAGAGGATGATGAAGAAGACCGACAGGAGAAGCGCCGACATGTCGGTCCAGGTCAGGCCGCCCTCGGCCCCGATGGCGCCGCCGTTCTGCAGCGCGGCGGCATAATCGAACGCGCCTGCAACGCCGGCTCCTGACGAGCTGCCGGAAGCAAGGAGCGAGAAAGGATGCACGAGCGCGGTCACGCCGATGATGCCGAGCACATTGAAGATGTTCGAGCCGAGCACCGTCCCGAGGGCGACATCCGACTTGCCGCGCAGGGCCGACATCGCCGTCGTCGCCAGTTCCGGCAGGCTTGTGCCGACAGCCACGATGGAAAGCCCGATCACCGTTTCGGAAACGCCGAACGTGCGGGCGACATCAACACCCCCCGTGACGAGAAACCTTGCCCCGAGGATGACGCCGGCCAGGCCGCCTATGGCGAGGACACCCGACAGCCAGAGCGGGTCCGGCGTCTCGATCAGTTCGCCTTCCTCGGCATGCATCGCGGCGGTCGCGCCGTCACCCTTGTCGAGCACGAAGGACATGCCGACATACGCGAGGAGGCAGGCCAGCAGGACGAGCCCGGCGAGGCGCGTGAACACATCGAAATAGACGAGTAGGGCAAAGACCGCCGTCGCCGCGACCATGACCGAGAAGTCTCTCATCAGCGCCTGCGGGTTCGTAATTATGGGCTTTATGACAGCCGCGACACCCAGAACGAGGAGGACATTGGCGATGTTCGACCCGGCGACATTGCCGACCGAAAGCCCCGCTGCGCCAATATTGACGGCCTGAAGGCTGGTGACGAGTTCCGGGACGGAGGTGCCGAAGCCGACGAGCGTCAAGCCGATGACAAGCTCGGAAACCCCGAACTTGCGCGCCACGCCGACCGATCCGCGAACGAGACCTTCCCCGCCCGCAAACAACAGGACAAGGCCGCCCAGGATCAGCAAATACGACATAGGCAGGCACCCTCCCTCGAATGAACGGCCCTTCTACAGGAAGTCGGTCGCCCGCGCCAAGGCGCCCTCTGCGGCCCGGGCGCGGTTTGGACTTGTCCGCAAGCTGACCCTCGTTCTATTCGATTGGCAAAGCAGATGCATCAGGGGCCAGCGCCATGACCATGACAGCCGAACCGAGAGACCTTGAGGGCCGCAAGGCGCTTGTCACGGGGTCGGCAACCGGGCTCGGGGCCTCGATCGCCATTCGTCTTGCCGCGCGCGGCGCGGATGTCATCATCAATTGCACGCGCTCCATCGCGGACGCCGAGGAGACGATGGCGAAGTGCCAGGCGGCGGGGGCGCAAGCCCGGCTTGTCCAGGCCGACGTATCAACCGAGGCTGGCACGGCCACCCTCGCCGAAGCTGCTTCAGCCTGGGGACGGCTGGACATCCTGGTCAATAATGCCGGGATCACCCGTCACGCGCGGGACCATTCAGACCTCGACGCCCTCTCGCGGGCCGACTTCCTCGAGACCTATGCGGTGAACGTCGCCGGACCCTTTCTCGTGCTGCAGGCCTGTAAGGGCCTTCTGGCCGCTGCACACGCCTTGACCGGCCGGGCATCAGCCGTCCTGAACGTCTCCTCAATTGCTGGCGTGACCGGGATCGGCTCGTCGGTCGCCTATGCCGCGACCAAGGGGGCGCTCAACACGATGACCCTTTCGCTTGCCCGGGCGCTCGCCCCCGCCATCCGCGTGAACGCGATCTGCCCGGGCTTCATCGGCACGCGCTGGTTCAAGGACGAGATGAGCCCGGAACAGTACCGGAAGCTCGAAGCCGGAGTCGCTGCTTCGGTGCCCCTGAACGTCGCGAGCAGCCCGGACGACATTGCCGACAGCGCGGTCTTCTTCCTCACCGATGCGAGCCGCCATGTGACCGGCGAGACGCTTCTGGTCGATGCCGGGATGCATCTCGGTTATGCGCCTCTTGTTGCCCGGTAGGGCACTCTTGCGCCCGCTGACTGGTCGAATGGAGAAAATCCTGCCCTGAAAACGGGCAAGCTGACCCCGCTTTCCGGAAAATTTGCCCGCCTGCTGGCCGAGCACGGCCCGCCGATCCCCAATGAAGCTTCTGTGCGCAGCGGAGGGCGGCCTCTTCTGAAAGGGACCTGACATGCTGAACAGACTGACCGCAGTTTCCATAGCCGCCTTGCTGGCCGCAACCCCTGTGATCGCCCAGGAAGAGGACGAGGCCGATTTTCTCGGCGGCGACTTCTCTGCGAGCGTCGCGTTCACTACGGACTATACGTTCCGGGGCATCTCGCAATCCTCGAACGATGCGGCGGTCCAGGGCAGTTTCGACTGGGCGAGCGACCTGTTCTATGCGGGCATCTGGGGGTCCACGGTCGACTTCAACGACGACCTGACCAATCCGTTTTCCGGCGAGCGCATTTCCGACGGGGCGAGCACCGAACTCGACTTCTATTTCGGTTTTACCCCATCGGTCGGCGACCTCGCCCTCAGTCTCGGCTTCATTTATTATCTCTATCCGGACGCCCCTCAGGATGGCGATGACATCATCGTGCCGGCCGCCGGGCCGTTCCTCGTCGATCCGGCCGATTTCGGCCTGGTGCCGGGCGATGTGCTGCTCGATTTTCCGCAGCAGGACTATTACGAGTTTACGGCCGGGGCAGGCTACGAGTTCGGGCCCCTCGCGGTCGGGCTGAATTTTGCCCTTTCGCCGGACTATTATTTCGAAGCGGGCACGTCGCTTCACTCCAAGCTCGATGCCAGCCTGCCGCTCGGAACGTTCGATGTCGGCGGGACGGAAGCCAGCCTGTCGGCGTCCGGCCACGCGGCCTATCTGGAATTCTTCGATGAAGCCGACGCCGCAAGCACCGGTTTCTTCGAGGATTACTGGGAATTCGGCATCGGCGCGACCCTCAGCATCTACGGGTTCGACCTTGATGCCCGCTATATCGATACCGCGAGCCTAGCCGGAATAGGCTCGACCGGGGTCTTCACGATCTCCCGCAGTTTCTAGACGTTACTGCCCTTTCCGCGTGCCCCCTATCGGGTGCCCTCCCGGGGTGGCGGGACGAGCGGGCCGCCGGTGACAGGTGCACTGGCGGCCTGTTTTGTTCCGTACCGTCCGTGACCGGGACGGGATGAACGCAGGCATTCCGGCAAGCTCAGCCCTCGGCCGGGCCGGCCGGGACCGACCGTCGGCGACTCAGCATGTTGAGGAATTCCACCAGCATGGAGAAGGCCATCGCCGCATAGACATAGCCCTTCGGAACGTGAACGCCGAAGCCGTCCGCGATCAGCACGGTTCCGATCATCATCAGGAAAGCGAGCGCCAGCATGACGACGCTTGGATTCCTCTGGATGAAGCGGGCGACCGGCCCGGCGGGCGCAAACATCACCCCCACGGCGAC
>CAYSED010000017.1:0-33830 GCA_964429935.1 uncultured Hyphomonadaceae bacterium
CTGCACCGGCGACGGCAATGCCATGGTGCTGCGCGCCGGGCTCCCCTTGCAGGACATGGAATTCGTCCAGTTCCACCCGACCGGTATCTATGGCGCAGGCTGCCTCATCACCGAGGGCGCGCGCGGGGAGGGCGGTTACCTCACCAATGCGACCGGCGAACGGTTCATGGAGCGCTATGCCCCCTCGGCCAAGGATCTTGCCTCGCGCGATGTCGTCAGCCGCGCGATGACGATGGAAATCCGCGAAGGCCGGGGCGTCGGACCGGAGGCCGACCACATCTTCCTCCACCTCGATCACCTGCCGCCGGAAACGCTTGCCGAGCGCCTGCCCGGCATTTCGGAAACGGCGCGCGTCTTTTCCGGGGTTGATGTCACCAAGGCCCCGATCCCGGTCCTGCCGACGGTGCACTACAATATGGGCGGCATCCCGACCAACTTTCACGGCGAGGTGCTGACCAGGAAGGACGGCAATCCGGACGCCGTCGTGCCCGGCCTGATGGCTGTCGGCGAGGCGGCCTGCGTTTCCGTGCACGGGGCGAACCGGCTCGGCTCGAACTCGCTGATCGACCTTGTCGTGTTTGGCCGCGCGGCGGGCCTGCGCTGCGGCGCGACGCTCGAAGCCGGGGCCTCGCAGCCGGAATTGCCGAAAGCGGCAACCGACAGGCATCTTGCCCGCTTCGATCGCCTGCGCAACGCATCCGGCGATCATCCTGTCGCCGAGCTGCGCCTCGAAATGCAGAAGGCCATGCAGTCGAACTGCGCGGTTTTCCGCACGGGCGATATCCTGCGCGAAGGCGTCGAGAAGATTGACGGCGTGTTCGCCAAGCTCCCCGGCATAGACGTGACGGACCGGACGATGATCTGGAATACCGATCTCGTCGAGGCGCTCGAGTTTGACAACCTGATCGCGCAGGCCGCTGTCACCGTGAACTCGGCCGCGAACCGGACCGAGAGCCGCGGCGCCCATGCCCGCGAGGACTTTGCCGACCGCGACGATGCGGCCTGGATGAAGCACACGCTCGCCTGGGCCGACGATGCCGGCCGCGTGAGCATCGACTATCGCCCCGTGCACGATTACACCATGTCGAACGACATCGCGTATATCGAGCCGAAGAAGCGGGTTTACTGAGGAACAGCCATGAGAGCGGTCCGGGAGCAGGCAACATCTTTCCTCGGCCATAATAATCCCCCGAGGAGAACCATGTTCGCCATCGTATTTGATCTGGATACGCAAATGCTCCAACAGCTCTACTCATCGAGTTCCTGGAACAATGCCTATGCCGACATTCGCTCGTTTTTGACGTCACGAGGGTTTGAGTGGCGGCAGGGAAGCACCTATTTCGGCGACGACACCGTTGATGCCGTCAAATGCGTCACGGTCATCCAGAAATTGTCGAGAAAGTATCCGTGGTTCGAGCCTGCCGTTCGGGACATCCGGATGCTTCGCATCGAAGACAACAATGACCTGATGCCAGCGCTCAAAGAGGACGACGACTGAATGGTCCAGCTCACTCTCCCCAAGGGCTCCCAGCCGCTGGCCGGCAAAACCTGGCCGAAGCCTGACGGCGCGGACCGCCGCAAGCTGAAGAAGTTTCGCATCTACCGGTACAATCCCGAAGAGGGCGGCAATCCGCGCTGGGACACCTACTGGGTCGATACCTCGAAATGCGGGCCGATGGTGCTCGACGTCCTGATCCACATCAAGAACACGATCGACCCGACGCTTGCCTTCCGACGCTCCTGCCGCGAGGGCGTCTGCGGGTCCTGCGCCATGAACATAGGCGGCCACAACACGATCGCCTGCACGCGCGGCTGGGACGAGGTTGCCGGGTCCACGATCACCATCGCACCGCTGCCGCACCAGCAGGTCGTGCGCGACCTCGTGCCGGACCTCACCGTCTTCTATGCCCAGCACGCCTATGTACAGCCTTTTCTGAAGACCGACACGCCGGCCCCGGAAAAGGAATGGCGCCAGACCGAGGCCGACCGCGCCGAACTCGACGGGCTCTATGAATGCATCCTCTGCGCGTCGTGTTCGACCTCGTGCCCGTCCTATTGGTGGAACGGCGACAAATATCTCGGCCCTGCCGCGCTGCTGCAGGCCTATCGCTGGCTGATCGATTCGCGCGACGAGGCGACCGGCGACCGGCTCGACGATCTCGAAGATCCGTTCAAGCTCTATCGCTGCCACACGATCATGAACTGCGCGCAGGTCTGCCCGAAGGGCCTCAATCCCGCCAAGGCGATTGCCAGCATCAAGCACATGATGGTCGAGCGGGTCACCTGACCCCCGTGTCCCGCCTGTTGCCACTGTACCCGGCCTTGCGAGCCGCCTAGGCTGGCATTCGGCAGCCATGAAGGGGCGCGGCCATGACCGATCTGCGCGATGGTGCCCCTCCGGCGAACCGCAACCTCGAAGCGGCGCTCTGGATGATCGCATCCGGGCTTGCCTTCACGGTCTTCCTGGCCCTTGCCAAGGTCAATTCCTCCGACCAGCACCCGGCCGTGCTCGCCTTCTGGCGCTCCTTTGTCGGCCTGATCGTCACGGTGCCCGCGATCCTGCGCTCCGGCACGGCGGTTCTGCGCATCACGCGGCCCTGGCTCGTCATCGTGCGGAGCCTGTTCGGCACGGCGGCCTTCATCTGCTCCATGTTCGCCATCTCCGACATGTTCACGCTGCCGCTCTCGCAGTTCAACGCAATCTCGTTCTCGCGGGCCATGTTCGTGACGATCCTAGCGGCGCTGCTCCTGCGGGAAATCGTCGGCGCCTGGCGCTGGGGGGCTGTTGCGGTCGGCTTTGCGGGCGTACTCGTCATGGTCATGCCGGGATGGTTCCTGCCGGGCTATGCGTCCGAGGCCATCATCGTCGATGGCGGAACCTGGCTCGCGCTGGCGAGCGCTGCGGGCTTTGCCGGGGCGATCGTGCTCGTCAAATCGCTCACCGCGACCCATTCGCCGATGACGCTTCTGATCTGGGCAAACCTCCTGTCCTCGGTGCTGCTGCTGCCATTCCTCGTGCTCTATGGCACCTGGCCGGGCTGGGCGGAGGCGGGGCTCCTCGTCGCTATGGCGCTTGCTGGGGTCGCCGGCCAGTATTGCTACATCACGGCCATGTCGATCGGCGACGCGTCCTATCTCTCGCCGATGGATTATCTGCGCCTGCCCATGGCGGCGCTGGCCGACTGGCTGATCTTCCAGCTCCTGCCGGGCCTGCATGTCTGGCTTGGCGCCGGGGTCATCGTCGCCGCAACGCTGGTCATCACCTTGCGCGAACGCCACCGCTCGCCGGTTCCGCCACCGCGCGTACCGCCCTTGCCCTGAGGCCCCCGTTGCGGCCTGTCGCGAATTGAACAATAATAATTTTGTTCAATCATATCGGAGGCGGCCATGGCCGGTGAAACAGTGCTCGTGACCGGTGCGACAGGCTTCATCGCCTCGCACACGATCCTCAAACTGCTGGACAAGGGCTATGTCGTGCGCGGCACGGCGCGTTCGGCGGCAAAGGCCGACAGGCTGAACGCCGTGCTCAGTTCCTATTCGGGCAAGCCGGTCCGGATCGAGCTTGTCGAGGCTGACCTGACAAGCGACAAGGGCTGGGACGAGGCGGTCAGTGGCTGCACATTCGTGCACCATATTGCGTCGCCGATCCCGCCAAACCTGCCGCGGGACGCCGACGAGCTGATCGTCCCGGCCCGTGACGGCGCGCTACGAGCCCTCAAGGCCGCCAAGGCTGCCGGAGTGAAGCGGGTCGTCCTGACATCCTCGGTTGCGGCGGTTGGCTACGGCTGGGGCAAGTCGCGCCCCGCCATGCTCGACGAGAGCCACTGGTCCAATCCGGACAATTTGCAGGACAATACCCACTATACACGGTCAAAGGTGATCGCCGAGCGGGCCGCCTGGGACTATGTAAACGGGGAGGGCAAGGGACTCGAGCTTGCCACCATCAACCCGGTCGCCGTGCTCGGCCCGGCGATGAGCGAGGATGTCTCGGCCTCCCTCGAAATCATCACGCAGCTCATGGGCGCGGCCCTGCCCGCCGTGCCGCGTGTCGGCTTTCAAATTGTCGATGTGCGCGATGTCGCCGAGCTTCATGTCAGGGCGATGGAAGTGCCGGAAGCGGCGGGCGAACGGTTCATCGCGGCCGACGAATTCTACTGGTTCAGCGAGCTTGCCGCCATCATGCGCGAGGCATTTCCGGACAAGGCGAAGAAGATTCCCAAGGGCCAGCTTCCGAGCCCGCTCCTGCGCGCCTTCGCGATGTTCAATCCTGTCCTGAAACAGATCATTCCGGAGCTCGACAAGCGCCGCTATGCCTCGAACGAGAAAGCGAAGCGCGTGCTCGGCTGGACCCCGATCCCGGCGCGCGAAGCCGCAATCGCCAGCGCGCGGAGCCTGATCGGTCTGGGCGTGATCTGAGCCGCGCATTCCGGCGCAAACAGGAAGCGGCTAGAAATCGTACGCGATGCCCTTGCGTTCCCAGTCGCCATAGCGGGTCGGTTCGGCGCCCTTCGGGCCGCCACGTTCGCGCGCCCGGGCGTCTTTTTCAGCGGCGGCCTGCCGCCGGGCGTCGGCTTCGGCGAGGGCGCGGCGGGCTGCCGGGGCAAGGGGTTTGTTGCCGGACGGGCTGTCATTCGCCATGGTTTCGGGACTCCCCGTTTCGCTTAACCTTTCCCATATAGGTGTCGTGCAGGCAGGCGCCAGCGCGCGCCTGACGGAAACAACCAGACCAGAGGCCTGTCTCAATGGGTACGACCCGTACATTCATGCTCCTCGCCGCCCTGACGGCGCTTTTCGTTGGTGTCGGCTATCTCGTCGGCGGCGGTGCCGGCATGGCGATCGCGTTCGGGGTGGCAATCGTGATGAACGCCGTCGCCTACTGGAATTCCGACAAGATCGTCCTGCGCATGCAGAAGGCCCGCGAGGTAAGCCCGGACGGTGGCAATCCGATGGAGCGGACGTTCGCCCGGGATGTCCTGACGCTGGCCGACCGGGCCGGGCTGCCGCATCCGAAGGTCTTTATCATCGACACGCCGCAGCCGAACGCCTTTGCCACCGGGCGCGACCCGCAGCATGCCGCCGTGGCCGCGACGACAGGGCTTCTCTCGGCCCTCAACCGGGAAGAGGTGGCGGGCGTCATGGCCCACGAACTTGCCCATGTGCGCAATCGCGACACGCTCATCATGACGGTCACCGCGACGCTTGCCGGGGCAATCACCATGCTCGCCAATGTCGCGGTCTTCTTCACCAATCGCGAGCGTGGCGGGGCGCTTTCCGGCATCCTCATCATGATCCTCGCCCCGATGGCGGCAGCGCTCGTCCAGATGGCGATCAGCCGGTCGCGCGAATACGAGGCCGACCGGATCGGGGCCGAGATCTGCGGCAACCCGATCTGGCTCGCGTCCGCGCTGGCCAAGATCGAGCGCGGTACCCGCTCCACGCTGAACCGGCAGGCCGAGGAAAACCCCGCCATGGCGCATCTCTACATCATGAATCCCCTGTCCGGAAAAGGCGCCGACAACCTCTTCTCGACCCACCCGGTGACGGCGAACCGGATTGCCGCGCTGCGGCAGATGGCCGCCGGGATGACCGGCGACGAAGCGCCGCTCGACGAGCCTGCTCGCAAGCGGGGACCGTGGGGCTGAGGTGTCGGACAATGCGCACCAGGCCCGCCGGGCCGCGGCGGAGCTGCTGACGCGCATCCGCTCCGAACGCCGGACGCTCGACGATGTTCTCGCTTCCACGCCGAGCTTTGCCGAGCTTGAAGGGGCCGACCGGGGATTTGCCCGGGCCATGGCGAGCGTCGCGCTGCGCCATCTGGGACGACTGCATGCCGGGCTCGCGCCCTTTCTCGACCGTCCGATGGAGACCGTCACGCCCGAAGTGCGGGCCTTGCTCGAAATCGGTGCGGCGCAGGCCTGGCTCCTCGGCACGCCCGTCCATGCCGCCGTCGGGGAGACCGTCGCGGCGGCCAAGGCCTGGGACAAGGCGCGGCGGGGGGCGGGTTTCCTTAACGCCGTGCTGCGCAAGGCGGCCGCAAGCCCCGATCCGCTGGCGAATATACCGGCCGAAGAGGCATGGCCGGACTGGCTCTGCGATGTAATGCGGGCCGATCTCGGGCCGGGCGGGCTCGCTGCGCTTACCGGGCTCCAGATGGCCGAGCCCGACACACATCTGACGCCGAAGGACGCGAAGACGGCAGGCGAGCTTGCCATGCGCCTTGGCGGAAAACTGCTCGCCAGCGGCTCCGTCTCGCTCCGGACCGGCGATGTCACCGGGCTTGACGGGTTTGATGACGGGGCGTGGTGGGTGCAGGATGCTGCGGCGGCCCTGCCAGCAAGGCTCGTGCGCGCAGGCCCAGGCCTGACGGTCGTCGATCTCTGCGCCGCGCCCGGAGGCAAGACAATGCAGCTTGCCGCAACGGGAGCTGACGTGTTCGCGCTCGACCGGTCTGCCCCGCGCCGCCGGCTTGTCGGGGAAAACCTCGCGCGCACGGGTCTTGGAGAACGCGTCGCGCTCGCATGCGCCAAAGGCGAGGACTGGTCTCCGCCAGCACCCGTTGATGCGGTCCTTGTCGATGCGCCATGTTCGGCGCTTGGCACGCTGCGGCGGCACCCGGAAGGGGCCTGGATCAAGACGCCGGACGAGATCGCCCGCTATCCGGAGGCGCAAGCGCGCCTGCTGCGGGCAGGCCTCGCCATGCTGAAGCCCGGCGGCACCCTCGTCTATTGCGTCTGCAGCCCGCTGCGGATCGAGGGGGCGGGCGTCGTCGGACAGGTTCTCGCCGCCGGCGGGGCGCGACGGGAGCCCGTCATGCCGGAAGAAGTGCCGGGCTTTGCCGCGGCTGTCACACCCGAGGGCGACCTGCTGACCCTGCCGGGCGGCGACTTTGCCCATGACGCCTTCTATGTCGCACGCCTCGCGCCCGCGCCATGACCGCCGGAATGAACGATTATTCCGGCGCAAGTTCATGCCCGGTTCAGCCATTCTGCCTGATTATGACCCCGAACATGACATTTGAGGAGATCGTCCATGTCTGAACTTTCAACCCCGCGCCGGCGACGCCCGGCGATGGCGGCCGCGCTCGGCGCCCTCGTGCTGGCGACGGCGGGGTGCGCCTCGACCTATGGGGCCAATGAAGTGAGCCCCGGAGCGGTCCGCACGGCGGCGACCGTTCGCCCCGGCATCGTGCTCTCCGTTCGGGAAGTGACCATCCGTCCGCAGAATTCGGGGGTCGGCACAGGGATCGGCGCGGTCCTCGGCGGCCTGCTCGGCTCGCAGGTCGGCGGGCGCGACACGACCCAGGCCATCGGCGCGATCGGCGGCGCGGTTATCGGCGGGGTCGCCGGCAATGCGGCCGGACGGGCCGCGGGCACGACGCAGGGCCTTGCCTATGTCGTCGAGTTCGAGAACGGCGAAGCGCGCGAGATCGTACAGGGTGCCGACATCTACATCGCCCCCGGCACGCCTGTGAACGTCACCTTCCGGGCCGACGGGGCCATCGTCACCCCGGCTTGACCCGCGTCCGGTCAAGCTGCTTCCAGCCGCCGTTCGCACCTTGTGCGGGCGGCGGTTTGGTTTTAGTCCCGGATCATGCGCGACGTCCTGATTTCCCCGTCAATCCTGTCGGCCGATTTTGCCCGCCTCGGGGAGGAGATCGCCGCCATCGACGCTGCCGGGGCCGACATGATCCATGTTGATGTCATGGACGGCCATTTTGTTCCGAATCTGACCTTCGGCGCGCCGGTCATCGCGAAACTCCGCCCGCACACCGGCAAGCCGTTCGACGTGCACCTGATGATCTCCGAACCGGCGAGGTATATCGATGATTTCGCCGAGGCTGGCGCAAACCTCCTGACGATCCATCCGGAGGCGGACCCCCATGCGCACCGGACCCTGCAGGCCATCCGCGCCCGCGGCATGCGCCCCGGCATCGCCCTCAATCCGTCGACGCACGAGGACACGGTCGACTATCTCCTCGACGAACTCGACCTGATCCTCGTCATGACGGTCAACCCGGGCTTCGGCGGCCAGGCGTTCATCCCGGGCCAGCTTCGTAAGATCGAGCGGCTGCGGCGGAAGATCGAGGCGAGCGGGCGCGACATCATTCTCGAGGTCGATGGCGGGCTGACGCCCGAAACCGCTCCCGCCGCGATCAAGGCAGGGGCCTCTGCAATTGTCGCCGGATCGGCTGTGTTCAAGGGCGGTGCATCGTCCTATGCTCGCAATGTGAAGGCACTGAGACCAAGCATCACCGTGTAGATTGGAGCGGGCGAAGGCCAGATGAACGCCCCCGACAGGACCCCGACAGACGACCCCGGCGCGCGCAGCGACGAGGCCCTGTGGTCGCGCTTTTCCGGCGTGCCGGGGGACGAGGTTGCCGCCATGCCGGGCCCCAAGGCAAGCCTTGCGCCGGACCGGCCGGATGCCTTTGCCTTGCACCTCGAACCGGTCATTCCGCCCGACCGGCGCCGCGGGGCGGCACTGATGCAGGATCGCTGGCGGATCGGACATGAACGGCTCCAGCTCAAGCCGGGCGGGATTCCGTGGAAGGCCGAAGGCGAGGATGGGGCCGCGCGGGCCCGCACGCTCGTCGATCAGTGGATTGCTGAATATGGCTGCTTCCACCCTTTCCACTGGCGGATGGGGCCGACCGCCGCGCGCGCATGGAACTGGATGCTGGCCGGGGATGCCCTGTTCGGCACGGGCGAGGCGATGGAGCGGCGCGCCCGGACCGAGGCGCTCGGCCGGCAACTGCGCCATGTCGAAGCCGGTCTCGACGCCTGCGCCGATCCGGCGGCGCGCTGGCGCGGGGCCTGCTGCCTCGTTGCCGCCGAGCTTGTGCTCGGCAGTGGGCGCGACGACCTGGAAGCCGCACTCGCGCGGCTCGACCAGGAATGCACCGCGCAGGTTCTCGCCGATGGCGGCCTCGCCGGACGCTCGCCGGAGCGCAGCCTCGAAGCCTTGGCAGACCTTCTTGTCCTTCGCTCGGCGTTCCATCGCAGCGGACAGTCGCTGCCCGAGCCCTTCGGCAAGCAGATGTCGCGCATGGGGGCCATGGTCCAGTTCTTCCGGCTGGACGACGGCGCGCTCGCGCCGTTCAATGATGGCGGGGAAAGCCGGGCGGATATCGTCGATGCCGTCCTCCGGGCGCTTGGCGAGCCGCCGAGGCATTTCAGCTTTGCCATGAAGTCGGGCTTCCAGAAACTGCGCAAGCGGGGCCTCAGCCTGATCCTCGATGCCGGGACCGCGCCGCCGCGCCCCTATGCCGGGGCGGCCCATGCCGGGGTACTCGGCTTCGAGCTGAGCGACGGGGCGGCCCGGATCGTGACCTCGTGCGGCTTTTCCCCGGAGGTCGGCCTCGACTGGCAGGCGGCGGTGCGCGGGACGGCCGCCCATTCGACGCTGACCCTTGCCGGGCGCGACGCGGCCCGTCTCGAAACGTTCGAGGCCACCCGTCTCATGACACCCGTCGGGCCGGACGGCGTCGCCGCCAAACGTCTTGAGGAGGCCGACGAGATCTGGCTCGACGCCCAGCACAGCGGCTGGAAGGAGCGGTTCGGGCTCATTCACCGGCGGCGGCTCTTCATGTCGGGGGACGGCACGCGCCTCACCGGAGAGGATGCGCTCGTCAGGCCGGTGTCGCAGCCGCTTGACGACGAGGGAAAGTTTATTGGATTCGACATCCGGTTTCATTTACACCCGACCGTAAGTGCCTCTTTGGCAGGCGATGCCATACGTCTTGCGTGCGAAAACGGGGCGGTGTGGCGCTTCCGGACGACCCATCCGGGGACGAGGCTGGAAACCTCCCGCTACCTGGCGCGAGGTGTCGTAGAAAGGACACAACAAATCGTCATGTCAGGCAGGGCCGATCCGAACGGGGACGGCGCAGAACCGCCCAATTGCGTGCGATGGGTGTTCAAACGGGAGACGGAAGGGCGATGACCCCGGTACAGGAAGCCCGCCGGGCGATGCTCTTGACGCTCGGCTATGACGTGGCCATGGCGGCCGTCGCCATGGCGGCGGCGATAGAGCTGCGCTGGCGGCTGTTCAGCGAGTTCGAGCGGCGGCCCTTTCCGGACCATATTCCGATCGCGGCCGGCCTCGTGTTCGGCCTTTCGGCGGCGCTCGCGCTCACGCTCCTGCAGGTGCACCGCCAGGTCTGGCGCCATTCCGGCTGGCCGGACGTCCTGCGCGTGATCCAGGCGGCAGGTTTTGCTGCGCTGGTCTTCCTTCCGGTCATGTTCCTGTGGAACCGGCTCGAGGGCTTTCCCCGCTCCAGCCTCGTCATTGCCGTACCGGTCTGGCTCATCCTCATGCTGTTTGGCCGCATGGTTGCCCTCAGCCGCTCGACGCACCGGCCCCTGCAGCTTTTCCGCCGCCAGAGGGTCGATGCCCCGCGCGTGCTCCTCGTCGGCGACATTGCGGCGCTCGCCGATGCCTTGCGCGACCTCGAGCGCGATCCCAAAGGGTCGCCGGTCAATGTGCTCGGCCTGATCGATACCGGCAACAGCATGCCCGGCCGGGCGGTTCGCGGCGTCACCGTGCACGGCGGCCTCGACGATCTCGGCAGCCGCCTCGATCTCCTGAAAGCGCGTTACGGGGCCCATCCCTGGGTGGCAACCGTCGGCGAAGGACGCTCGCGCCGGGCGATGGCGAAGATCCTCGACGCGACCTCCGAGCGCGGCAGCGAGATCATGTCGCTGGGCGCGAATGCCGAGGGAGCGATGCTGGTCCCGGTTCGTCCGGCCGACCTGCTCGGGCGGCGCGAGCGCGTTCTCGACATGGAGCCTATCCGCAGGTTCATCGGCGGCACGCGCCTGTTCGTGACCGGCGGCGGCGGGACGATCGGCGCCGAACTCATCCGCCGGTGCGCGGCGCTGAAGCCGGCCCATATCACGGTCTACGAGGCCTCCGAGTACAACCTGTACCGGATCGACCTCATGCTGCGCACAAAATTCCCGGGCATCGAGACAGTGGCCGTCCTCGGCGATGTCCGGGATGCGGGCCGCCTCGCCCGGGCGATGCGCGAGGCAAGGCCGGATGTCGTGATCCATGCGGCCGCCCTGAAACACGTGCCGCTGATGGAAGCAAACCCGTGCGAGGCAATCCTGACGAATGCCGGCGGGGCGGCCAATGCTGCGCGGGCGGCCGTCGCCTGCAAGGCGCAGCGCTTCGTCTTCGTCTCGACCGACAAGGCCGTGTTTCCCGAAAATGTCATGGGGGCGACGAAGCGCCTCGCCGAGATGATCGTGCGCGAAGCGGTCGAGGGCAGCCAGACGGCCGCAGCGCTTGTCCGGTTTGGCAATGTCCTCGGCTCGTCCGGCTCGGTCGTGCCGCTGTTCGACCGGCAGATCGCCGAAGGCGGACCGGTCACGGTCACCCATGAGGAGATCACGCGCTATTTCATGACCATCGAGGAAGCCGGCTACCTGATCCTGCAGGCCGCCACCCAGCAGTCCGTCCCGGGGGAGGCTGGCCTCTTCGTGCTCGACATGGGCGAACCGGTGCGCATCCAGGCGCTCGCCGAGTCCATGATCCGCCTCAAGGGCTTTGTGCCGAGGGTGAACATGCAGATCGTGCATACCGGCCTGCGCAACGGCGACAAGATGCACGAGCGCCTGACCTATGACCATGAAACGCTGGCGGCGACGGAGGTTGATGGCGTCAACCGCGTCATCGGCGAGCCGGACCTGCCGCAGGGCTTCGAGCTCGCGTTCGAGAGCCTGATGAAGACGGCGGCCACGCGCGACCCGGCGAGCACGCTCTCCCAGCTCGAGACGCTTGTCGAGGACTATGCGTCCCGCCCCTTCCGGGCCCAGGCGACCGGAACGGGCTGAGCCATGCCCGTCGCCGTTCCCGCTGGCCGATCCGGTTGACCGGCGCGGGGTCCGGTGCCAAGCGGGGGCAGTCTCAATCCCGCGCCGGGGAGCGCCCAGACATGACCGACACTTTCGTGCGCGTGCGGCGCGCCCTGATCTCCGTATCCGACAAGACCGGCCTTGCCGAACGGGCCGCGCGGCTTGCCGGTTTCGGCGTTGAGCTTGTCTCGACAGGCGGTACGGCGAGCGCGCTGAAGCAGGCCGGGCTTGCCGTGCGCGATGTCGCCGAGCTGACCGGGTTCCCGGAAATGATGGACGGGCGTGTCAAGACGCTGCACCCGGCCGTCCATGGCGGTCTTCTTTACTTGCGCGACGACCCGGACCATGTCGCGGCGGCAGCGGCCCACGGAATTGGGCCGATCGACCTTGTCTATATCAACCTCTACCCGTTCGAGGCAGCGGTTGCCGTCGGCGCGGACGCGGCCACCTGCATCGAGAATATCGACATCGGCGGCCCGGCCATGCTCCGCGCGGCAGCGAAGAATGTCCGCTATGTCGCAGTTTGTACGGATGGCGGCGATCTCGACGCGGTGCTGGCCGAACTGGAAGCGGCGGGCGGCGCGACATCGCAGGCACTTCGCTCCCGCCTTGCCGCCAAGACCTATGCGCGCACGGCCGCCTATGATGCGGCCATTGCCGGCTGGTATGCCCGCGAGACCGGCAATGCCTCGCCGGACTGGACGGCCTTTGGCGGACCGCTGCACGAGACGTTGCGCTATGGCGAGAACCCGCACCAGCCCGGGGCCTTCTACACGGATGGCTCGGCGCGGCCGGGCGTGGCGACGGCCCGGCAGGTCCAGGGCAAGGCGCTGTCCTACAACAATATCAACGATACCGACGCGGCCTATGAACTGATCGGCGAGCTCGGGCCAGAACGCCCCGCCGTCGCCATCATCAAGCATGCCAATCCCTGCGGCGTCGCGCTCGGGGCGACCCTGCTCGATGCCTACCGGGCGGCGCTCGCCTGCGATCCGACATCGGCCTTTGGCGGCATCGTCGCGCTGAACGCCCCGCTCGATGCGGCGACCGCGGAGGCCGTGACGGAGATCTTCACCGAAGTTGTCATCGCGCCCGGTGCCGAAGAGGCCGCCCTCGCGGTCTTCGCGAAGAAGAAGAACCTGCGGCTTCTCATTGCCGGCGGACTGCCGGACCCTGGTGCGCCGGGGCGGACGGTCAAATCCGTGGCGGGCGGGTTCCTCGTCCAGTCGCGCGATGCCGGACGCATCGGCCGGGGCGACCTGAAGACGGTCACCAAGCGGGTGCCGACCGGGGCCGAGATCGACGACCTTCTCTTTGCATGGCGGGTCGCCAAGCATGTCAAGTCGAACACGATCGTCTATGCCCGGGACGGCGTCACCGCCGGGATCGGGGCCGGACAGATGAGCCGGATCGATGCGGCCCGCATCGCCGCGCTGAAGGCGGGGGACGCTGCGACTGCTGCCGGCTGGGACGCGCCGCGCACGCGGGGCTGCGTTGCGGCCTCCGACGCCTTCTTCCCGTTTGCCGACGGGCTCCTTCAGGCCGCCTCGGCAGGCGCCACGGCGATCATTCAGCCGGGCGGATCGATCCGCGACGACGAGGTGATTGCCGCCGCCGACGCGGCGGGGCTCGCCATGGTGTTCACCGGCATGCGCCACTTCCGGCACTGACGGCCTGCGGGAAACGGCGGCTTGGACCAGTCGACACTCCTTGCCACGGGCCTCGGCCTGCTGTCGGCGGTTTCGCTGGCGGTCGTCAATGTGGCGGTCAAGCGGGGCGGCGACATTCTCGTCACGCGGGCCATCCTGTCGGTCACCTCGGCACTGATCGTCCTGCCGTTTGCCTTTGTCCTTCCCTTGCCGGACGCCGCGACGCGCGGCGCGCTCGCCGTATCGGTGCCGGTGCATTTCTTCTATCAGGCCGCGCTCGTCCGGGCGATGCACCGGGGCGACCTCTCGCTCGTCTTTCCGGTCATGCGCGGGCTTGCACCGCTCCTGACGGCCGCGGCCGCCTTCCTGTTCCTGCGCGAGGCGCTCAGCCCGGTGGCCCTGTTCGGCCTCTTGCTTGCGACCGGCGCGGTCCTCGTCTTTGCCATTCCGGCGAAACAGGCCCGCGTGGCCGCACATCCGGATGCGGTCGCCCTCTTCTGGGCCGCGATGACGGCGGTCGGGGTCGCGCTCTACAATGTCGCCGATGCGCGCGGGATGCGCCTCTCTCCGGAACCGTTCACCTACATTGTCTGGCTGTTCCTGCTCGACTGGGTGTGCATTACCGGCACCGCGACTTTTGTCCGGGGCCGAGCGCTCGCCGGGGCGTTCCGGAGCCAGTGGCGCTATGGCCTCGTTGCCGGGGCCTTGTCTGTCCTCTCTTTCGGGGCTGCGCTCTATGCATTCACCTTGATGGAAGCGGCCAAGGTCGCCGCGCTGCGCGAAACCGCGATCGTGTTTGCCGCGCTTCTCGGCTGGCTTTTCCTGCGCGAAGGGTTTGGCAGCCGGCGTGTAATGGCAGCGGGGGTGCTGGCGATCGGGCTCGTCCTGATGCAGTTAAGCTGGTAGGCGGGACGCAGGTGCGATCATGCCTGACTTGACGGCAGGCCCGGCCGCTTCATCTTCGAGTGCGCAACCGGCCACGGGAAACGAGACCAGCATGACAGACCGCGTCAAATCCGGTGTCGGAACGGCCGCCAGCAAGGCGGGGCAGATCTGGGGCGACCTGGTGCCCGTTCTCCTCTTCATCGTCATCTACAATGTGATCCGCCGTTTTCCGGACGACCGGGCGCTGTTCAATCCGGACACGTCGCTCTACTGGGCGACCGGCGCGCTTGTCCTCGCTACGCTCGGCATTGTCGGCATGAAGCTCGCGCAGCGCCAGCCCGTGCCGCCTTTTCTCATTGTCACGGCGCTGATCGTCGGCGGCTTCGGCACGCTCGGCATCATCCTTCAGGACAAGGCCTTCATCTATCACAAGCCGACCATCCAGAACCTGTTCCTCGCCGCGCTCATCTTCGGCGGCTTCCTGTTCGGCCGGAATGTCTGGAAGGACATGTTCAAGACCGTGTTCGACCTGCCGGACTTTGCCTGGCGCACGCTGGCGATCCGATGGGGCCTGTTCTTCGTTGCCATGGCCGGCTGGAACGAGCTCCTGCTCGTCATGTTTTCCGAGGATGTCTGGGCGAACTGGAAGTTCGGCAATATTTTCATCGTCCTCGCCTTCGGGGCAGCGAACACGCCCTACATGCTGAAACACCTGCGCGAGGAGGCCCCGGTTACGGTGCCTCGCGCGTAATCCGGTCCGTGCCCGGCGGATTGGCGAACGGCGCGAAACTGTCGGACAGCCGCGTTTCGGCATGGTGGGTGAGCGCCCAGACCACGGTCGGGAAGGCAAGTTCGCGCCATGGAATGTCCTGCCAGGCGAACAGTGCGACCTCGAGGCTTTCCGGCCCCGGCGAGATGTCCGAGACCAGCCGTGCCCGGTACATGATCTGGACCTGGCTGATCCGGGGCACCGAATAGACGGCGAGGAGCCGGTCGATCCCGATCACCGCATTGGCTTCCTCGAGGGCTTCGCGCCGTGCGCCATCCTCAACGCTTTCGCCTTCCTCAAGGAAACCGGCTGGCAGGGTCCAGAAGCCCTTGCGCGGCTCGATGGCCCTCCGGCAGAGGAGGAGCTTTTCGCCGGCAGTGACGACGGATCCAGCGACGATTTTCGGGTTCACATAGTCAACGAAACCGCAGCGGTCGCAGACCTGCCGCAGGCGGTCGTCATCGTCCGGGACGCGGCGGGAGAAGGAAGGTGTCATGACAATTCCGGGTGATCGCGCTATGGGAGAACAGCCTTGATCCGTGTAGCATAATGCAACACGGAAGTGTGCAGGTGCCGACACGCCATGTCCGGATTGCCTGAAGGGGACATATTAGCAGGGGTCAGAAATGACGGACAAGACCATGGGGGCTGGCATGTTCAGCCTCGAGAGTTCGGCGAGCCATCTCTTGCATCGCGCGCAGCAGGCCGCAGCAAGCCGCTCTGCCGAAGCCCTGAAAATGGCCGGGATCACGCTGCGCCAGTTTTCGGTGCTCGCGGCGGTGTCGCGCGATGAAGGCGTCAGCCAGAGCCAGCTTGTCAGCATGACCGGGATCGACCGTTCGACGCTTGCCGACATGGCGGCCCGCATGGAGGAGGCACGGCTCATCAAGCGCGTCGCCTCGCCGACAGACGCCCGCGCCAAGTCGATAACCCTGCTCGCCGCCGGCCGCCGCGCCCTCGAAAAGGCCATGCCGGGGGTCGCCGAAGCGGACCATGCCATGCTGGACGCGCTGCCGAAGACGCGCCGGGAAGGTTTCCTGAAAGCCCTGGCCATGCTCGCCGACGCCCCCGCCGGCGGGATGCCGGAAGAGGAGGATTCCGCGCCCGGCCCGGCGCCTGAAAACCTGCCTGCGCCCAAGCCCGCCAAGCTGAAGGCGCCGAAGGCCAAGGCTGCAAGGCCGAAGGCTGCGAGCGCCGCCGAGCCCGCCGCTGTGAAGCCGAAGAAGAAAAAGAAGGCCGCCAAGAAGGCGAAGAAGAAAAAGTCCGCCTAGTTCAATCGAACCTGCGCAGGTCCTCGACCAGGCATGCCCAGGCCCGGTCGTGCTCCGGCGTCCACCGGCCCCCATGCAGGCGGCGCACAACGTTGCGGATTGCGAGGAAGAAGTCGCCGAAAGCGTCTGCCGGAACGCCGTATCCTTCATGGTCGAGCCGCATGGCCGACAGGACGATGCGCGGCGTGACCTCGCCGCCGGCGCGCGCGAGGATCGTTTCGATTGCGGACGCGAGCATGGAACCCCGCACGCTTGCGTCCGTGTCCATGACGAACAGGGCTTCGAGGTCCGGGTGGGCTGCGAACAGTTCGGTATAAACTGCCGCTGCCGGGTCGCCATGGGTCCCGGCGACCCATTCGAGGCTTTCTAGGACAAGGGCCGGATCGGACATCGCAGATGTGTCTGCCATGGCCGCATCAAAGTGTCACTTGCCGGGCTGGCGGACGGACGCCACGTTTGGCATGGCAAGGCAGAGGAAACGCAAGGATGCGGGCAGCGATCATTGGCGCGAGCGGCGGCATCGGTAGGGCGCTCGCAGAGGCGCTCGCGGCGCGCAGCGGCACCGAGCGCCTGTTCGCCCTCTCGCGATCAGGCAAGGTGCCGCAAGGCCCGAATATCAAGCCGGTCGCCATCGACATCACGGACGAAAGCTCTGTCGAGGCGGCGGCCGCCGCCGTCGGGCCTGTCGACCTCGTCATCGTCGCGAGCGGCGTCCTATCGGACGGAGCAGGCCTGAAGCCGGAAAAGTCCTGGCGCGACCAGTCATTCGCGGCCTTCGGGCAGGTGTTCGCCGTCAACACGTTCGGCCCTGCCATGGTCGCCCGGTCTTTCCTGCCGTGCCTGCCGAGACAGGGGCGCGGCGTGTTCGCGGCCCTGTCGGCGCGGGTCGGGTCCGTCTCGGACAATGACCTCGGCGGATGGCATGCCTATCGGGCCTCAAAGGCGGCGCTTAACATGCTGATCCGGAACTATGCCCTCGAATACGGGCGGCGGAATGCGGACGGCATCGTCGCCGGCCTGCATCCGGGCACGGTCGACACGGCCCTGTCGGCTCCCTTCTCGGCAGGCGTCAGCCACGAGGTCTTCAGCCCGGAGGTCGCCGCCGGACACCTTCTGCGCGTCATCGACGGCCTGTGCCCAGCCGATAGCGGCAAGGTGTTCGACTGGAAGGGCGAGGCCATACCGGCCTGAGGGAAAAGCGTTCAGTTGACCGGGACGGACACGGCGTTCTCGATCACCGAGCGCGCGTCATAGGCGTCCGGATCGTCCGGCTTCTCGCCCGAGCCCATCAGGATCTCGATGCCCGACTCTGCATCGCCCGTTCCGCCCCCGCCGCCGAGCGGAAAGCCGACGCCGAGCCCGAAGCTCGAATTTGCCCCGCCCGTGCCGCCGCCGATCGAGACCGACGAACCCGGGTTGCGCGGCGCGAAGCCCTGCGTGTAGCCGTCGACGACCTGGAACCAGTCGCGACCTTCGAGGAGCGTCAGGTCCGCTGCCCGCCGCAGCGCCAGGGTTCTGGCTTCTGCCGGGGTCTTTGCCCGGTAGGTGACGCGGTAGCGGCCAGTCTCGATGGGCTGCTCGCTGAAGCCATAGGACGTGGCCGACCTCGCAGGCTCATAGGGCGTCGGCCCGGTCGCACAGGCTGCGGCAGCGATGAAGGCGAGGGCGGCGACGGCATGTCTCATATGGTTATCATAGCGCAGTTTCCGGCTTGTGGAACGGGGTTTTCACCTGGCCGAGGGGCCAGGGGTGATCGTCCTTGCCAGGCGGAAGCCGTGGCTGTCGTCCCAGTGGGTCGAGACCTCGCTCGCCCGGATCGCCGAGCGGACATAAGACGGCACAAGGTTCCAGGCTCCGCCGCGCGCCGTGATGGTCCCGCAGTCGTTCCAGACATGGGCCGAGCCGTCTTCCGGTCGCTCGCGCAGGTCGCGCGTCCAGCAGTCGGCGACCCATTCCCAGACATTGCCGTGCACATCGTGCAGGCCGAACGCATTGGCGGCGAAGCGTCCGACCGGTTCGGTGCGACGGCGGTACTCGCCGGGGGCTTCTGCCGCATAGGTCTGCCCGGCATTGTAGTTCGCCTGCGCGCCGGTGATCGTCGCGCCGGTATGGAAGGGCGTCACTGTGCCTGCCCGCGCGGCATATTCCCATTCGGCCTCGGTGGGCAGGCGGTACATGGCCGAGGCGGGCGGCAGGGTCGAGTTCAGCCATTCAGCATAACCAACTGCCTCTTCATGCGAGACGTGGGTCACGGGAGCACTGTCGCGGGGCGAGCCCTTGCCGCTCTGCCTGGGCTCGGGGTCGGGGCAGGCACCGGCGGCGACGCAGGCCCGCCAGTCGCCCCAGGTCACTTCGTGCTTGCCAATGGCAAAGGCGGCGATCCGGATCTCCAAGGACGGATCCTCGTTGTCGCGTCGCCCGGTCTCACCAGCGGGCGAGCCCATGACGACCTCTCCTGCGGGCACGACCACCATTTCAGGGCAGGTCTCGCAGTCCCGGAAGCCGCGCGCTTCGACCGGGGCTGCCTGCAGCCCGAACAGGACCTCGTCGGCAATCAGGCCGGAAGGGTCTGCCGGAGGCGAGACCGCCCGCCCGGTTGCCTCGATCATGATCTGCTGCTGCGGCGGTTCGGGCGGGAGCGATGCGGCGGTGCCGGAAAAGTAGAAGTCGGCCCCGGTCAGCCCGGAATTGTAGAACGGGTTCTGCGCGCCGCCGGTTTCCGCCTTGACCCGGTCGGCCACGCGCTTGAAGGCCAGTTCGGCAACGAGGCCCTCGGTCGGCAGGACATCGGCGAGCGCGCGCGTGAACGGGCTGTTGGTCTCACCCGCGCCGTCGGCTGCCGTGTAGCCGGGCTCGGTCGCATAGGCGATGAGCAGGCCCTGCGAGCGCGGAACCGAGGCGAGCCCGCCGCCGCCCGCGCTGCGCGAGGCCGAGGGCAGGGGATTGTTGCGGCAGGCGTCGAGGATGACGAAATTGACTGCGTTCCCCGCGGTCTCGATGTACTGCAGCGCCTCGCCAAGCCGGGGAGCCTGCCGCCAGAGGTCCTGTTCGGTGCGCGGGCGGGCATCGACGGGGACGAGATAGTTCGCCCCCTGCGACTGCACCCCGTGCCCGGCATAGTAGAGAAGGCCGACAGCATCGGGTCCGGCGGCGGCGAGCCGTTCGCCATGGATCGCGAACGCCTCCTCCATCTGGTCTTCGGTGGCATTGAGCACGAGCTGCACGTCGAAGCCGATCCCGGCGAGCGTCTCGGCCATGAGCAGGGCGTCGCTTTCCGGATTGGCGAGCTGCCAGCCGGTCTGCTCATAATCGGAATTGCCGATAACAAGCGCGACCCGGGGTTCGCGCGGCTGGGCCATCGGCATTGCCGCAGCGACGGCGAGGGCAAGGCCCATCGACAGAAGGCTGGCGAGAAACAGGCGTAACATCGGATCGTCCCCACGGCATGCTGGCTCGTGGCAGAGAGATTAACCCTCTTCAGGCCGCAAGCCAAACGGCGAGGGCAGGGAGCCTATTCGACGCCTTCGCCCCTCAGCATGACCGACTCGCCGTTTTCGGTATCCGGATCGCCGTTCCTGCGGTGCATGGCGATGACGACGCCGGAGAGAGCGAGGATTGCGATGAGGTTCGGGAAGGCCATCGAGGCATTGGCAATGTCGCCAAGGAGCCAGAGGGAGCTTGCCGGGACCATGACGCCGGAAAACACGATCAGCACCCAGACATAGCGGAACGGCATCGAGAAGCGCTCGCCGATCAGGTAGGTTATCGCCTGCTCGCCATAATAGGACCAGCCGATAATCGTCGTGAAGGCAAAGAAGAACAGCGCGACCGGCACGACCCATTCGCCGCCGGGGAAGGCCGCGCCATAGGCGCGGGTCGTGATGGCCGCAGAGCTCGCATCGGTTTCCCAGGCGTGCTTCACCTTGACGAGGACGGCCGGATCGCTCGCGGCGGCATAGGCGGTGTCGTCAACCGACACGCCAGCGGCGCGGCAGGCGTCGAGATAGGCGGTCGCACCTTGCGCCGCGGCAGCAACCTTGGCCTCCCGGCCCTCCTCATAGGCGGTCGGGAACAGGCTGCCGAGGGACTGGCCGGCCGGCAGGTCGACCCCGGAGGCAACACAGGCATTCGCGGCGATCAAGGCCGGGTTCTTGTTGAAATCGCCCTGCACTGTGAGGATGACGAGCGCGGTCATGGTGCAGATGACGATCGTGTCGATGAACACGCCTATCATGGCGATCTCGCCCTGGACGACCGGATTGCGCGTCTGGGCGGCCGCGTGGGCGATCGGTGCGGACCCCTGGCCAGCCTCGTTCGAGAAGAGGCCCCGGGCGACCCCGGCGCGCACGGCGCTGAGCACGGTATAGCCGGCAACGCCGCCGGCTGCCTCGTGCCAGCCAAAGGCCGAGCCGACGATCAGGGCGAAGGAGGCCGGCACCTTGTCGATATTGATGGCAAGGACAATCAGGGCGACGAGGACATAGCCCGCCGCCATGACCGGCACGACCTTGCCGGCGATCGATCCGATCGACTTGATGCCGCCGATGATGACGGCGAACACAAGCCCGGCGACGAAGAGGCCAACCGTCCATGGCGGAACCGCGATGTCGAAGGTCGAGCCGGTTTCCACGGCCGCTTCCATGATCGAGTTGGCTTGCACCATGGACCCTGTGACCGCCGCCGAGAACAGGGTGCCGAAGCAGAAGATGACGGCAAGCCAGCCCCAGCGCTTGCCGAGCCCGTTCTTGATGTAATACATCGGGCCGCCATTGATGCGGTTGAACCTGTCCTTCTCGCGGTACTTGATCGCCAGCGAGCTTTCCGAAAACGCGAGCGCCATGCCGAACAGGGCGACGATCCACATCCAGAAGATCGAGCCCGGCCCGCCGAGCGTGATCGCGGTCGCGACGCCGGCCAGGTTGCCGGTGCCCACCTGGCCGGAGAGCGCGGTTGACAGGGCCTGCCAGGCGGTAATGGCGTCAGGGTCGCCATTGCCCTTGCGGCCCTTCCAGACCTCGATCAGGGCCGGCACGAAGCGGCGCAAGGGGCGTCCGCCAAGGCGGAACATCATGAAAATGCCGAGGCCGAGCAGGATGACAGCCAGCGGGCCGACCGGCAGGATGCGCACGTCGCCCCAGGTGCCGCCCCAGATGAAATTGCTGACATTCGCAACGAGTGCGCCGATGGTTTCCATGAAAAGCCCTGGCCCTGAACTTGAGACTATAGTGCGTGAGCTTAAGCGCTCTTCAGAGGATGTGAAGGCCTGTCATGCTTTTAGGCATGTGGCACAAGGCTGGCATGACGCCTCGCTAGGACGGGCGGCCCGCCCTGCGCAGGCGGCGGGCACGGGAGAAGGTGACGCATGACGGACAAGGGAACGATCCTCGTGACCGGCGGGGCGGGCTATGTTGGCGCGCATGTCTGCGAGGCGGTTGCCGCCGCCGGATACAGGGTCGTCGTGCTCGACAACCTGGCCAACGGACACCGGATGTTCGCCAAGTTCGGCGTGTTCGTTGAGGGCGACATACGCGACGCAGGCGCGCTTGAGGCTGTTTTCGCCGAACACAATCCAATTGGCGTCGTGCATTGCGCGGCGCTGATTGAGGTCGAGACGTCCCTCAAAGATACGGCAAACTATTATGACAACAATGTCGGCGGCTCGATCCGGCTTATCCGGGCGGCACAGGACCACGGCGTGCGCGCTTTTGTGTTCTCCTCGACCTGCGCGGTCTACGGCCCGCCGCAGCGCCTGCCGCTCGACGAGACCCATCCGCTCGCGCCGATCAGTCCTTATGGGCGCACCAAGATGATGGTCGAGCAGGTGCTGGACGACCTGCGTACCCATCATGCGTTCCCGGCCATATCGCTGCGCTATTTCAATGCGTCCGGCGCGCACTGGCAGTCCGGCATCGGCGAGAAGCATGACCCGGAGACCCACGCGATCCCGCTCGCCATTCATGCTGCCCAGGGCCGCCGGGCGGGCTTCAAGATTTTCGGCACCGACTATGACACGCCGGACGGCACGGCCGTGCGGGACTATATCCACGTGCTCGACCTTGCCGACGCGCATGTCCGGGCGCTTGAATACCTTGTGTCGGGCGGAGCCGGGACCGTGTTCAATCTCGGCACCGGCACGGGCTCTTCGGTGCGCGAGCTGGTCGATGCGATCAGCCAGGTCTCCGGCAAGCCGTTCAATGTGACGCTTGCAGACCGCCGTCCCGGAGATCCGCCCTCGCTTGTGGCGGACAATTCAAAAGCTCGCGACATGCTCGGCTGGGCACCGCAGCGCTCATTTCAGGCAACGGTCGAAAGCGCGTGGAAATGGCATTCCGACGTCGAGCGGACCTTGTTCCAGACCTAGCGCGGAAATGACATGAGGGTCATGCCTACCACCGGTTCCGCTCACTGATGACGAACGATTCGCGCCGGTAGCCGAAGTCACTCTCACCGTTCCAGTCCCGGCCATTCGGAAACCGGACCTCGACGCCTGAAAGTGTATCGGGATCGAAAAGCCGCATGTTTACGCCCATTTGGTCGATTGCAGGGTTCTGCTCGCGAAAGGCATCTGTCAAAACCCAGTGGGTCGTCGCGGCGCAGATCTCGCAGGCATGTATCTCGACCGCTGGAGCGGCCTTGTCGTTGCGGGAAAAGAATACGGTCTTGCCAATGGTCCGGACAGAACTTGTCGGAAAATAGCCCCATGCGCCTCCGCTCTTGCGGCATAGGCTGCAATTGCACTCATTGATGAAGTCAGGCTTAGAATCGATGGCAACGCTCACTGCGCCGCAGTGGCAGTTGGCGGTCATGGATTGTCCCTCATTTCGCCCGCGACCAGATCGCCAGCGGATCGAACGCGCCGGTATCGGCGGCGCGCTGGAGCGTCTCGAACTGGTCCCAGACCGGGCTTCGCCCGAAGGCGGGCTCGCTGCCGTAAAGCGCCGCATCAAGCCGCGTGATCCGCTCGAACAGGGCTTCGGCATTGGCGACGAGTTCGAGGAAGCGGTCCGGCAGCCCGAGCCCGGCCTGCGCCGTGGCATCAAGGGCCGGGGCCTCGCGGGTCAGCCGGTATTTCGGGGCGAGCGCCTCGTCGCGGCGCATGTCGCCGTCGCGCACCGCCTTCTGCATAACGAGCCACGAGGCGGCCTGCATCAGGCGCGTCGTCAGTTCCATGCTCCAGGACGTGTAGGTGAGGCGGGCCTCGCGCGGCAGGTCCTTCGACATGGTGCGGCCGGGACCGTCGAGATAGGTGGCCGTCTCTTCGACAAGCCCCATGCCCTCTGAAAAGACGCGCTCGAACACCTTGCCGCCGGCAAAGGCGCGAAGGAGGTCGTCCCGGCTGGGTCTGGAAGGCTGGTTTGCCATGGGCATGATCCCCGTAGAGGACGTGAAGCGAGGGGATTGGTAAACCCGCCCGCCTTTGCGATCCGTTAACTGCCCCGGAAAAGCGCGTCTGCCGCCAACCGGTGCGACCGTTTCCGCCCGAGCTCCGTCTCGCAGGCTTCGATCTCCGACTTGAGATGCAATATCCGCGCCTCGAGTTCGCCTTCGGAGAGGCGTTCAAGGTCAGGCGGCGGCGGCCTCGGGTCGCGCGGTTCGTCTGCGGTCATTGCCGGAGCCTCCTCATTGGTGTCTATCGGGGACATGAAGCCGCCCCGGGGCTTCAAAATCAAGCCAGAGCAGACAAGGGCCCCGCATGACCGACCTCATGAAAGCCATCACCGCCGATCCGTCCGGCACGCTGCGCCTCGCCGACGTGCCAAGGCCTGTCCCGGGGACGGGCGAAGTGCTCGTCCGGGTGGCCGCATCGGGCCTGAACCGCGCCGATCTCCTGCAACGGAGCGGCCACTATCCGCCGCCGCCCGGAGCCTCGCCGGTCATGGGCCTCGAATGCGCCGGCGAGATCGCCGAAATTGGCGGGAGCGTCAGCGGCTGGGCCATCGGTGATCGCGTCTGCGCGCTCCTCGCTGGCGGCGGCTATGCCGAATATGCTGCGGTTGATGCCGGTTCGCTCCTCCGCGTGCCGGACGGGATGAGCTTCACGGATGCCGCCTGCCTGCCGGAGGCCATGCTGACAGTCTGGGCCAATGTGTTCGGGCAGTGCGCCTTCCGCGAAGGGGAGGCCTTCCTCGTCCATGGCGGCACAAGCGGGATCGGCGTCATGGCGATCCAGATGGCGAAATATGCCGGTGCGAGCGCGATTTTCGCAACGGCAGGGTCCGACGAGAAGTGTTCGGCCGCGACCGGGCTTGGAGCAAGCCGGGCGATCAATTACAAAGCCGAAGATTTCGAATCTGTCATCAGCGCGGCAGGCGGCGTCGACGTGGTTCTCGATATGGTCGGCGGCGGCTACGTCCAGAAAAACCTCGCGGTCGCCCGGCCCGGCGGGCGGATCGTCAATATCGCCTATATGAACGGCCCGAAAGTGGAACTGAACCTTCTGCCCCTCATGCTGAAGCGCCTCGTCCTGACGGGCAGCACCCTGCGGGCCCGGTTGGCGGCAGAGAAGGCGGCGATCCGGGCGGCCTGCGAGGCGCAGTTCTGGGGCGCAGTGAAAAGCGGAGGCATTGTCCCGGTCCTCGACCGGGCCTTCCCGGCAGACCGGGCAGAGGAGGCGCAGGCGCTGATGACGCGCGGCGGCCATGTCGGGAAGATTGTCCTTCAGTGGTGATGGTCTGCCGGGCTTCTGCGTCCGCACCCATCGCTCTTGAGATGAGTATGGCTGGCGACTTGCCACGGCTTGTCGGTGGCATCAATCACGCCGCGATGTGGGTCTCGCCAAATGAGCCGGTTCAGGGGTCGACTCGGAAGACCAGCAGATAGACATATCCCGTTCGCGTGACTTCGCACGCGGGATGAGATAGCCAAACCACAATATTAGTATTGCTGTGTGATGAGGTCTCGATGCCGGTTGATGGGTTTAGCGGCGCAAACCGCATTGTATGAATACCTTCAAGTGCATTCGCCTTGAAGATTGGATCGGTACACTCGACTCTGACATTGATAGGGACACCTTCGTCGTCCAAATCAAAGAACCCATCACAATCGGCTTCTCGATGAAGGTCGATAGCGATTGACGGATAGGAAATGCTTATATCCACAATAGGAGACATTTGCTCAGAACAAGCGTCGGCTGAATCGACCAACATTGTTGCAGCCAGTGCCAAGGACAGCAGAGCGCGAATGTCCATGATAAACAACTGACATAGATTGGTATGTTCAGCAATAACTGTGTGACCCGCTGGATCAGGCCCGACGTGGTTTGTAGGCTTTGCAAGCCTGTCCTGCCGCGTTATATGCTCGTTCAGTTAGAGCACACCGACATATCGCCCTGACCGCCCGGCCCGAGTGCCGGGCGGCGGCGTTTCGTAAGAGGACTTTTGTTATGGCCGACATCCTGATGCCCAAGGCGACCGCCGTCTGGCTGATCGACAATACCGCGCTCACGTTCGACCAGATTGCCGATTTTTGCGGCCTGCACCATCTCGAGGTGAAGGGCATTGCCGACGGCGATGTCGCCGAGAACATGCGGGGCGTGGACCCGATCGCCGGAGGCGAGCTGCTGCGCGAGGAAATCCGCCGCGGCGAAGGCGACCCGGCCTACCGCATGAAGCTCGCCCCGTCGAAGATCGCCCACATCCCGCAGCCGAAGCGCAAGGGTGCCCGCTACACGCCTGTGACGCGCCGCGCCGACAAGCCTGACGCGATCGCCTGGTTTATCCGCAACCACCCCGAAGTGACAGATGCCCAGATCGGCAAGCTGATCGGGACGACGAAGTCGACCATCAACAATGTGCGAGACCGCAGCCACTGGAACGCGCAGAACATCAAGCCGGTCGATCCGGTGACGCTCGGCCTGTGCTCGCAGATCGAGCTGGACGAGGTGATCGCAAGGTCAGCCGACAAGCGCCGCCGGATCGAGGAACTGCGTGCCGAGGAGCAGGTCGGCCCAGGCGTCGTCGCCGAGATCGACGATGGCTGGAGACGCGACGACGAGCCTGGCGAGACGGCGGACATGTCGGCCGACGATATCTTCCGCAATTTCACGGGCTGACACGCCCGGCGCACCGGTCAGCTTTCCTCGATCGTCCCGCTGAGATGCGACCTGCCGCCGTCGAGAACGAGCGTCTGGCCGGTCACGATCCCGGCGCCGGGCGAGGCAAGATAAGCGGCCGCCCGGGCAATCTCGACGGCTGTTGCGGTCCGGCCGAGCGGGGTCCTGCGCTTCAGGAAGCCTTCCTCGCTCGCGGCACGGGGGCGAAGGGCGCAGACAGCATTTACGCGGATGCCCCGGTCGGCAAGGTCGATGGCTCCGGCACGGACGATGCCGAGTACCGAGCCCTCGGTCGCCGTGGCGAGAAACTCGCCAGGGCCGGCAAGCGCTGCGGCGAGCCCGAGAACGAAGGTCACGCTCGTCCCGCGCTGCGGCTCGCCGGGGACGAGCGGGTCCTGGTCCGAGACGGCCTGGGCAAAGAGCGAGAGCGTCAGGGCCGCGCTGCGCCCGCCCGTCGCCGCCGCCTTGTCGAAGGCCTGAAGATCAAGGTCTGCAAGCGTCGCCGCGGGCGGCACGGGCGGAATGATGACGAGATTGTCGTGCCGGCCGTGGACTTCGGCGGCGGAGGTCAGGCAGTTGCGGATGCCGATCTGCGTGTGCAGGTCGCCGTGGTGGAAGACGACATCGCCGCCAAGCTGGGTTTCGGCCCGGTTCATGGCATCGTCATCCGGGCTCGCGACGATGACCCGGTGCCCGTCCGCGCGGAACTGCTCGGCACAGGCAAGCCCGACCTCGCGGCCGAGCCCCATGATGATCGTGACCGGAGCGGCCATGGGATCAGCCGGTCTTGCCGGGCTCTTCGCCCTTGCCGGCTTGCGGCTCTGCCGGGCGGGTTGCCGCGCGGGTACGGTGGACGGGTTTCGGTTCGGTCCGGGACTGTGCCCCTGAGGCGGCGCGGGGATGGCCGAGGTCCATGCCGATGACCGTAAGACGGTCGTTCATGCGGTGCAGGGCCATGACGGCTTCGCCGAGCAGCCGGACGATCAGGTAGAGCGCGAGCAGCAGGCCAAGTCCGCCGGTCAACTGGAAGAGCCCGGTCAGGAAGGTGCGCAGCGAGAAGAGGTTTCCGAAGCCCTGAAGGACAATGAATATGGCGGCGATGGCGAACAGCCCGCCGAGCAAGGCCGTGCCGCTGCGGACGAGCGCGGGCGACATGGGCCGGTCCTGATTGAAGAGTTCACGCATGACAAGCTCCCTGCATTTGCGGGCACTTATAGGCGCGAGGAGTTAACAATTCGGGGACCCCGGAAGCCCGTGCCGCCGGGCGGTTCAATGGCCGGGCGGGCTGACCCGGGCTAGTTCCTCTTTTAGGCGCAGCTTTCGCCGCTTGAGTTCGGTCAGGGTCAGGGTGTCCGTGGAAGCGAGTTTCTGCGCGTGCTGTATCTGTCTGTCGAGTTCCCGGTGCTTGTTGGCAAGTTCGTCGATACGACCCTGGAGTGACATGTGCTCTGTCTCCTTTTGCTACATGTGACGGACCCTACTCAGGCGTCAGTAAACCATGAAAACCGGCCGGAGTCACACATCCGGCCCGGTGCCCTGGCTGGGGCCGCCCGGCCTGCCCCTAGCCTGCCCAAGGCTTGGCCTGCGCGCCCGGTTTGCGGGCAAACATCGCGCGGTCCGCCTCGGCAAGCAGGCTTTCGGCGGTTGCCCCCGGCCGCCAGGTGGCCGGGCCGACGGTTGCCGTGACGCCGCGCAGCGCGTCCGATCCGGCTTCGAGGCGGGACATCAGGCCGCCGATCCGGCCGGCGGCCTCGGTCTCGTTGGCCCGCACCAGAATGACGCCGAACTCGTCGCCGCCGATGCGGGCGACTACGTCAGTCTTCCGGACGCATTCGGCGAGAATCCGTGCCGTCTCGCGCAGGACCTCGTCTCCGGCGGCATGTCCGAAGCGGTCATTGACCGCCTTGAACGCGTCGAGATCGACGAACAGGATCGACAGGGCCGTGCCGTGACGGCTCGCCACCGCGATCTCCCGGTTCAGTTCCCGCAGGAAGGCGCGCCGGTTGAAGACCGGGCAGAGCGGATCATGGTCCGCGAGCGCCCGCGCCCGTTCAAGCTCCGCCGACAGGCTGTCGAGGCGTTCGGCGAGCGCGGCATTGGTTGCGACGAGCTTGCGGATCATCTTCAGGGTGCCGGGATCGAGGTCAGGCGACGCAAGGCCGGGGTCCGTGCTGTCCTTGCCCCTTGCAGGCGAATCGTTGCGGCTTCCGGTCATGGACCGATTATAGAGGACGAATGAGGGCTGGCCAGCGGCGCAGCGCTTGACGCTGCCGGACAGGCCCATATGCTCCGGCGCTTTCCTGACAGGACGCTCGGGGGGCGCATGCCACAGCCAGACCAGTCATCGAGGCCCGCCGTCGGCATTGCCATGGGCAGCCAGTCCGACTGGCCGGTCATGCAGCATGCGGCCGATGTGCTGGCAGTGCTCGGTGTCGCGCATGACGTGCAGATCGTTTCGGCGCACAGGACGCCCGACCGGCTGGCGTCGTATGCCAAGTCCGCGAGGGAAAACGGCTTCAGGGTCATCATTGCCGGGGCCGGCGGGGCGGCGCACCTGCCGGGCATGATCGCCGCGATGACGCCGTTGCCGGTCCTCGGCGTGCCGGTCGGGACGAAGTCGCTGTCGGGCCTCGACAGCCTCCTGTCGATTGTCCAGATGCCGCGCGGCATACCGGTCGGCACGCTCGCCATCGGGGAGGGCGGCGCACTCAATGCCGGCTTGCTGGCAGCAGCCATCCTTGCACTTGAAGAGCCGCGCATTGCCAAAGCGCTCGACGCATACCGGGCGGCGCAGACCGCCGATGTGGCGACCCGGCCGGACGGCTGGACCGGTCAGGCCACAGGCTTGCGGACGGACGCGTGACCCCGCTCCCCCCCGGCGCGCGCATCGGCATGCTCGGCGGCGGGCAGCTCGGCCGGCTCCTCGCGCTCGAGGCGGCGAGGCTCGGCTTCGACGTCCATGTCTTCTGCCCGGAAGCGCGCTCCCCGGCGGCCCGTGTCGCCGCGTTCGAGACGGTCGCCGACTATGGCGACGTGGACGCGCTCGGCATGTTCGCGCGATCCTGCGATGTCGTCACCTACGAGTTCGAGAATGTCCCGGTCGCGACAGTCGACGCGGTCATCGCCGCAGGTTGCCCTGTGCGGCCCGGCGCAGCCTCACTCGATGTCTCGCAAGACCGGCTCGCCGAGAAGGCCTTTCTCAACGGGATCGGCATACCGACGGTCGACTACCGCCCCGTTCCCGACGCCGCTGCCCTTGCGCCGGCCCTTGCGGCGCTCGGCGGGCGTGGCATCCTGAAGACCTGCCGCCATGGCTATGACGGCAAGGGACAGGTGCGCATCGAGCCGGACGGGACAGGCCTTGCCGAAGGCCTGCGGCTTGCGGCGTCTGCCCCGTGCATTCTCGAGGCGGTCGCCCCGTTCGTGCGGGAAGTGTCGGTCATCGTCGCCCGGGGGGAGGGCGGGACGGTCGCCTATGACCCGGCCGAGAATGTCCACGAGACCGGCATCCTCGTGCGCTCCACGGTTCCGGCGGCGATCTCCGCGGAGACGACGGACCTCGTGGCCGCGTCCGGCCTGCGGCTTGCCGACGCCCTCGGGCATGTCGGCGTGCTCGCGCTCGAAATGTTCGTGCTGGGCGATGGCCGCCTCCTTGCCAATGAAATGGCGCCCCGGGTCCACAATTCGGGCCACTGGACCCCGGAAGCCTGCGAGACCGGCCAGTTCGAGCAGCATGTCCGCGCCGTGGCGGGCTGGCCGCTCGGGCCGGTGACGCGGCACTTCGATGCTCGCATGACGAATGTGCTCGGCGAGGACATCCGCAGGCTCCCCGTCGGCCTCGGCAAGGCTGACAAGGCGACCGCCTATGGCAAGCGCGCCCCGATTGGCGGCCGGAAAATGGGCCATATCGTCGAGCGGGTGCCGCTAGGCGCGCTTGCGCAGGCGGCCAAAGGCTGAGAGGAGCGGCCCGGCGATGCGCCCGCCCGCCCGTCCGGCCTGCATGGCTGTGGTCAGGCGGCGGGAGATGTAGCGGTCGAGCGCCGCCTCGTCGGTCTCGTCGAGCCAGCGCAGCACGATGAGCGGGATCGTGCCCGCAAGAAGGCCGCGCTTGGAATAGCGGTTGTAATCGGTGGCTGTGTCGCCGGCCGCCGTCCAGACCATGTCGGCCACGGACCATGTCCGGGCGGCCGCATCGCCGGCCGCCCAGGGCAGGAAGCCGCGGGCGACCGCGCGGCGGACCGCTTCCCGGTCCGGTTCGAGTACGCCAAGCCAGGCCTTCAGCCCGGCCTTGACCCTGTCGCGGACGCCGAGGCCGCACAGGTCCGTGTCTGACAGGCGGGACCGGGCGTCTTCCTCGGCCCGGTCGAACCAGGCCTCGACGAGATTGCGGATGCCTTGCGGGGCGGCGAGGGCCTGTTCGCCGGGGCTGAGGCCAGCAGCACATGCCGCAGTGTTCGCCGCCGTCTGCGTCCAGCCCTCGAAGGGCACGAGCGGCAACAAGGCTTCAAGCCAGCGTGCGCGCAGGGCTTCCGAAGGGGGGGTCGTCATGTTGCTGCCTCCGCTGTAGGCAAGTGCCGAAAGGCGTGTTATGGGCACCGCTGTTTCCATGGTATCACGGTGTTGAAGTCATGGGCATGCGGCCAATCGGGCCGGGTGTCCCGGTTGCAACCAAACGCAAATAACAACAGGAGAGTGTCACATCGTACAGATCATCGTACGCGACAATAATGTCGAGCAGGCCCTGCGCGCGCTGAAGAAGAAGATGCAGCGCGAAGGCCTGTTCCGGGAAATGAAGGCCCGGAACCATTACGAAAAGCCGTCCGAGAAGAAAGCCCGGGAGCGCGCCGAAGCCGTTCGCCGTGCCCGCAAGCTCGCCCGCAAGCGCGCCCAGCGCGAGGGCATCGTCTAGCGCTTCCCGGCCCGGTCCGCGCCCCTGGACCTGAAACTGCAATAGCCCCTCCGGCCCGGCCGCGAGGGGCTATTGGCATTAGGTGCCGGTTTGAGCGGAACGTCCGAAAGGCTCCTGGTCAATACCTGGGGTCATTGCACGGCTTGACCGTGCAACCCATCCGCTGAAGCTGCGAACTGCGATCGGAATGTCGTGAGATGGATGCCACGGGCGGGGCCGTGGCATGACGCCAAGCCAGCGAGCACCCCCGGGAAGCCGGGCCTTCCGTTAGGCACCGGATCAGGTTCTGCCTACTCAGCCGGTTTCGCCGCCTTGCGCCCCAAGCCGGGGACGAGGCGCTTCAGCCAGTCCACCGCATCGCTGACGCCCGCGCCATGGACCGCGCCCGCCCGGTAGACCTTCGTGGCGAGCCAGAGGACGAGCATGGTCGTTGCCGCCATAAGGCTGATCTGGCCGATGACTTCCCAGAGGGGCGGCTCGGTCGGCATGCGCAGGATGAGGAGGAAGGGCGTGAAGAGCGGGATCCAGGATGCGATCGCGACAACCGGCGAGGTCGGGTCCTCGAGCGCGATGACCAGCATGAACATGGGCAGCATCAGGATCATGATGATCGGGCTCATCAGGGTCTGCGCTTCCTGGATCGTGTCGCAGAGCGAGCCGAGCGCGATGAAGACGACGCCGAAGAGGAGATAGCCGAACACGAAGCTGATGAGGGCCGGCAGGAGGATCGAGGGCTGCAGGGCGGCCCCGACACCGGCCGAAATGCCTTCGCGAACCTCCGGCGGCAGGCTGGCAACGCCAAAGCCCGACAGGACCATGCCGATGATGATCCAGGTACCCATCATGGTCATGGTGACGGCAAAGACGGCGGCGAGCTTGCCGGTGAGGAGTTGCGGCAGGCGAACGGAGGTCAGCAGCGTGTCGAAGATCTTGTTCGAGCGTTCCTCGATCGTGCCCATCAGGAGATACTGGATGACCGAGAAGATCATCAGCCAGAGCGTGTAGGAAATGCCGAGCGAGACGAAGAAGGGCGCGCGGTCGGCAAGGGTCACCTCGTTGCCGGCGGTTGCCTGTTCTTCCGATGTGCGTATGCGCTGTTCGAGGACGGGCAGGGCGCTGTCATCGGCGCGCTCGAGAATGGCCGGATCGATGTTCGCCTCGGCAAAGGTCCGGTTGCGGGCAATCGTCCGGGCGGCAGTCTCCACGCGGCTGCGCAGTTCCTGGACGGTCACGTCCTGGCTCCAGTATTCGATCCTGTCCTCGCCGTCCGGCACGAGGATCGCAGCGAACAGGGGCTTCGGCCCGTCGGGCCCGTCGATCTCGCGCTCGCCAAGAAGCCACGGCCGCAGCTCGTCCACGGTGCGGGCCGGCGGATCGACGCGGATGAATTTCGCGCCGAGCTCGCTGGAGGCGCCGGTCGCCTCGTCCGGCAGGTCCTGGCCGAGGGCGGCGGCGCTTTCCCGGGCAAGTTCGCGCTGGCGAGCCTCGGCGTCGGCGAATTCCTGCTCGATCTGCGCGGCATAGGTGTTGCCGGTCTCGATGACCGCAAAATAGCGCACGGGCGCCGAACTGGCCGCGAAATAGCCGATGGCGATGGCGGCGGCCATGATGACCGGCAGGGCGGCCAGGCCGACCCAGAAACCCCAGGCGGAGACATAGCCGAGATAGTCGCGGCGGAAGACGAGATAGGTGTTGCGCATCAGGCGGCCACTCCCTGGACTTGCGAGGCATCGAGCGCGGCGGCGGCCTGCGGCCCCGCGAGCTTGACGAAGACATCGCGCAGGCGCGCTTCGTCGGGAACGAAACTGGCGATCGGCGCGCCGGCCTCGATGGCGGCGCGCAGGGCATCCTGGGCGTCGCGGCCGGGGCCAAGCGGCACATGCCAGACATTGGACGCGGCGGCGCGGGCGTCCCGGGCGGGCTCGAAGCCTTTGGGTCTGAGGGCGGCGGACAGGTCGAAATCGCCCGACAGGCCGATGGTCGCGCCCCTGTCGAGCTGGGCATAGGCCGCGCTCAGGGGGCCGTCGAACACTTTCCTGCCCCGCGCCAGCATGATGATGGAATCGCAGAGCCGCTCGGCATGCTCCATGACATGGGTCGAAAAGAGGATCGTCGCGCCGCGCGAATGCTCCGCGCGGATGAGGTCTTCAAGGGCCTGCTGGTTGACCGGGTCGAGGCCGGAAAACGGCTCGTCGAGGATGAGAAAGTCCGGCCGGTGGGCGAGCGAGGCGAGGATCTGGACCTTCTGGGACATGCCCTTTGAGAGCTTGGAATTCTTGAGCCGGGCCTTGTCGGCGAGCCCGGCGCTCTCAAGAAGTTCGTCGGCCCGTTTCAGGCTTTCGGCTCCGGACAGGCCCTTCAGGCGGGAGAAATAGGCAATGCTCGACCGGGGTGTACTCTTCTTGCCGACGCGGCGCTCTTCCGGCAGGAAGCCGACC
>CAYSED010000017.1:33840-39166 GCA_964429935.1 uncultured Hyphomonadaceae bacterium
GGCATCCAGCCAGCCCTGCTCGTCCTTGACCCGGGTCATCCAGGCGCGCTCTTCCGGCAGGAAGCCGACCCGGCGCAGCTTTTCCGGGGTCGGCGGACCGCCGAAGAGGCTCGCGCGCCCGGAATCCGGCTGCATGACGCCGAGCGCCATGCGCAGGCTGGTCGACTTGCCGGCCCCGTTCGGCCCGAGAAAGCCGATGATGCGGCCCTCGGGCACCTCGAAACTCAGGCGGTCGACCGCGGTCAGCCCGCCGAAGCGCTTGGTTGCATCGGCGAGAACCAGAGGATGTGCTGCCATGATCTATGTCTCCCGAGCCCATTACATATGCTGATAATCGATATTTGAAAGACCTATCGCGCGCGGGCGCTTGCCAATTGGTTAAACGGGGCGCAGCATCCCTTTCATGAACTCTGATCTCGGCATGGAGCGCGTGTTTTCAAGGCCCCTGCCGCTCGCTGCCGGGCGGGGGGGCCTCATTCGCAGGCGCATGCCGGCCTGCGAGTGCCGGCAGGGCGGATGCGGGCAGGGTCGCCTTCTCGCCTCGATCGAGGCCGCGCTCGGCCGGCTCGAGGCCGGCGGCTACGGCTTCTGCCTCGGATGCGGGACGGCGATGGACCTGGCGCGGCTCACGGTGAATCCGGCCGAGACGCACTGCCAGTCCTGCGCCCCGGCCTGCCGGTGCGGCGCGGCCCGGTCCTCAGGACCCGACGCCTGAAAAGTGCGCTTCAGCCGATGAGCGAGAACAGCGTGATGATGACCTGGATCACGACGGCGAGGGCCCCGAGGCCGAGGACGGTGGCCACCCATGCGCCGCCCATGCCGAGAAACGCCCCGCCGGCCAGGCCCATGGCGGCGCACAGGCCGAGCGCGATCATCCAGTGCATGCCCATGGCGACGGTCAGCGTCGAATAGCTGACCAGAAGGACGATGATGAACGAGCCCCAGAGCGTTGCCGTGATGAACCCGGACCAGGTGCGCGTCTGCTCGCTGATTTCCATGCTGCCATGCATGTAGTCGGACTCGGCCATGGGGAAGGTCTCCGCCCTGTTCGGTTTGGGTCATGCCCGTCATACCTCGCGCGCAAGACCGGTCAAGCGGTCAAACGGGCGCACCCGGGCCAGGCTCAGTTGAGCTTGCGGGCCGCGTCCGGCTTCGCCGGCACGCACGGGGCCGGGATCGGGAAGGCGGCGACGCCTTCCTGTCTGAGGGCTTCGCGCTGGTCCGGGGTCGTTTCGCCCCAGATCGGCCGGGCGTCGATCTCGCCATGGTGCATGGCGATCGCCTCGCCGGCAAAGTGCTCGCCGACATAATCATGCGTCCGCGAGATGAAGTCCCGCGCCGCCGCGGCCGCCCCGTCCCGGCCGGGGCGCTGCCGGCCACTTGCAACGGCCGGGGACATGACCTGCTTGCCGACCTGCGGGCTGCCGCAGGCCGGGCAATGGACATCGCCCCTTGCGGCCTGTTCGTCAAAGGCGGCCGAGGAGGCAAACCAGGCCTCGAAGGCGCTGTCGCACCGGGCACAGGCGAGGGCATAGCGGATCATGCCGGCCGCTCCGCCTCAGCCGGCGAGGAGCGGGTCGAGACGGCCGCTCCGGTCGAGCGCCATCATGTCATCGCAGCCGCCGATATGCCGGTCGCCGACAAAGATCTGCGGGAAGGTCCGGCCGCCGTTTGACCGCTCGATCATTTCCTGCCGCCGGGCAGCATCCATGCCGGCATTGATGACGGTCGGCGAGACGCCCTTGGATTCGAGAAGCGACAGGGCGCGCGAACAATAGGGGCAGAAATCGCGGGTATAGATGGTCACCTTGGCCATGGCGGGGGCACCTCGATCTGAACAAGCCTCGGAACAGTCAGCTCAAAGAGTATTACCATAGCGTTATATCGGTGTCCCGGACAACGCGGGCAAGCACCAGCGCCATCACATCCTGCGCCCCTGCCGCGCGCAGGGCGCGGGCCGAGGCTTCAAGCGTGGCGCCCGTCGTCAGGACATCGTCGACAAGGAGGACCCGCTTGCCCCGGATCGCGCCCATATGCGAACGGCGCACCCGGAACGCGCCCCGGACATTGCGCCTGCGGGCCCGCGGCGACAGGCCGGCCTGGCTTGGGGTTGCCCGGTGGCGCTCGAGGGCGGCGAGGCGCACGGGCACGCCGGTCCGGGCGGCGAGGGCACGGGCAAGCCAGCCGGACTGGTTGTAGCCGCGGCTGGCGAGCCGGAGGTAATGCAGCGGGACCGGCACGATGACATCCGCCTGCGCGAGCAGGTCCGCACCGGCGAGGGCCATCCAGGTCGCCATGACCGCGAGGCCGTCCCGCCGTCCGGACCGCTTGAGATCGAGGATCGGGCGGCGCGACACGTCGTCATAGGCGAGGGCCGCGCGGGCCCGGCTCCAGGCGCGGGGCCGCGCAATGCAGGCGGCACACAGGGCCTCGGGCCCGAGGTCGAGCGCCTGCGGCAGGCCGCACATCCGGCAGACCGGGCCGGTGATGAAGGCCAGGGCGGCAAAGTCGGCGGCCGAGAGCGCCCCGCGCGCCGGTTCGCCGGAGACGAGCGAGCGCTGCGGCCAGACCGCGTCGGCGAGGCGCGCGAGGGCCTGCTTGGTTTCGCGCCCGATCCGGGTCATATGGCCTGTCATGCCCCCCACTGGTGCCCCCCTGATCTTCGACCGGACCCGGCTGCGCCGGAGGCGCGACCGGCGGGCGGGCGGGTTCGGCGACTATGACTTCCTGAAGGCCCGCGTGTCGAGCGCCCTGATGGAACGCCTGGCCGACACGCCGAGGCGGTTTCCCGTCGCGCTCGACCTCGGGGCGCATGACGGGCTGCTGACGGGGCTCCTTACCGGGAGGCCGGGGGCCAGCCTGACCATCGGGGCGGACCTCTCGGCCGGCATGGCTGCGGCCATTGCCCGACGCGGCCATCCGGCGCTGGCCTGCGACGAGGAGCGCCTGCCTTTCGCGCCGGGCTGCCTCGACCTCGTGGCAAGCGCGCTTTCGCTCCACTGGGTCAATGACCTGCCGGGCACGCTGGTCCAGATCCGGCAGGCGCTGAAGCCGGACGGGCTCTTCCTCGCCGCGCTCCTCGGCGCGGGGACGCTCGGGGAATTGCGGACCAGCCTGTCGGAGGCGGAGACGGAGCTGACCGGCGGGGCGGCCCTGCGGGTGTCGCCGCTGCCGGGACTGAGGGACATGGCCGGTCTGATGCAGCGCGCGGGCTTTGCCCTGCCGGTTGCCGATGCCGGGACGGTGCTTGTGCGGCATGACAGCCTGGACGGCCTTTTGCGCGATCTCGGCGGCATGGCCGAGCGGGCCGCCTTTGCGGGCCGTCCCGCGCGGCCGCTGCCGGGACGCGTTCTCGCCCGGGCGGGCGAGATATACCGCGCGCGTTTTTCCGATCCGGACGGCCGGGTGCGCGCGAGCTTTCAGGTCATCTACCTGTCGGGATGGGCCCCGGGCCCGGGCCAGCCGCAGCCGAAGGCGCGCGGCAGCGCGACGGTCAGCCTGAAGGACGTGTTCGGGAAACCGGAGCGGGACGGGGACGGCTAGAGCGCCGCCAGTTCGTCGCTCGCGTCGCCGAAGCTGGTCGACAGCGCCGATCCGAGGGCGGTGAGGGCGCCTATGAGCGCCATGGCGAGAAGGACGACGATCAGGGCGTACTCGACCGCCGTCGCACCTCGTTCATCGGCGATGAAGCGAACCATCAAAGAGCGAGACATGCGCGTTACGGCTCCTGGTGCCGACCGGTTGCGAGAAAGTCGAACAGCGGAACATCCGCTGCCGGTGATTCAAGTCCCGGGAGGGCGGAGACTTCGACCCACGCAAGGTCCTGGTGTTCGCGTGGCGCCGGTATCCCCGACCATTCCCGACAAGCGTACAATGGCATCAGAAGATGAAAGTCCGGATAAGCAAAACTCGCGAATGTGAGCGGTTTCATCAGCGAGGGATTCACCCTGATCGCGAGCTCTTCGTGTAGCTCGCGGGCAAGGGCCGCTTCAGGCGTCTCGCCGGGATCGACCTTGCCGCCCGGAAACTCCCAGAGGCCGGCCATGGGCTTGCCGGCCGGCCTGCGGGCGAGGAGGACCTGTCCGTCAGCATCGAAAATGGCAGCGGCAACGACGAGGACGAGCCGCGTCATGTCCGGTAGGCACCGTTGATGTCGACATAGCCGTGCGTCAGGTCGCACGTCCAGACCGTGGCGGCGTGGGGGCCGGCGCCGAGATCGACCCGGATCGTGAACTCCGGCTTGGCGAAGACGGCACTGGCGGCCGCCTCGTCATAGTCGGGCGCCCGCCCGCCAGCCTTTGCGACCTGGACATGGTCGAACCAGATGGCGAGGTCGTCGAGGCTGACCGGTTCGAGCGACTTGCCGACTGCCATGACGATGCGGCCCCAATTGGCGTCGCCGGCGGCCATGGCGGTCTTGATGAGCGGCGAGTTGGCGATCGAGGCGGCGACGATCCTGGCCGAGAGGCGAGAGACGGCCCCCTCGACCCTTATCGTCGCGAATTTCGTCAGCCCTTCGCCATCCTTGACGACCTGCAAGGCGAGATCGAGGCAGACATTGCGCAGCGCTTCGGCAAAGGACGGATAGCGTTCATCCTCGCGGGTGAGGATTGGCGGGACACCGCTCGCCCCGGTCGCGAAGGCCATCAGCGTGTCGGACGTGGACGTGTCGCCATCGACCGTGATGCAGTTGAACGTCTCGTCGGCGATCCCGGCGAGGGTTTCCTGCAAGAGGGGAGCGGCGACTGCCGCATCGGTGAAGACATAGGCAAGCATGGTCGCCATGTTCGGTGCGATCATGCCGGAGCCCTTGGCGATGCCGGCAAATCGGACCTCCGTGCCACCAATTCTGGCTATGCGCCTTGCGCCTTTCGGATAGGTGTCGGTCGTCATGAAGGCGCGGGCGCAAGCTTCCCAGTCCGGCTGGCCGAGCCTTGCCACAAGGTCCGGCACGGCCATGCCGACGAAGTTCGGGTCGGCGAGCGGCTCGCCGATGACGCCCGTCGCGGCGAGGAAACATTCTTCCCTTGTGACGCCGAGTGCTTCAGTCAGTGCCTTCAGCGTCGCGTCATTTTTGAGTACACCCTTCGGGCCCGTGAAGGCGTTTGAATTGCCGGAATTGGCCACCAGCGCCCGCGCTTTGCCGTCGGCCCCGCCGCGGCCACGGCCCTCGGCGCCCCCCCGCGGCAGACGGCCGGCCTGGGCGAGGAGGGGTTCCTGCTGTCGCGCGTCAACTGCTCCACGACCTGCGTGATCTTCACGGGGTCCGAGGGCGCGCGCCGCGGCTCCATGTACGCGGTGTACGAGTTTCTCGAGCTCGTGCTAG
>CAYSED010000018.1:0-3492 GCA_964429935.1 uncultured Hyphomonadaceae bacterium
TGCGGGTGCCGCCATCGGCCTGCAGGACATCGCAGTCGATCGTGATCTGATTTTCGCCAAGCGCCGTGAGGTCGACGACTGAGCGGAGCGACCGCCCGATCAGGCGCTGGATTTCCTGCGTCCGTCCCGACTGTTTTCCGGCAGCGGCTTCCCGGCGGCCGCGCGTGTGGGTGGCGCGCGGCAGCATGCCGTATTCGCCGGTTACCCAGCCGGCCCCCTTGCCGCGCATCCAGCCGGGAACAGAGCTTTCCCAGCTTGCCGTGCAGAGGACATGCGTGTGGCCGAATTTGGCAAGGCATGACCCCTCGGCATAGCGGGTCACCTGTGGCTCGAGGATAACCGGGCGAAGTTCGTCGGCGGAACGTCCCGAAGGGCGCAGGGCAGCGGTCATGGTCGTCTCGTCTCGTTCAGGCAGGCGTTGCTGGAAAAGGTGGAAGCCACGTTTCGGCAGGCCTGTCCACCACGGCACGGCCGCTTCGTCGAAAGAAAGCTTTAGCGGGGCTTCAGGATCGCTCAGAAATCATCGTTTCCGGAAACTTGTCCATTTGCGCTAGTCGTCTGTCGCCAGATCAGAGGAGACGCGCATGTCCGTATTGCTGCCTTTCTACCAGGTTGATGCGTTTGCCAGCCTGCCTTTCCAGGGCAACCAGGCCTGCGTCATGCCGCTGGACGCCTTCCTGCCGGATGCCACGCTGCAGGCTATCGCGGCCGAGAACAATGTCGCCGAGACGGCCTACATGGTGCCCGCCGGGGAGGGACGCTGGCACCTGCGCTGGTTCACTCCGGCCGTCGAAGTGCCGCTCTGTGGCCACGCGACCCTTGCCGCCGCGCATGTACTCTACGCGCATCAGGGGTTCGGCGGCGGGGTGATCGCTTTCGAGACCGTCCGGTCCGGCGTCCTGGAGGTCGTTCGGTCCGGTCCGGGCTATGTCATGGACTTCCCGGCCTCGCGCCTTCAGCAGGTGGACGTGACCGAGGCGATGGTCGCCGCGCTCGGGGCCCGGCCGCTCGAAGCCTGGGCGGGAAGCTTCCTCGCCTGCGTCTTCGAGACGCCGGACGACATCCTCGCCCTGAAGCCGGACCACAAGGCGCTCGCCCGCCTCGGCGTGGAGGCACCTGGCTGGGACCGGGGCAATGTCGGCTGCATCGCCCCCGGCGGGCCTGACGGAGCGGACGTCACGAGCCGGTTCTTCGCGCCGGGCAGCGGCATCGAGGAAGATCCGGCGACGGGAAGCTGGCACTGCATGGTCGCCCCGCTGATGTCGGCGAAACTTGGCCCCGCAACCTTGCGCTGCTTCCAGGCCTATCCGGGGCGAGGGGCCTTTGTCGGGACCGAGCTTGCGGGCGACCGCGTCAAGCTCTCCGGCGAGGCTGTGACGGTGATCGAGGGCATGTTCAGGCTTTGAGGGGCGGCTTCTCCCGGCGCTGGGAGAGCCAGACGCCGCCAAGGATGAGCGCGAAGGCCAGCAGGGCCATCCAGCTTTGCGTTTCCCCGAAGGCGAGATAGCCGATCACCGCCGACATGACGGGTATGACATAACCGGTGAGGGCGATGAACGTCGCGCTCGTGCGCTGGACGAGGAACATCAGCAGGATGCCGGCCGCCGCCGTCGGGATCGTGCCGAGGAGAACGACCGCCAGCACATTCGCCGGGCCGGGCTGCACAGCCTGCCAGTCCGTGAAGGCAAGCATGGGCAGGGACAGGACGCTCGCCACGGTCAGGAAGCCTGCCGGCAGGACGGTCGGAGCCATGCGCGGCGCGCCGCGGGCAATGATGCTGTTCAGGGCATAGCAGAACGCTCCGGCGAGCACGAGCATCTGCGCGGCAATGTTCGCGCTGCCAAGGCCGTTCAGCGCGTCCGGACCGAGCAGGACGGCGACGCCGGAAAAACCGACGGCGAGCCCGGCGACCTTTTGCGGCGTCATCCGCTCGTCGCCGAAGCGCCAGTGCGCGAGGCAGGCCGCAAAGAGCGGCGAAGCGGCGATGATGAGCGCGGCAAGCGAGGAATCGATCGTCTCCTGGCCGAGGGTGATGAGGTAGAACGGCACGGCCGTTCCGGCCGAGCCCATGCCGAGGATCGCCAGCCAGGACGCGCGGTCCGAAAAGGGCGGCAGGCGTTCGCCCCGCGCCAGCATTACCGCCCAGAGGATCGCTGCCGCCGTGGCGAGGCGGCAGGGGATGATGAGGCTGGCAGGCAGGCCATCGACCGCGACTTTCGTCATCGCGAACGCGCTCGACCAGAACAGCGAAAGGACGAGAAAAAGCCCCCAGTCGGCGGGCGAGCGGCGTGTCGGCATGACGCTCGCCTTGGACCGCCGCCGGTGCCCGGTCAAGCCGCATGATTTTGCCCGGCGACAGGAATTCCGTTTGCGGCCGCGCCCGCACTCTGCCATAGGGGCGGCGGGCCACACGCTCCCAACGGCGTGCAGCCTATCTGTAAGGATAGGAGACAAACAGATGACGACCGTCGCCAAGCCAGGCGTGCTCCCAGCATGCCCGCACTTTTCGTCCGGACCGACCGCCAAGCGCCCCGGATTTTCCCTCGCCAGCCTTGAAACTGCCGTGCTCGGGCGCTCGCATCGGTCCGCCGATGCCAAGGCCAGGCTGAAAGCGGCGATCGACCGCTCGAAGGTCATTCTCGGCATTCCTGAGGATTACCGTGTCGCCATCGTGCCGGCGTCAGACACCGGGGCGGTCGAGATGTGCATGTGGTCAATGCTCGGGGCGCGGCCGGTCGACGTGTTCGCCTGGGAAAGCTTCGGGCAGGACTGGGTGACCGACGCGGTGAAGCAGCTCAAGCTCGCCGATTGCAACACCTATGTCGGGGACTATGGCGACCTGCCGCCCTTCGCGAAGGCGCGGGACGATGCCGACATCGTCTTCACCTGGAATGGAACGACCTCAGGCGTGCGCGTGAAGGATGCCGGCTGGATCAGGCCGAACCCGGACCGCGTCGTGATCTGCGATGCGACCTCTGCCGCCTTCGCGCAGGACATCGATTGGGAAAAGCTCGATGTCGTGACCTACAGCTGGCAGAAATGCCTTGGCGGGGAAGCGGCCCACGGCATGCTGATCCTGTCGCCGAAGGCAGTGCGACGCCTCGAGAGCTTCACGCCGGACCGGCCTCTTCCGAAGCTCTTCCGCATGACAAAGGGCGGCAAGCTCGACGAGGACCTCTTTCAGGGGGCGACCATCAACACGCCGTCCATGCTCTGCGTCGAGGACTATCTCCAGGCCCTCGACTGGTGCGAGAGCCTCGGCGGCTGGACAGCCCTGAAAGCGCGGTCGGACGAAAGCCTGGGCATTCTCGCTGACTGGGTCGCCCGCACCGACTGGGTGGAGTTCCTCTGTGCCGATCCGGCGGCGCGCTCGAATACGGGCGTGACGTTCAGGATCGCCGACCCGCGCGTTGCCGCCTTGGACGAGGACGGCCAGCGGTCCTTTGTCAAGAAGATGATGAAGCTCCTCGAGAAAGAAGGCGCCTGTTTCGA
>CAYSED010000018.1:3502-12401 GCA_964429935.1 uncultured Hyphomonadaceae bacterium
GGCTCCGCCGGGCCTGCGCATCTGGGTCGGCGGCACCGTCGAGCCGGACGATGTCCGCAGGCTCACCCCGTGGCTCGACTGGGCCTTCGCCGAGACTGTTGCGGCTGCCTGAGGGGCGCGACGATAATTCCCGCCACAGCCGGGACTTCCCCATTTCAATTCATCCGCCCGAACAAGGATCCCGTCATTTGCCGGGGCGCGCGGACAGACCCAAAGGAACAAGCCCATGACCAAAGTTCTCATCGCCGACAAGCTTAGCCCCGCTGCCGTCGAGATCTTCAACCAGCGCGGCATCGAGACCGACATCAGGACCGGCCTGTCCAAGGACGAACTTATCGCCATCATCGGCGGCTATGACGGTCTTGCCGTACGCTCCGCCTGCAAGCCTGACGCCGATGTGATCGCTGCAGCCGGCAAGCTGAAAGTGATCGGCCGGGCCGGCATCGGCGTCGATAATATCGACATCAAGGCCGCAACCGCCAAGGGCGTCGTCGTGATGAACACGCCCTTCGGCAATGCGATCACCACCGCCGAACATGCCATCGCCCTCATGTTTGCCGCGGCCCGGCAGATCCCTGCAGCCAATGCCGACACGCAGGCCGGCAAGTGGCCGAAATCCGGCTATATGGGCCGGGAGCTCAGCTACAAGACGCTCGGACTGATCGGGTGCGGCAACATTGGCAGCCGCGTCGCCGAGCGGGGCATCGGGCTTGCCATGCGGGTGATTGCCTTCGACCCGTTCCTGACCGAAGACCGCGCCGTCGAGCTTGGCGTCGAGAAGGTCGAACTTGACGCGCTCCTCGCGCGCGCCGACGTCATCACGCTGCATACGCCGCTGACGGACCAGACACGCAACATCCTTTCCGCCGAAGCGCTGAGGAAGACCAAGCCGGGCGTGATCCTCGTCAACTGCGCGCGCGGCGGCCTCGTGGACGAAGCTGCGGTCAAGGAATTGCTGGACAGCGGACATATCGGTGCGGCAGCTTTTGATGTGTTCGCCGAGGAGCCGGCCAAGGCGAACCCGCTGTTCGGCACGCCGAACTTCATCGCGACGCCGCATCTTGGTGCCTCGACCGAGGAGGCGCAGGAAAACGTCGCCCTGCAGGTCGCCGAGCAGATGAGCGATTATCTCCTGACCGGTGCGGTGACGAATGCCCTGAACATGGCGTCTGTCACGGCCGAGGAAGCGCCGCGCCTGCGCCCGTTCTCGGTGCTCGCCGAAAAGCTCGGCCTGTTTGCCGGGCAGATCAGCGATTTCGGGTTCGACGAAGTCATCATCGAATATGAAGGCGAGGTCGCCGACCTCAACCGCAAGCCCCTGACGGCGGCGGCCCTCGCCGGGCTGCTCAGGCCTTCGCGCGGAGACGTGAACATGGTGTCAGCCCCGGCGATCCTCGCCGAAAGCGGCGTGAAGCTCACCGAGACGAAGACCGATGCAAGCCCGGTCTATGACAGCCTCGTGCGGATCAAGGTGAAGACCCGGGCGACGGCGAATGCGCCGGAAGGGGGCTGGCGCACGGTCGCCGGTACGGTTTCGGCGGGGCGTCCGCGCATTGTCGAGGTCAAGGGCATGGCGCTCGAGGGCGACTTCTCGCCGGTCGTGATCTATGTAAACAATTCGGACGCGCCAGGCTTCATTGGCTCGCTCGGGCAGATGCTCGGAGAGGCGAAGGTCAATATCGCGACTTTCCATCTCGGGCGCACGGAAGCCGGCGGCGAGGCGATCGCCCTCGTCGGGGTCGATTCCGAACCGCCGGAAGAGGTCGTGGCGGAGCTCAATGCGCTCGCCCATGTGCGTTATGTGAAGGTACTCAGGTTCTAGGTCTGGCCGGCTTCCGGCGGGGAGGCCGGTCACGTTTTGTGGCGTCCGATTGACACCGCGCGCGCTCGCGCTGACATGACGCAAGACGGCCGGGGTAGGTTTACACATGCTTTCAAAACTGTATGTCTTTGGAATTGCGGCATTCCTTCCCGGCTTCCTCTCCGGCGCATCTGCGTCCCCGCTTGTCGAGGAAGTCCGGGCCGGCGTCCTCGCCCACAATATCAGCGTCGGCATAAACCCGGGCAACGAGAACCAGGAATCCGGCGTGAACATCGAGGCCGAGATCGTGTTCGGGTCGCCGCTGCCAACCGGCTGGACGTGGACCGGACGGCCGCGCCCCTATCTTGTCGGGTCCGTCAACACGGCCGGAGACACAAGCTTTGGCGGCTTCGGCCTCCTGTGGAACTTCGATTTCGGCCGGGACGACAAATGGTCGTTCGAGCCCGGCATAGGCTACATCGTCCACAATGGCGCGATCGACCTGCCGTTCCCGGCGGGCGACCCGAGGGCGACCGAATTCGACGAGAACAATATACTCTTCGGCTCCCGGGACTTGTTCCGCACGAGCATTGCCCTGAACCGGCACCTTGGCGAACGCTGGGGCGTCCAGGTCATCTACGAGCACCTGTCCCACGGGCAGATCATCGGGCAGGGCCGAAACCAGGGCAATGACAGCGTCGGCGGACGGGTCTATTACCGGTTCGGCTCCCGAAAGTAGGCGCTTTCCCCCACGGCCCCTCTTGCCATGGCCAGCCGGGCGATGGACCCTTAGGCCGGTCTCGGGAGGACACGGCATATGGACAACAGGCATGTGGTCATCATCGGCGGCGGGCTTGGCGGGTTGATCGCCGCCATCAGGCTGAAGGAATCCGGGCGGGACTTCACGCTCCTCGAAAAGAACCCGAAGGTTGGCGGCACCTGGTTCGAGAACACCTATCCGGGCTGCGCCTGCGACGTGCCGGATAGGTGTTCTCGAACCAGGTGCCGCCAACCTTCGGGTTCTAGAACACCTATCCGGGCTGCGCCTGCGACGTGCCGGTCGTGCTCTACCAGCTCTCCTTCGCGCCGTCGGCCAACTGGTCGCGGGTCTATCCCCAGGCCGACGAGGTCCAGGCCTATGCCGAGGAACTCGTCGAGCGCTACCAGCTCGGGCCGCAGGTGAGGCTCTCGGAGGGAGCTGCCTCGGCGGCCTGGAATGCCGGGGCGAAGATATGGACGGTCACGACCCACAAGGGCAACAGGATCGAGGCCGGAGCAGTCGTCGGCGCGCTCGGCCAGCTCAACCGGCCGGCCCTGCCGGATATCGAGGGCCGGAACAGTTTCTCCGGCCCGGCCATGCATACGGCGCGCTGGGACCGCTCGGTCTCCTGGGACGGCAAGCGGGTCGGCGTCATCGGGTCGGCGGCAAGCGCCATCCAGGCGATACCTGAGCTTGCGAAGACCGCCGAGCATGTCACCGTCTTCCAGCGCACGCCGAACTGGATCATCCCGCGCAACGACATGGCGATCACGCCCGAGATGAAGGCGCTTATGGCGAGCCAGCCGGAAGCGGCGATGCGCGTCGCTGGGATCAATCGCAGCCTGTGGTTCGAGAATGCCGACGGGCTGACCTGGCACGCCTTTTCATACACGGACGAGGGCCGGGCAGCGCTGACGCGGATCGCGCTCGACCATCTCGAGGCGCAGGTTCCCGATCCGGCCCTGCGCGCAAAGCTGACGCCCGGCTATCCGGTCGGCTGCAAGCGCATCCTCATCAGCGACGACCTTTATCCGGCGCTGCAGCAGGACAATGTCACGCTCGAGACCGGCGCTATCGCGCGCATCGTTCCGGACGGCGTGGAAACGTCGACCGGCACGCACCATGCTTGCGACATCCTGATGTATGCGACCGGCTTCAACACGTCCGACTGGCACTGGTCGGTCGAGGTCAGCGGCGAGCAGGGCACGCTGAACGATGCCTGGAAGGGCGGGGCGGAGGCCTTCCAGGGCGTGACCGTGGCGGGCTTCCCGAACCTGTTCGTCCTCTACGGGCCGAACACGAATCTCGGGCACAACTCGATTACCTACATGATGGAGGCGCAGGTCGGCTATGTCCTGAAGGCGCTCGACCGGATGGAGAAAGACGGGATCGCCGCCATCGCACCGTCGAAGGCTGCCCAGGACGCCTATAACCGGAAGCTTCAGGCAGAACTCGCCCAGACGGTCTGGGGAGATGCGGCGTGCGGCCGGTCCTGGTACAAGACCGAAGATGGCAAGATCACGCAGAACTGGTCCCGCAAGGCCGGGGAGTTTGCCGACATGCTGTCGGAATTCCGGATCGAGCCTTACGAGATCCTTCGATAGGTCCGCTTGCGTCAGCCTCTTGGCCGATCCAGTCCGTTCAGAAAGCCCGCCACATTGGCGCCCAGCGCCTCGATCGCGTAGCCGCCTTCCATGGTGACGACCATGGGCAGGCCGAGTTCCGCAATGTCTCTGCCCATCAGCGGGTAATCCTCCGTGCGCAGCCGGAAATGGCTGATCGGGTCCTTCTCGTAGGTGTCGGCCCCGAAAGGCACGACGAGCAGGTCCGGCTTGAAGGCTGCCACGGCGTCGAGGGCGCGCGCGAGGGACGGGCGGTAGGCGTTCCAGTCCGTGCCCTGCGGCAGAGGCAGGTTCAGCGTCGCCCCCGCCCCGGGGCCGGAACCTGTCTCGTCCGCGTGGCCCCAGTAGAATGGATAGTCCGTAGACGGGTCGGCATGCAGCGAGACGTGGAAGACCTCGCCGCGCTCGTAGAAGATATCCTGCGTGCCGTTGCCATGGTGATAATCTACATCGAGTACGGCCACGCGGCCCGCGCCCTTGTCGAGGGCGGCCTGTGCGGCGATGGCGGCATTGTTGAGGTAGCAGTATCCGCCCATATAATCTTGGCCCGAATGGTGGCCGGGCGGGCGGCAGAGCGCAAAGGCCGCAGGCGCGCCGGCGAGCACGGCCTCCAGCGCCGACAGGGCAGTCTGCGCGCCCCGGTAAGCTGCTTCCCATGTCCCTGCGGCAACCGGCGTTCCGCAATCGCAGGCATAGCGGCCAAGCTCGCCGTCGATGCGGGAGAGGGTGAGCGGCCGCCGGCCGCGCACCGGGAAGACATAGGGTATGGCATCGCCCGGACGGCTGGCTGCAACCCACTCGCCATGCGCCCGTTCCAGGAAGGCGATATAGGCTGCATCATGCACAGCTGCGATGCGTGCGAGGCCGTGGTCCTGCGGCTGCGTGGTTGCGCCGATGGCTGCAAGGATCGCCGCGACGCGCTCCGGCTTTTCAGCATAGGGCACCATCTCCCCGTTCTGCAGTTCGAGGGCAGGGGCGTGTCCGGCCTGTGCGGGCGCATAGAAAGTCTGCATCGCGTTGCCGCTAGCACGGCTCTCGCGCCTTCGCTAGCAGCCGCCCGTCTCAAGCAGCACAAGCGTGCGCTCGCCCGGCGCATAGGCATAGGTCTCGATGATATAGGCCGAGCGGTAGACCGTCAGGATCACGGGGCGCGAAGCGATGAGGGCCTGGAACCGGTCGGCCCCGAGTTCGCGGAGCTCGCCGGATGGGTTGGCATAGTGCGGCTCCACATCGCAGGCCGCCGGATTGCCGAGGCAGGCCGCGAGCTGGCCGATCCGCACGGTCTCCGACATCAGGCGGCGGTCTTCGAGGTCGAGCCGGCGCGCGCCGGCGAGCATGCCGGCAAGTTCGCGATGAGCCGTGTCGAGGCGTTCCCCGCACGAGATCGGCCCGACATCGTCATAAAGCTTGCTGGCCGAATAGGCGATGAGTTCGGTTCCGTCGCTGCGGGTGACGGAATGGTCATAGACCGGCCAGTCATATCCGGTCACCTCGCCCTCGCGGTTCGTCAGCGGGCGGGGCGAGAGGCGCGTCGCGACCGTCAGCGTCTCGCCGCTCGCCATCATCACGACCGTGCTCGCGCGCTCTCCGGCGCAGTTCAGATCGACGGGTCCCGTCCCCTGGGCGAGGGCGGGGCCGGGTGCCAGTAACGCGGCAAGGATCAGGATCTTGTGCAGCATACGAGGCAATTTCGCATGTGATCCTGTACGAAAGTTAAGGGAATTCGGGCCAATTGCGGGCATCTTGCAGGCCATCTCTTGCCATCGATCGTCAAAGCATGTCCCTGTCGCCCCGGCTGAACCGGAGGGAGCAAGCGGCATGTCAGGCGTGGTCGTGGTTGGCGCCCAGTGGGGCGACGAGGGCAAGGGCAAGATCGTCGACTGGCTCTGCCACCGCGCCGATGTCGTCGCCCGCTTCCAGGGCGGCCACAATGCCGGGCACACGCTGGTCATCGATGGCAAGACCTACAAGCTGAACCTGTTGCCCTCCGGCGTGGTGCGCGGCGGCAAGCTCTCGGTCATCGGCAATGGCGTCGTCGTCGATCCGTGGCAGCTCCTGTCCGAAATCGACAACATGGCGGAAGGCGGCATCCGGCTCGGCCCGGACGATCTCCTGCTTGCCGAGAATGCCTGCCTCATCCTGCCCTGGCACAGGGATCTCGATGCTGCCCGTGAAGGGGCCGCCGAAGACGGCGCGCAGATCGGCACAACGAAACGCGGCATCGGTCCGGCCTATGAGGACAAGGTCGGCCGCCGGGCGATCCGGGTTGCCGATCTTGCCGACGAGGGCGCGCTCGACCTGAAGCTTGCGCGCCTCATTGCCCACCACGCGCCCCTCCGCGCGGGGCTTGGCCTCGAGGCTCCCGACGCCGCCCGGCTGAAGGCAGACCTCCTGCAGGTCGCCCCCCGCCTGCTTGCCTATGCCGGGCCCGCCTGGAAGCGGCTCGAGGAGGCCGCGCGGAGCGGCAAACGCATCCTCTTCGAGGGAGCGCAAGGGGTGATGCTCGACGTCGATCATGGCACCTATCCGTTCGTGACGTCCTCGAACGTGGTTGCCGGGCAGGCGGCGGCCGGTACCGGCCTCGGCCCTCGCGCCGTGACCTATGTGCTCGGTCTCGCCAAGGCTTATGCAACAAGGGTCGGGGCAGGTCCCTTCCCGACCGAGCAGGCCAACGAGACCGGCGAGCGCCTTGGCAGGGCCGGGCACGAGTTCGGCACCGTAACCGGGCGCAAGCGCCGCTGCGGCTGGTTCGATGCGGTCATGGTCCGGCAGGCCGTGGCCGTGTCCGGCATAGACGGGCTCGCCCTCACCAAGCTCGACGTGCTCGACGGCTTCGAGGAACTCAAGGTCTGCGTCGCCTACCGGCTTGGTGACGAGGTTCTCGACTACCTTCCGGCAACGGCAGCGGCGCAGGCGGCCGTCCAGCCTGTCTACGAGACGCTGCCGGGCTGGTCCGCCTCGACGCGCGGGGCGAGGAGCTGGAACGACCTGCCGGCCGAGGCGGTCAAATATGTCCGCCGCCTCGAGGAACTCGTCGGACGTCCCGCCGCCCTTGTCTCGACCTCTCCGGAGCGCGAGGACGTCATCCTGATGCGCGATCCATTCGAGCGCTGAGAGCGGGAAGCGGCATGGGGCCCCCGCATTCGCGGGGACAAGCCGATGTCGTGTTACCCTTTCGCCCGAACCCGCTTGATGGTGCCGGAAAAATTGAGGCAGGTCCTGCCCTCCGCCGTGACGAGGCCGCGAACGAAGACGAGGGAGCCCCCGGCGCGCAGGACCTCGCCGCGCGCCTCGACTCGCTCGCCGAGTTTCGGGCCGTCGAGAAATTCCGACGTGAAGGCGACGGTCAGGCCATAATTGTCATTGCCGATCTCGTCATGGGCGATGGCGAAGAGGGCAAAGTCGGCAAAGGTCATGAGGCAGCCGCCATGCATGACGCCGCCGGAATTCATGTGCTTGCGTTCCGCGCGGAAGGCGCAGACAGAGCCCCTGTTGTCGCGCCTGACATGGAAGGGTCCTGCGGTTTCATATTCGAACGGTTCCTCCGGCCAGGTGTGCCAGCCGGCAAACTCGCCCTCCGTGACGACGGTCATTTTCATGTGATTCAGCTCCTCTGGCCGTTTGCCCCGGCTTCGCGCTGGTTCTAAAGTCGTGGGAGAACATGGCAAGGTGCCACCCCCGCGAAGGAGATGAGACCCATGGCATTCGACAGCGAACTGCGCGCGCAACTGGTCGAGACCGTCCGGCGGTTCGTGACCGAGAAATGCCGGCCGCTCGAAGCAGAGGTCGCCGAGAAGGACGAGGTGCCGCAAAGCATTGTCGAGGAGATGAAGGCGCTCGGCCTGTTCGGGCTCGCCGTGCCTGAAGAATTTGGCGGGCTCGCGCTCGACATGGAGACCGAATGCCTCGTCGCGCTCGAGCTTGGGCGGACCTCCCCGGCATTCCGGTCGGTCGCGGGCACGAACATCGGCATCGGATCGCAAGCGCTCGTCCTGTTCGGGACCGAGGCGCAGAAATCGAAATGGCTGCCGGGGATCGCAAGCGGCGACCTGATCGCGAGCTTTGCGCTGACCGAGCCGGAAGCAGGCTCTGACGCAGGCTCGGTGCGCACCAAGGCGATCCGCGACGGCGACCATTATGTGCTGAACGGGACCAAGCGCTACATCACCAATGCCAATACCGCAGACCTCTTTACCGTGATGGCGCGGACCGATCCCTCAGTCGAGGGCGCCAAAGGCGTCTCGGCCTTCATCGTGCCGCGGGAGATGGCGGGCGTTTCGGTCGGCCCGCCGGAAAAGAAGATGGGACAGCAAGGCGCGCACATCTGTGACGTGAATTTCGACAATGCGCGCGTGCCCGCCGAGAACCGCGTTGCCGGGGAAGGCGAGGGCTTCAAGGTGGCCATGAGCGTGCTCGACAAGGGCCGCCTGCACATTTCGGCTGTCTGCACGGGCATGGCCGAGCGGCTGATTTCGGAAATGGTCCATTATGCGCTGGAGCGCAAGCAGTTCGGCAAGCCGATTGCCGAGCACCAGCTCATCCAGGCGCTGATGGCGGACAGCCAAGCCGAGGCCTATGCGGCGCGCTGCATGCTGCTGGAGACGGCGCGGCGGCGCGATGCCGGGGAGAACGTGACCATGCTCGCCTCCTCGACCAAGATGTTCGCCTCCGAAATGGTCGGGCGCGTGGCCGACCGGGCCGTGCAGGTCTTCGGCG